>URFJ01000168.1 GCA_900547135.1 uncultured Eubacteriales bacterium | reverse complement strand
ATAGGGATATTAGGGATTATCTTCCCAATAATTTCTTAAGACGCTTAAAGTTCAGCGACCCGATTACTATGGAGCATCTTATGAACCAAAACGCCGGCTGGGAGAACTGCTGGCGTTCCGAAACGGCCTTTGACAAGGACGATGAAAGGCTACCCCTTGGCGAATACCTGTCGATTGTGGAACCAGGACAGGCTTACAAACCTGGAACGGTAAAAACCGAATCCACCTTCTCTGCATCCCTTGCGGCCTATATAGTGGAACGAGTAAGCGGCAAGACCTACCCGGAATACGTAAAAGAAAATATACTAACCCCTTTGGGAATGGATTCCACCGCTGTCGACAGGTCTTTATCCGACAACCCTGAGCTTATCGACAGGGTCAAAGGCGGGGTTATGGCGTTCACCCTATACCCGTCCTATGGTGCGTATAGCACTGTGTCAGACCTTTCAAGGTTCATGAAGGCGCTCATGCCGGCTGTAGGGGCGGCGTCTCCGTTATTCGCCAGCAATGAGACGCTTGAAACCATGTTTTCATACTCATATAAAATACATGACTATATCAACGGTATATCCCATGGCTTCATTGAGCGGGATGGAAATATAAAAACCCTGGGCCAGAATGTGAATATGAGCGGGTTTTGCGGTACATTTGCCCTATCGCCGGAAAACGGCTTGGGTATAATATTGCTTTCAAGCCTTGGAGGCATAGGCGTGGACGGTACGTTTGACGCGCTGTTCGGTACGCGCAAAATTGAATTCACGAACGGGGATCTGCCATATCCCTCGGAACTTACGGATGAGTTCATGAGAGCTGACCATCCGCATTCGGGCTATCAGGAATTCGTAAGCTATTTAAAGGTCTATCACCCGTTAATCGCAATGGAGTATTCTAAATTTTCCGAAAACAAACTATACTTATATTCAAAGATGTACTCAATAAATTATAGGGCAGGCGCCACATATTTACCATATTTTGAGGTTATTACGCAGATACAGCCTTATCTTTTTATGGACAGGGCTGGCAATATAATCTATTTTGACTATATCGACGGTGTTGTAAATAAAATGGTATTTGATGGAGTTGAGTACGTCCCCACCGAGTGGAGCAGGAGCTTGGCAGTAATAAATTCAAGCATAATATTAGTATATTTTTGCGCACTCTGTTCACTGGCGCCGATTGTTGGCGTTGCCATTGGCGTTGTACATAATAAACGCAGGTGCATTTCAACGCGCGGCGCGTCAAAGCTGCTACTGCCACTTGCGCTTGCCATTCTGATAACGACTATAAATAACGGAATTCTCGTAAGCTATTCAAGCGTTAACCTTACCTATGCCCAAACGATCTGGCAGTTTATAATTAACTATGTCATGACAGCAGTTATGATCGCATGTGTATTGTGGATGGCGATAACCTGGAAAAAGAGCGAACTCTTTAGGTATCAGAAGATATGTTATTTGCTTACGATTGCGTTTGCTATAATTATTGTGCTTTTCATGGTGTTTTGGGGATTCTACTATTGATTTTGAAAGCGCAATAAATAGAAAAATGCGGTTGCAAATGATAGATTAATAATAGTATAATCATTAGGGCTCACGAACGGGCGTCTTGTAAGGCGTCCGTTTTATAATGATATAGGGGACTGCAGATAGTCCGTATAAGACACTGAAGGGGGAAACATGGAGACTAAACTTGTTTTTATTACAGGGGGCGTGGTATCTTCATTGGGCAAAGGTATAACGGCCGCTGGACTAGGACGGCTTCTCAAGAGCCGCGGCTACAGCGTATCCATCTGCAAGCTGGACCCGTATCTTAACGTGGATCCTGGTACGATGAACCCATATCAGCATGGCGAGGTGTACGTTACAGACGACGGTGCTGAAACCGACCTGGATGTTGGCCACTATGAAAGGTTTATCAACGAATTCCTAACAAAGGCCAACAATGCCACCTCCGGCCAGATATACCAGGCGGTCATTGAGCGTGAGCGCAGGGGCCATTATAATGGCGGCACGGTCCAG
>URFJ01000167.1 GCA_900547135.1 uncultured Eubacteriales bacterium | reverse complement strand
AATTAACGATATTCTGGTTCATCTGTTTAATGAAATATGGGAGCTGGAAGAGAAGGCGATTATTACAGAAGAGTACAAAGATATAACCAATAATGTTAAAAACATTAAGCCGTCGGCAAATACAATACTGAACATTTATAAAATCGGTTTGCCTGCAATAATTGCTCAGGCGCTTATGTCGGTTATGACTTACGGCTTTAATCTTATTTTGGGTACGGTCAGTGAGGCGATGGTAACAGCTTACGGATTGTACTATAAAATACAGCAATTCATACTTTTTGCAGCGTTCGGATTAAGAGATGCCATAACTCCGATTATGTCATATGCGTTTGGAATGAAGAGTAAAAAGAGAATTGACGACAGTATAAAATTCGGCTCAATTTACACAACAGTAATAATGTTTGTAGGTCTGGCGGTAATAGAAATTATAGCTAATCCGCTTTCAAGTGCCTTTGGACTTTCGGGTGAAACACAATTGTTATGTATCGGCGCAATGAGAATAGTATCGGCAAGTTTTATATTTGCCGGCATTAACATAGCTTTTCAGGGAATGTTTCAGGCAATTAACGGCGGAATGCAGTCGCTGATAGTTTCAGTTTGCAGACAACTTGTGTTTGTATTGCCTCTTGCGTGGATATTTACTGTGCTTGTCAATAAATCAATTTGCGGCGAATGGATAATTTGGCTTTCCGTACCTGTTGCAGAGATTTTGTCTGCCGTTATTTCGGTTGTATTGATGAAAAAGTTATATCAAAAACAGATTAACAATAAAACAGAAGCATAAAACTTTCCCCTGCATACTCAAAAATATGCAGGGGAAAGTTTTAATTCTGGTCTTTTATAAATGTAAATGATGTTGTGTTATCGTACGAATAGGTGAGAGTTTGCCTTGTCGCTTCATAACTCAGCTTTTCGCTGTTGCCGTTTAGTGTAGCGTCAACGCTTGTGCCGCTGAAAACATAACTGCCTTTATATTCAATACCCGCAAGCGTTGCGGTACAGCTGCCGTTTCCTTTAAAATTAAATTCAAAATATCCGTCCTTAAGCTCAAGCTCGCTGTATTGTACGGTTTCTCCGTCGATAACGGCAGATACCTTTCTGTCGCTTCCGCCGGCGTCAAAGCCGATCCGGCAGCCGTCCAGGTGGCGGCCGATGGGCGCGGAGGCGTCCTTGCGGGCCGGGGCCTCGGCGGGCGTGGCGGCATAGCATACCTCAAAGGGATGCTCATAAACGTGCGCCATGAAATTCGCGTCAAAGGCGCGCGCGCCACCCTCGCAGTACTGCGCCTTCACACCCTCGTATACGGCTTTGCTGCCCGCGATGGTCACGCGGAAGCCGCCGTATACCCACAGCATGCTCTTGACCATGCGTTCCACCATGCGCAGGCTCAGCGCGTCGTCCTCGCCCTCCGGGAGGATGCGCATATCATGCGTAGCCACCAGGCCGTCGTTGCGTTCCACGGCAATGCGGATTTCAGGCCCCTCCGCCGCCCGCGCGGCAAAGGCCTCAAGCCCCCGGTAGATGGGCTCAAACGCCGGGTCCAGTGGCGCCAGTACCTTCATCTTCTCCATTTTTCATGCCTCCCGATCCTTTATAAGTAGGTTGTATTGCTTCGTGTTGCTTTGAAATCATCGATATACATTATATCGTATTATCTTCCGCTTGTCTATCCCCTTTGACGGATCAGAAAAACCCGACGCCCATTTTCCAGGCGTCGGGTTCCTTTCTTCAAAACAGCAATCCGTCCAGCCACCACAGCGCACATCCCATCGCGGCCAACGCCGTCAGCGCGCCCACCCACACCCAGCGCGTGCGGCCGCCGCTCCGGGCAGTCAAAACCGGTTCCAGCGGCACCGGCGCAGGCACGGGCATCTGGTCCGTGGGCACGGCGTCCTCTCCGTCCTCCTCATCCTCCGGATCGGCAGACATGTCCTCTTGTAGCCAGGCCAGGTTTTCCCACAAGCGGTCCAGCTCGTCGGCCGGTTCCGGCGAAGCCTGACGCACCGGGACTCGTCTGGGCGCGAACGTAGGCGGATGCATCAGGGGCGAGCCGTTCGCCGCAGCTGG
>URFJ01000166.1 GCA_900547135.1 uncultured Eubacteriales bacterium | reverse complement strand
GACCAGAACTGCTTCATAGAGTGTTTTATTGATATATGTGGGGCAGAGTGTAAATCGCTATGTGGCGTTGAATGCAAAACCCTATGTGCCGGTAACTGTGAGACTTTATGTGCTGACAATTGCAGTTTATGCGGGGCCCGGGCTTGTGTAGGCAAAATGATTCCTGAGCCTTAGGGCGGATAAGCGCATTATTGAAATCTCTAATGGTTAATAAATAACTGCTGACCGCAGTATTATACTTAGGATGACTAGAATTTAAAAGGAACTATAAAAGTATGAAGCCATATAAGTTATTTTTCTTAGTTTTATCAATGCTAATGCTCCTTTTATGCTCCTGCGATGGGTTCATCGCTGATCCTAGCATTTCAGAGCATTCTCCAGGAACGCCTAATAAGGCTACTCCAAACAGGTTTTCTGATTATGATAATTTCCCCCTTCCATATGAAACAGAACTGAAGGTTAGTTCAGATGGAAGGCAGTTATTTCTATCTAAACAGCAAGCACTTGAAGACTATGATGCCTTATGGGAGATATTGGAGGATAATTACCCATATTTTGAAACGATAAAAACTGAATTGGGGCTGGATTGGAGGGAGGTAAAGGACACTTACCGTACTGAGCTGATAAGAGCGTGTACGGGTCCATCCATACTTCAGGATAATTATATAAATGTAATCATAAAGAACAACAGCCAAGGCATGCAACGGGTTATAGAGGGGAGATCACAATGAAGCGGATATTTAAGTTTTGCGGAAAACACCTCAATGAAAAGAGGGGGAAACTCATCCTCTATATACTTATCTGCATATTCAGCAGTATGACTACGGTGGTGTTACCCTATATCTCCGGCAGCTTTATAGACCAGCTTGTTCAGGCAACGGATACATCCTTCCTTGGCCGGTATATCGCTATTTTTGTTTCTTTCAGCATTGTCGGGCTGGTTCTTGGATATGTAAGCAACCGCCTGTACATGAAGCTGCAAACCCAAATCGCGTTCAGGCTTAATATTGACGCCATAAAGCATTTGCAGAACCTGTCGCCGCGCTTTACGCAGGGGCAGGATACAGCTTATTTGAATCAACGAATCAACAATGATTCAAACGCATTGATAAATTTCTGCATCGGCGTATTGCAGCAGATCGTGATAAACGCAGTTATGGTAATTGCGCCGCTGGCGTTAATATTTTCTTTTAACGCATACCTTGGGATAGCGCTTATTGTCTTAAACGCGCTTTACTTTTTGAGCTATACAGCATTTAAGAAAACGCTCTTTAAGACAAGCTATGAATATAAAGAGGAACAGTCCAAATACTTTGGCAAATTAAATGGGCAATTATTTAATGTTAAGTTCATCCAGCTTCATGGAGTAGGGAGCGGGTTCATAAAGCGTCTTACAGGCGTATTTATAAGCTTATTGAACAAAGCGCTGAGGTATCAAAGGACAAGCTATCTTTTTTCGAGCGTTGATAAAATAATAATGACGGTTGCTAACGTGCTTGTATTCCTGTTCGGCGGTATATCGGTTATAAACGGAAGCCTTTCCGTAGGCTATTTCGCCATTATATCATGTTACTTCAGCATGATGATGTCGGCTACAAGGTATTTCTTTAACCTTGGGCAAAGCGTACAGGAAAACACGGTTTCCTATAACCGCCTTAAGGATATATTCGGAGTTCACGAGCAAAGCAACGGGGAGGAAGTACCCGACGGGATAGTTTGCATTGAAGCCATAAATCTAACGTTTTCATATGGCGATAATTGTGTTCTGCGCAATTGCAGCGTTATGTTCAAAAAGGGGAAGATATATGCGCTTATGGGCGAGAACGGCTCTGGAAAGAGCACGCTTATAAACGTGCTGGTCGGCCTGTACATGGACGAGTTTTTGGGGGAGGTGTCCTAAACGGCATACGCATATCCCTGCTTGATATGCGCAGAGTGTGCGGCGGGTTCATAGGCATATCCGAGCAGGAGCCGATGCTGCCCCCCGACACGCTAAGGTATAATATCACCCTTGACGAACAGGCTGAATTGGATGAGGAAAAGTTCTATAAATTGTGCGGTTGTCTTGGTATGGA
>URFJ01000165.1 GCA_900547135.1 uncultured Eubacteriales bacterium | reverse complement strand
GCGGCAAGAGAGGTACTTAACGGCAGCGGAAGCACCCTGCCAAGCGACGTTTTGTTTTTCAGGGTAGCTTCACTTGGCACAGATTGGGGAAACGACAAAAAGTATTATTGTACCATTGACAACAACGCCTATTTTCGATGGATAGGTTAGCTATTTGTAAATGATAAGGAAAAACGGGTCTTTGAGCTTGGCTCAGAGGCCCGTTGTTTTCTTTTTACGTTAACTCATATCCATAGCTATAACGCGTCCAGAACATGCGGAGGTGTATAGTAGACCAATTCGCATTTATTAATTATGGCATCACGCCTTTACGCTTCGGTTTAACAGCTGGAAATATATTGGTATTTGACTCCTAAATGTCCATCCAATATGCATACATATTTCGAAACTAACATTAACTTTCAAGAGAATAAAAGAAAATCGCGGTATTACTTTTGTCAAAAGATGAACACAATAATACCGTTATCATTTTGAGAGGTGGTGTTTTCTTGAAAGCTGTCATTATGGCGGGCGGTGAGGGCAGCAGGCTACGTCCGATTACCTGCACCATGCCAAAACCAATGGTACCGCTGTTAAATAAACCAGTAATAGATTATTGTGTGGAACTTTTAAAGCGACATGGTATAGAGGATATTTCAGTTACGCTTCACTACTTGCCCAACGCAATTAAGGATCATCTGGGAGAGGGTAAGGATAAGAACGTAAAGATCTCCTATTCGGTTGAGGAAAACCCTCTGGGGACGGCGGGAAGCGTGAAAATGGCGCTGGGGAATTACAGGGACAGCGTGCTTGTAATAAGCGGCGACGCTATAACAGATATAGATTTGGGCAAAGCCATTGCAAGACATAAAAGTGTGGGAGCGGCAGCCACGATAGTATTAAAGCAGGTTGCGCTTCCATTGGAGTATGGGGTTGCTATAATGGATGGCCAAGGACATATTACCAGATTCCTTGAAAAACCCCAACTTAGCGAAGTGTTCAGCGATTTGGCAAATACGGGCATCTATATATTGGAGCCGGAGGTTATAAATCTGATACCGGATGGCTCCAAGTATGACTTTAGCAAGGATCTGTTTCCGAAGTTGTTTGAAAAGGGCATAACAGTACATGGTTATGTCGCTGAAGGCTATTGGTGCGATATAGGCGATATCAGGCAGTATATGCGGGCTCAGAGGGATATGCTCGACGGCAAATGCACGTTCGAAACCATAGCACACAGTAAGGATGGGGTATTCATTGAGCCAAAGGCAGGAATATCTCCCAATACAATAATAAATGGCCCATGCTATATATCGTCCAACACGGAGATCGGTGAGAACACGTGCATCGACGCATATTCTGTAATCTGCAGCGGAGTAAAGATAAGCAGGGATTGCAGTATAAAGCGCTCAATTTTAATGAAAGGCGCAAGACTTAGAAACAATATTGAACTTCGGGGCGCCGTTGTTTGCCAAGACGCTCATATCAGTGAAGGGTCTTCCGTATTTGAAAATGCGGTTATCGGCAATAAAACCTATGTTGGCCATAACTGTACCGTGAGCCCTGGAGTGCTGATCTGGCCGCAGAAGCAATTGGAGGATGGCGTAAAGTGTGAAGAGAACATAGTATGGGGGCAAAGCAAACAGCTGCAATTTACCGATTGCGGTATTAACGGATACTCGGATGGAAATCTGTCGCCGGAGGCGGTGGTCAGGCTAAGTTCAGCGTATGGAAAGATGCTTGGCCCCCTTTCAGGCGCTGCGGTAGCAACAGACGGAAGCATAGCAGCGGTTATGCTCAAGCAGGCCGCCATATCCGGGCTTATGTCGCAGGGGGTAGACGTGTATGATCTCTCAAGTTCAGCGTATTCCGCATTGGGTTTCGCAGTAAGGCGCATGGGGATAAACGGCGGCATATACATAGATGGCGAACCCATGAAAGATCACCGCGCCAGAATACGCGTGTGCGATGATCAAGGCGTGCTTATTGACGCAGGCAAGAGGCGAAAACTGAACTTCTTGTGTGAGCAGGGGGAGATACTGCCGCTTACTGAAGCTGAGATAGGCCTGATAAGGAATCTAAACGGCATGAACGATGTATATGAA
>URFJ01000164.1 GCA_900547135.1 uncultured Eubacteriales bacterium | reverse complement strand
AATATCGGCAAATAAAAGCGCAACGGGCAGCAAGTTCAAAGTATACTTCAACACGGACAGGGTTACATACCGCATGGCCAGTAAGCCCAGCGACTTTGATAAAACAGTAGTGGTGTCGGGCGCGAGTTGCCAGGCTGGCGCAAATGTGATACAGTATAGCTACAATCGGACGAACAACGATGAGTGGATTTTTGAGCCGCGAACGTATACTATGGGACTTGCTAAACAATACGCCCATACTTATGCTAAAGAAGGTATGTTTTTCCCTACGTACCCTGGATTTAATAGCGATTGTACAAACTTTGCGTCCCAATGCATGCTCGCGAGCGGGGTACATTTTCGTGACGCATGGTTCATCTATAAAAAGAATAACGATCGCCCGCATCCTAAAGAAAATGAAATTGAACTTTCCTGGGAGATAGAAAAAATAGGGGGCATCTTTGGATATGGCGCAAGCAGTCCATGGATAAGTGCAAAGCATTTCAAGAATTTCTGGGAGGGGAAAGTGGAGACTGCGAGATATAAGGCAAGCTATATTCTTGAGCACCAGCAGGAGATATATAACCTGAATTTCGGCCCAGGGGATGTTGTTCAAACCCTTTATAACAATGGAACAGGGAGACATACTATGTATATCTGTTGTTATGGAACGTATAACGGCAAGCCGGATTATAATCTTAGCTATCACTCAAATAATAATAAAGATATTCCACTTGGTGAAGTAGTCTCCAGGATTCTTGAAAACGGTGATGAATGGATAGTTTTTTATAAGATGAAATAAAAGGAGGCAAGAACATGAGATTACGTAAAAGAATAGTCTGCATTAGCATGATTCTGCTTGTGGGGATCTTGATGGGCACTGTTCTACTGACTGGCTGCTCGGCTTATGCGGACAGGGAGTCAACAAAATCAAATGATATAATGGAATCCGAATCAGGGGCCAAGGCAGGCTCTCCTGAGTTAAGCGCATATGATAGTTTTTGGAGTGGGCGGATCAAAACAATCTGGAACTTGATCAGCAGCAGGAGAAGCAGGCGTTCGAAGACTGGCTTGAAGAGAATCCACAGCCAGTATCCACTATTGATCCAGAGGTCAGGGCGGACCTGCAGGCTATGTACGATAGGTTTCAAGAGATTGAGAACTTCTTGGATGCTATTGACCAGGAAGCGGCGGACATCCTATACAGCTATACCGGAAAACGTCTCGATGTCCTTACGCTGGACTGGAGCGCCAGCATGGGCCATATGCAGGATATGCTTGACCTATTGGATGATCACAGCATCAATTACGAGGAGTTCGACACGATATTCAGGTATTTTCTCAGGCGTATTGACCTTGTAAGGGAGCTAAATCCCGAGTTTGAGGAAAGTATCAACCAGTTCATAGGTCCATGCATTGAATACTATAACTATGAGTACATTCCCAATGGAACGGAATGATTTAGGAGGACGTATGAACAAAAAACTAATTATAGCAATCGTGGCGTTGGTAGCAATAGGAGCTGCCGCAGCGGTATACTTTATAGCTTTCTATAATCCCGTAATTAGTGAGTTTACGATAAAGACGGGCGCTGCCAAGGGGAAAACGATTCCGTTACCGCCAGATACGCGACAAATGAATCTAGATGCATACGAAATGGAAAACTTCATTACAAGCCAAAGTGCAGATGAGGTGAATCAGTTTTATGAATCTTATGCTTGCGAGTTATCTAGGATGATAGAGATAAGGCAACCTTCAAGCGCGGCCTTCTACTATGATGAGGAGCAGCAGTTAGTTTTCAAGTGGAGCATCTTTAATGAGAATGACAAAGGCACAATATTTTCGATAATTTATGTAAATTATAACAGCGAGAACTTTAAGCCAATTAATTAAAGCAGTGTTATACCTTAATGGAGGGGGCGTGCCCCCTCCATTTTTAACCTGTGTTGAAGTAAAGTTTTATTTAGATTTAAAACAGACTTAACCGACAACATTTTAAATGTTAGTTATATGTATGATTCGGCGGACGAACTGTCCGAGGAGATAGAGCTGGACCTTAAGGACAATGGGAACGGGTCGTATACCGTGACGCTGACGCCGGACGCGGAATGGCTCAACGATGAAGCAAGGGTGTATCCAATTACAATAGACCCGGATGTTAGCGCGGGTACGGATC
>URFJ01000163.1 GCA_900547135.1 uncultured Eubacteriales bacterium | reverse complement strand
CACATAAGGCTCGTATTTATCCGCCGCGTCCAGCACCGCCTGCGGGAAATCGGCTATGGCCCTTATCAAGGCGGCCGAATACCCGTCAGTAAGGATTGAATAATCTATGCTGTTCCTGTCATACCCCCCCGCCTTTCTAATAACCGAGCAGCAGCGTGCATGGGTATATTGGGCGTACGGGCCGGTTTCACCATCGAAGTTAAGCGCCTTGTCCCACGAAAAAACTATGTCCTTTATCCTGTTGTTGTAAAGCACTCCCCATACTACGGCGCCCACGCCGACCTGGCGGGCCACCGACGCCTTATCGTCGAGATCCGGGCTTTTTTCTTCTATAATTTTATATGTCTTTTCAATCGAGGCGTTAAGAACGTCCTCCAGGAAAACAACCTGGCCCTTCCTCGTGGACAGCGTTCCCTCCTTCATGCTCACCATGCCGAAGTTTACATGAACGCAGTCCTTTACCCAATCCTTTTCCATAAGCTCAAGCACCTTGAAGAGCTGCTGGAAATGAAGGTTTTGCTGATAGGCCACTACATAGAGCATCCTATCAAAATTGTACTCGGTCTTGCGGTAGATAGCCGTTGCGAGGTCGCGCGTGGCATATAAGGTTGCTCCGTCCGAGCGCAATATAATGCAGGGCGGCATGGAGTATTCCGTTAAATCCACTATTGACGCGCCCTGATCCACCTTTAGCAGGCCCTTTTGCCTCAACTCATCGACCACGGGCGCCATTTTATCCTCATAAAAACTCTCGCCAAGATAGCTGTCAAACTCAACGCCCAAAAGCTCGTATACCCTTCCGACCTCTTTAAGCGTTATGTCCTTGAACCATTCAAACAGCTCCCATGCCTCGGGATCATGCTCCTCTATGCGCCTGAACCAGGCGCGGGCCTGATCGTTTAACGAGGGGTCCTTTTCAGCCTCGTCGTGAAAGCGCACATAAAGCTTCATCAGCTCGCGCACCGATCCGTTTTCCACACTTTCACGGTTCCCCCACAGCTTATACGCCAGGATCATCTTGCCAAACTGGGTCCCCCAGTCGCCAAGGTGGTTTATGCTTATTGTCCTGTAGCCAAGATGGTCATAGATGCGCCTCAACGCGTTTCCTATAGCTGTGCTGCTTAGATGGCCAATGTGGAACGGCTTGGCGATATTGATAGACGAATAATCCAGGCATACCGTCTTCCCACTGCCGCGTGAGGAGCCGCCGTAGCCTTCGCCCTCATCAAAAACCCGCTTCAGGGTATTTTCAGCAAACGAGGACTTGTCAGAAAAGAAGTTAAGATAGCCTCCCACAGCCTCCACCCGGCAAACACCGTCGGGCAGCGCCAGCCCGTCGGCCAGCTCGGCGGCTATCGCGTTGGGCGGTTTCCGCATTGCCTTTGCAAGCCTGAAGCACGGAAACGCCACGTCCCCCATCTCTGGGTCCTTGGGCGTTTCAAACCAGTCCATTACCTCGCAGGGCTGCAACTTTGCACGCTCCGCGATGATATTTGACAGCGCTTGCTTTATTTCCATGTCCTTACTCCTATCGCTTGTTAAATTGATATTTTATAGATCATTGCCTGTTATGTCAAGGGAATGGAGGGGATTGGGCGCGGGGAGTTTATCTTATGAGAGGGCCGGATATCTGATATCCTCCCGCTTGCTTTGCGAGTCCTCCCGCTTATACCCGTAGCCTATTAAATTTGAGTATAGAAAACTGTTGCTATTTCAATCCACAGAATTGCTTCTGACGCTCAATGGTATCATATAAACAAAAATAGACATTAAGTGCTTAATATGGTAAATCTAGCCTATAGAGGGATAAACAACCATAGGAAAGGGGGTGCGTTAGATGAAGTATGCGTATTCTAGTGATTTTTCAATGGCGCTATTTATATTAGCACTGCTAACACTCTATTTTATTACTAAATAAATACAGGATTAATCTTAAGAGTGGTGTTAGTAAGCTTAAGAAAAATCCTATATTTGTTAATCCGTTTATCCCTCTTATTATATCATGTCCAGCTTTCAAGTCAATAAATATTTGTTTTATCATGTATTTTACGCTGTAGGACTACAATACATATTGGACAGGGGAGGGAGCGAAGAAAGAAAAATGATGAAGGATTCGCACATATCGGTTATTGTGAGTTGAAAGAAGCAAACAATAATCGAAAGGAA
>URFJ01000162.1 GCA_900547135.1 uncultured Eubacteriales bacterium | reverse complement strand
TAGCTTGAATGTACATGATGTATGGTTTATAATTAGTGGTGTACAAATGATTTCTTAATGTTGCTTCGCGCTGATATCGAATTATGAAAGCGCACCCTCGTCGTTCATAAGCTATTTCGGACGCCCCGTCGCCCAATAAGCCGGAATTGATAATCAATTATACCTCATCCGGCACATACTATGGCAACAGGCCGTATGTGCAGAATAGCGGGAAAACCGCAAACTGCATGGGCTATGATTTGGATTTTAATATGGATATAAGTGCCGAAAAGCTTAAAATTGGGGTTAGCGTTAAGAGGAAAAACCGCAAGCGTAATCCATAAATTTTATGTAAGTAAAATAGAAGAGTGGATGGATAAAAACATTGCTTTTAGAAACTGGGCCAGGATTACGTCGTATAATTCTCAAATTGGGCTTAACCAATACAGGCTTGTGAACAGAAACCGCATTCGATGATAGAGCAGTCGGTTCACGCCCGCTGAATAATGTCTGGGATAAAGATTCAGATTATTGGGGTGAGCCTAATCTAAAATATGATGAAAATTTTGACAATCATTGGTGGTATCAAACAAACACCGGCTATTGGGCGGAAAAGCCCTCAACTTCTTGCCTGATTCCGGTATATAACCCTGGAAATGACATGACGCCTATTTGTGGATTTTCTCTCATAAGAGTATAATAACAAGTTATAAAAACGATACCAATGAAAAGCGCTGTAAATTCTTTTTTATATATCTTGTACACAAAAGACGCCACCTTAGGATATTTCCCTTTTATGCAATTTCCGGTGTAATTCTGCCGCCAGGCATTCCCGAAGGGTATGCTCGCGTTATATTGCGGCTATTTGAGCAAAATCCCCTTACGATTGGCATCGAAGTCCTCGCATAGCAGGTTAATGGCCAGCTCATCGATCGAAGCTATGCTCGCTAAAACGCAGACGATGTATATAAACACGGTTGAGTTAAAAAAGACCGCCGCGAATGGCAGGGCGAACATCGCCACTCCCGTTATTTTGTTTCCATATGTATGAATCATGCCAAGCCGTCCATGCATTAGAAGCGCGGTAATCAGCGAAGCTATTTTGATCGCCGTGATTGCGAGAACCCAGATAATAGTTCCCTTGGGAGCGTTTATTTCAGGAAATATCACGATAAGCACGCATGCAATCATTACAGCATCCGCAATTGTATCCAGCTTTTCACCAAACCTGCTCGCGGTATGCAATCTTCTGGCGATATAGCCGTCAAGCGCATCCGTCGCCCCGCATACAGCGTATAGGACAAAGAACGGTGCGCTGAACGGCCTTGTAAAAAACAAGGCCAGCGAAAGTGGAATTCTGAGCGCTGTAATAAAATTCGCCGTAACAGTTACCCCTCATATAAAATTTGGCGTACAGTTCAAAATACATCATTAGCTTTTACATGTAAAGCTTCTATATTCAAATAAGCGGATAACATGCGCCCACATCTTAGGCTGTGTTAAACGGCCGTTTATGCGGTTTGGCATGCCCTGTAGATTCTGCCGTTAATTGAGGTGGGAGTGTATGTATTGTGCGGCCAATACTATATCGCTTTATTTTTATAAACGCCTCCCTTGATTGGATTATTCCCGAAATGAGTATGTTATAATTTTTATAATAGCTTTTAGTAAAACGATAAATTGAAATAAGGGGTTAAGAGCATGGAAGTTGAAATTAAAGAGGTTTCCATAGATGAAAAGGAGATTTTGCGAAATCTGCAGGAAAAGTATGATTATGAGTTTTCACAATGGAATAAGAAGGATGTAAACAAGCTGGGACTTTACGGGTATGATTATCTTGATTATTATTGGGTGGAGGATAAAAGGCACGCCTTCTTTATCATGGTTGATGGAAAGCTGGATCTCCCTTCAAATATATCAAATTCCCTTTGTGTCTACCTTATAGTACTGGAGCTGGCTCCTATGGGTGAATAGGGGCCACCATGGATGAGTACTGGGGTCAACAACGCCTTCTATTAACTTAGAAGGACCGTCGCCCATCTTGTCCGCCCATACCCCTGTGCTCGTTTGAAACCAAAAATGATAATCAAAACCTTCGTCTGTTTCAGCATTATAAAGGTCCCAATCCCCGTCAGTTCTGTCATAAATGTTATTTAAAGGACGAATAAGCTCGCCCGTTCTTGGGTTAACTAACTCCCTGTCCCCAAAACCTGT
>URFJ01000161.1 GCA_900547135.1 uncultured Eubacteriales bacterium | reverse complement strand
AATAGACAAAAAAGCATTTGAGTCTATAACAAAATACATCGATTTAGCCGGCTCGTCCCCTGACGCCGAGGTGATCTGCGGAGGTTACGACGGAACCGAAGGCTACTTTATAGAGCCTACTGTCATACGTGCGCTTAAGCCTGATTTTGAGACAATGGCTGTAGAGCTGTTCGGTCCGGTGCTTACCGTTTATGTATATGAAGACGCAGAACTTGAGGATACGCTTGAAATCTGCGATAACGCTACTCCCTATGCGCTTACGGGAGCTATATTCGCACAGGACCGTGGGGCGATCGTCAATATGGAGCGCGCGCTTCAGAACTGCGCTGGAAATTTCTATATCAATGATAAGCCCACAGGTGCTGTAGTAGGCCAGCAGCCGTTTGGCGGCGCCAGAGCCTCTGGGACCAATGATAAGGCCGGCAGCGCTCTAAATCTCTACAGGTGGGTAAGCCCTCGTACCATAAAGGAGAGCTTTGCTCCTTCGACCGATGTGGCTTATCCATTCATGCTCGAAAAATAAGTTTACTCGACGACTTAATCAAAATTAACAGGCGGTACGGTTACAAGTGCCGCCTGTTATAAATAGATTATTAACATTTTTTAACCTTATATATTTTGTGGCAGCGCTAATACGGGTTTTGCTTATTAATAAGCTTGTTCTATATTTCAAATCATTTAGCTTATTCCGAACTTCAACACATATATTCTGACACATAAGGAGGTTGTTATATTAATTCGTTTCTAAGCCCCGTTTAACGCAGCTTGTTTAGTTTTATTGCACTTAAGCATCTATTTGTTATACATAATCCTCATATAACATTCATAATTATTTATATCATACCGAAGCCACCGGACAGATGGGCTTTGGCTTTGTTTCCCCCCAAATTATATCAGGGAAATAGGTATATTGTTACATCTGCGGGAAATAATAGTTCCATACATATTTATTGCAAGGGGGAATAACCAATGGAAAACCATGCTAATGTATACCTGATGCGCAGCCGTAGCGGCTGGAGAGATGACGAGGAGGCAACTTTATTTACAGAGGTTGAGCGCGCAAGGTCTGAAGGTAAGCCTTTGAAGGCGGTCTTTGACATTGTAGCAGAAAAGACGGGCCGAAAGCCAAACAGTATACGCAATTATTACTATGCGCGAATTAAGGATGACGATACGATTGGCCAGTGCGGCCATTGTACCGCGTTCGTGCCTTTTACAAACGAAGAAATTCGCGAGCTTGTCAAAACAGTTTTGTCGGCGCAGGCAAAGGGGATATCGGTCCGCGCGTGTACGCTGGCTATGGGCAACGGCGATAATAAAGCTATGCTAAGATATCAGAACAAATATCGATCTGTAATAAAGACCAATAAAAGGCTTGTAGAGGATATTATGGATCAGATGGTCCGTGAGGGACTCCCTGTGTTCGACCCATATTCGGCCATTGGCCGCAAAAAGGCTGGCAGGCCGCGCAAGTCCAGCGATTCGCTCGTGGATGTTGTTTCAAGCGTTGTAAACGAACTCTCAGCTATTGACGGTCTAGATGTAAATGCATTCTTTGAGAGCCTTGGCATATTGGCGCTCAACGCTCAAAGGGGGCTTGATGCAACCAGAAGGTTACAAGCCATGGACAATAGCGATGGGCTTCGTTTAACGCAGCTGGCTGAACAAAATGCCCAGCTAAAGGACCAGATTTCAAAGCAGTCGGCGGAATTGTCCAAACAAAAAGAGCGCTTCGCTAAGCTCATGAGTATGTTTAAGCAGCTCCTGCAGGTAAACAGCGAATTCCTTGGGTTGAACAGCATGGTAAAGATGTCCTCACTAAGCAGCTATATACGTGAATTGTCCCGCTATGTTGAGGATTACGAACAGGCAATGAAGCTTAGCCTTAAAGGCGAAGGACTCTAGAATTATGGCTTTATTCGTCTTCCCCTTAATGAAAAGCGCAAAGTTCTTTAAGGGGAAGCTTGTATCCAGTAAATTGTAAAGACCGCCGCTCGCCGCCGGATCAATTCACGTGCTATATCTATCTTTCAGCCAGCTAATGGGGCTTCTCTATATATTAGCCTATTTACAGGCTATACGATGCAGCTTTTAACTGAGCAATATATCGGGAAACGTTTTCATCATAGCTCTAATAAGAGTAGTTAAACCGGTCGGCAACATAGCGCGCAGTCTCTGAACAGTTCAGTGCGGCAGATATTAAGCCAATTGTCGTTTTCTTTAAAGGATTCCATATCAGTGACTAAAAAGGATATGTCATAGTCCTGATATTCATCACATTCTTATTCGTACACGAGCCTTCTTACCTA
>URFJ01000160.1 GCA_900547135.1 uncultured Eubacteriales bacterium | reverse complement strand
GTAAGTATTGAAGAAATCCGGGAGAGGATAGCGCTGGAGGCGGTCAATGAGACAGAAATCAAGACACCCGAAGATGAAGCCGCCATGAACGAATTTGCGGAATATAGCAGCGGTATTCAACAGTTTTTAAACACAATAGACATGGAAACGGCTGATATCCTGTTTAAGTATACCGGCATTACTATTGAGCCAACTCCATCTGAATTTTCCGATATTTGGGCAAACATCAGGACTATGCTTGAATTTTTGGAGGGGTATACTATAAGTTACGAGGAGTTTGATACGGTATTTCGCTATTTTTTAAGGCGTGATGATATAATTCACATTTATAACCCCGAGCTGCTTTCAGAGATGGAAACAGTATTGCAGCCGCTATTCGAATACCATAATTATGTCTATATACCCAACGGCACGGAATAAGAGGAAGGTGACTTTATGAGAAGACGTAAGCTAATAATAATAATTATACTTTTGGCAATCATTACGCTAATTGGAGTTTATCTGCTATTTTTCAGAGGCAAAGGCGGGTTGAGCGAATTCACCATGATAAAGATGGATGGTTTAGAAAGGAGTGTTAAGCTTCCATCTGGTTCTAAGCACACAACTAAAGATGAACTGAAGCTGACAGGCGGCGTGTTGGAAACGGCGGAAACGTTTGCTGTTAATTTGCCTGCGGCCGATGTAACGGCTTTTTATGAGGAAAATTATAAGGACTTACAAAAGGTTCAGGTTTCCATAGGATTAAACAGTCTGTCCGATCGGTCAGAACCCTATTATTGCGATGGAGCGTGGGCTTTTCGAGTAGAAATATTATCCGAGCGGGATGGACGAACCAGGTTTTTAATAAGATACAACTTAGAATCATGGGGGTGGAATTATATCGACTAAGTTGATAATTACGGTTGAATTTAGTGGGGTAAATGCTGCCAGGTTAAGACGAGGAACAGCGGCTGGCCTTTAAGTGGAGTATATTTAGAGAAAACAACGATGGCACATGTGATTCTCAATAGATTACGAGAATTATTGCAGCGAGAACTTTAAGCCAATTAAGTAAAGCAGTGTTATACCTTAATGGAGGGGGCGTGCCCTCTCCATTTTTAACCTGTGTTGAAGTAAAGTTTTATTTAGATTTAAAACAGACTTAACCGACAACATTTTATTAATTTGCCTAGATAATTAGGGCGTTTTGCGTTGGTTAATAACCAACAGGTTATAAGCCTTCGGCGCCGGTTTGTAAGCTGGGTTGATATTGCCTGGCGTTTCTATCACACATAAAGGGCACTTAAGCTTTTAAATGGTTTTCGCGTATGTTATAATAATGCAGGAAATCCACTGATTGCTAGGAGGCCGCAATGAAATTAACCATAAATACCGTAGACCTGAACGCCGGCGTGCTGGCGGCTACGCGCGCGCTTTCCGCCAAAAGCGCGCTTGCGATACTTGAGGGCATATATATATGCGCAAAGGGAAACGACATGACGCTTGTATGCACCGATATGTCGCTTAGAATTGAAGCAACCATTCCAGCCGAAGTGCACGAAGAGGGCGCGGCAGTCGTTCCAGGACGTATCTTCTCTGAAATGGTCAGGAAACTCCCGGGCGAAACCGTTGAGATAGACGGGGATGAAAGCTCTATCAGGATAAAGAGCGGGCGCAGCCGCTCCACACTTCAAACCAACCGCGCCTCCGATTACCCGCCAATGCCCGAAATCGGCCAGCGCGAGTCCATTACTATAAAAAAGAGCCTGTTCAGGAGCATGGTCCGCCAGACCACGTTTGCCACAGCGCCCGACGATTCAAATCCGATACTCACCGGCGTGCTTATATCAATCGACGGCGACCGCGTGCAGCTTGTAGCCCTTGACGGGTTCCGCCTTGCCATACGCCGCGAATCGCTCAGGCAGACATGCGGCAGGCTTGACGCGGTAATTCCCGTTAAGTCGCTCAATGAGATAGGGCGTATCATGGACGACAGCGATGACAATGTCGAAATTGTTTTGACAAAGTCGCACGTAATGATCGACCTTGGCCATACCAGAGTGCTTTCCAGGCTGTTAAATGTGCAGTTTATCAATTATTCCGCGATACTAACAGATACCTACAATACCCGTGTGCGCCTCAGCCGCCACGATATGCTGGATACCATAGAACGCGTTTCGCTTATGGCCCGCGAAGGGAAGACCAATATTGTGGTGCTCGAGTTTGCCGACGACGTGATGACGATATCCGCCAACAGCGAAATAGGACGCACTAACGAGGATCAGTCCGTAGAGATGACCGGCGAAACACAGAAATTGGCCTTTAATGCCAAATACCTCATCGACGCGCTTAAAAGCCTTGAGGACGAGGAGATTTTCATTGACCTCATCGCCAGCGATAAGCATTGCGTAATAAGGCCCATCGACGGCGAGGCGTTTTACTACCTCATTCTCCCAGTAAGAATGCGCTGATTTTTGGCCGTACATGTCACCCAAAATTACGAATTTTATATTTGCCTCCGGCGGCTTAGAACCTTTTTTGCAAAAAAGGTTCTAAGAACTCCAAAAAACGCAATGAGGATAATATAA
>URFJ01000159.1 GCA_900547135.1 uncultured Eubacteriales bacterium | reverse complement strand
ATTGTAACAAAACCCTGCTTCAGCTCCTCTTCCCTGGCGTAGATCGAGTGTTCACAGATATTGATAAGCAATCGGGAGCAATCGTCCGCAGTTGCTGCAATATCCGATATCATCTCATCTCCATCCGAGTATATTAGCTGAACCTGCCTGTTGACCCTTATACGTATCTCCTCAAGCGCTCTTTGACTGTCTACGGAAACAAGTATTCGGCTTAGCCGCGGCGGGAATATATATTTTAACTCATTTTCTAATGATCTATGGATAGTATTAAGCATCGCATGTCCCCCTTTGTTAGAGTTTATGAAAGCGGACACGCGATTATCACGTGCCCGCCCAAAGGATGCATATGTTTATTTTATACTGTAAGATAATTAGGGTTGTATTAGACCAAATGTAGGCTTCAAGAGCCGTTAATCGCTGCCTATTGCTAGCTAATCATAGAGGCCATGCAGCCTTGCCTCCGGCAATCTGTACTGCTTAGCGGAATTCCGTCTATCAGCATTTGATCCTTAGAAAACGAGCAGTTAAAGAAGCCCTTTATCCCATTATCTGTTATTAAATTTATTTTGCCAGTCATATTTGTGCTTGTAATTTGAATCATCGAACCCGCCTTGATCGTTATCTGCCTGTACTCCTCGTCCGAGTCAATTAGTTTGTAGGCGCCAAAATTCTTATTTATAAGATGATACTTATAATTTTTATTGTATTCCATTATATCATAATATAGATTCGTTTGCACAAGCGTATCGCTTGTAAACGCATACCTCATCTTGCGGCACTTTGTGCCTATAATTCTATAGAGAAATTCCATCCTTACATATCCCTTATTAACACTTACAGGATAGTCTTCCATCATTAATCAAAAATTCTGATATTTGATAATAGGTACAGCTTTGTCCCGATTATGCAAAAAAATAACTGTTTTGTTAACGTTAACATCTGTTTATGCATAAAACTGTTAAAAACACATCTATGAATTATCTTAATAGTAGAGAAATAAGATTAACCATGTCTATGTCAAACTTATTGGTGATAGCGGCGCATTCAGTAGTCAGCTGCCTACGCCGCCAATTTTCTAGTCAATATAGGCGCAGTAGTCCAAAATAACATTACCTTCTTTATCAGCTTCCGTATATCTGGGGCAATTATATCTTTCAATAAACCAGGCCGAAGCTTGTACTTTCCATCCCTGCTCCGCAAATTTTTTCATGCAATTGTTATGCACATCCATGCCAAAGAGCTCCCCGGAACTCTCCTTTCCATATACGTAACAAACGCCTAGATCCCCCTCGGCCACTGAAACCGATTCGAAGCCCTCGGGGGCTGTATCCTCTGGCAACATCAGTACGCCTATCCAATACTCAAAGCCCTCTTGAGAAATCCGCATCATGCCGACATAATCGTCGCTTATGCGCTCAATTCCATTGCACTGTTTAAGGTCGTTAAAATAACCCCTTTGAAACCACTCCTGCCATTTCTCGGAGTAGGAGCCATATCTATCCCTGTCCTTTTCTCCATACCTCTTGCCTATGAGCTTGAGCTCAGGCATGTGCTCTTTAAACACCTTAATTATCTCTGCCATTGTACATCTCCTTCAGTTTTTAAATCAAGTATTTGTCAATTATAGTATGTTGGCTAGCATAATTCCAAAGTTCAGCTTTTTATATGCTTTTTAGGATTCAGAAACACAAATATGAGTGTTCTAATAAGTGTGGTCCACGCCATATCGGTTAACTACGTCTCACTAAAGTCTTATAAGCCTTGGTGCATAGCTGCTGTTTCCATACGCCCCCTCCCAATCATTTTATCCCTGCTTTAAGCTCAGCCATCTCCACGGTGTTTTGCATAAGCATGGCTATCGTCATCGGTCCTACGCCTCCAGGAACCGGCGTGATAAAATCGGCTTTCTCCCTTACCGACTCGAAGTCCACGTCCCCTACAAGTTTTCCGTCAACCGTTGAGTTTCCTACGTCTATTATAATCGCCCCCTTTTTAACCATATCCCCGTCTATCAATCCCGGCCTGCCTGTAGCCGATACGATAATATCCGCCTCTTTAGTAAACCTGGATAGTTCGCGTGTCTTTGAATGGCATAGCGTAACCGTTGCATTCTCATTGGTCAGAAGCATGGCGGTCGGCCTGCCAACCACCATACTACGACCTATTACAACCGCATGCAGGCCTGATATATCTCTGCCCGTACTCTTTATAAGCTCAATGATTCCCCTTGGCGTACACGGCGGAATTGACGGCAAATCTATCATAAGCCGCCCCGAGCTCTCAGGGTGGAATCCGTCAACATCCTTTTCAGGATTAAGCTCGCCTATGACCGCATGCTGGTCCATGTGGGACGGCAACGGAAGTTGCACCAATATGCCATGAACAGTGCTGTCCCCGTTTAAATCCCTTACCATGCTGATAAGCTCGCCCTGTTCCGTATGCTCAGGCAGCTTAAAAACTCGCACCTGGATACCCAGCGCCTTCGCCCTCTTTGCCTTGATGCCAATATAGCGCTCAGAATACTCGTCCCCGCCCACAAGCACTAGACAGAGACATGGTTTAACTGCCTTTAACTCCAATGATTCTATTC
>URFJ01000158.1 GCA_900547135.1 uncultured Eubacteriales bacterium | reverse complement strand
CAGGCCCTGAACCATCCAATATGGAATATGGGGAAAAAGATTTCATTGGATTCCGCAACTATGTTTAATAAAGGGCTTGAAATAATGGAAGCGGCGTTCCTGTTCGATATGGCTGGAGATGCAATAGAGGTTATGCTGCATCCCCAATCCATCGTACATTCAATGGTGGAGTTCATTGATGGAAGCATAATTGCTCAGATGGGTACTGCCGATATGAGGACGGCTATACAATATTCGCTGACCTATCCTGAAAGGATAAAATCCGAGGTAAAGCCGCTTAACCTGTTTGACGAGAAGCATCTTACGTTTGAAAGGCCGGATATTGCCAAGTTTCCGGCAATAAAGCTGGCATATGCGGCACTGAATGGCGGAAACGCGCTTCCGATAGTATATAATGCCGCCAACGAGGCGGCTGCATCAATGTTCTTGGCGGGTAAGACGGGCTTTTTGGACATAGCCCGGCGCGTTCAATACGCAATGGAAAAAGCGCAGGCGTATAATTTCGCGTATGCGGACAGCTATGACGCAATAGTGGAAATTGATAAGTGGTCAAGAAGGCTTGCACAAGAAAAAGTATGATATAATAACATTTGATCCGATTATGGTGAAGGGAGAAACATCAATTTGGATATAGTTCTATCGATACTTGGGGCTCTATTAGTGCTCGGGATACTGGTATTTGTTCATGAGTTGGGGCATTACGGAATGGGAAGGCTGCTTGGCTTTAAAATAGTTGAGTTTTCAATAGGAATGGGTCCAAAGCTGGCAAAATTTGAAAAGAAGGGCATATTATATTCAATACGAGCCCTGCCGATTGGCGGCATGTGCCAATTTGAGGGAGAGGACGAAGGCGTTAAAAATGCCGATTCCTTCAATTCAAAGCCCGTATGGAAGCGTATGCTTGTCGTGCTGGCAGGCCCGATTATGAATATCCTTTTTGCGATTATATTTTCAGCTATAACGCTTATGGCGTACGGCGATTTGAAATATATGCCGCAGGTAGTCGACTTTGACCAGGAGATCAGCATTGCTCAGAATGCTGGAATGCTTAAAGGCGATATAATTGTAGAGATAAACGGTACGCCGATAACCTATCCAAACCAGGCGGTGGAAGAACTAAGATCAGCCGATCCGAACGGCACAACTATAATTGTTGTTGACCGCGCCGGAGAGAGGGTAAGTCTGGGACTGAGCGATATATATAACGCTCAAAAACAGGGCAATTATATCGGCATAACGATTGGCGCCGCCGCCATACGGGAAGAATACGGCTTTATCAGCGCATGGGGCGGGTCGGTTAAGTATACATTTTCAATGATCGACGAAATGTTCGGCTTTTTAGGAACACTGTTCCAAGGCAATGTACAGCAGGGCGATGTGGTTGGCGCCGTAGGCATGATAGACCTCATAGGCCAGGCGGTACGCAGCAGCTTTGAAACGGTGCTTAGAATGGCGGTACTTATAAGCATAAACCTTGGAATAATAAATCTGCTTCCGCTGCCCGCCCTGGATGGAGGGAGATTTGTGTTTATGGCCATTGAGGCGATATTCAGAAAGCCGGTGCCAGTCAAAGTAGAAGCGGTTGTACATATGATTGGTTTTGCCCTGCTGATGATTTTGATGATCGTGCTTACGTTTGGAGATATTTCGAGACTTGTAGGGGGATAATACATAAAGCTTTATGAAAGCCGCATGGGAGATTTAGCCTAAAAGGGGTAAAGAAATTATGACTAGGCCAGTGATGGTGGGTGGAGTCCAGATAGGCGGGGGCGCCAATATATCCATACAATCCATGACCAATACTGATACCAGGGATATAAAGGCCACCGTGAATCAGATAAAAGGTTTGGAGGATGCAGGTTGCGACATTGCCAGATTTTCAGTATACGACATGGAGTGCGCTGAAGCGATACAAAGCATAAAGGCTCAGACGCATATACCGCTCGTTGCCGATATACATTTTGATTATAGGCTAGCCATCGCATCAATAAATAATGGCATAGATAAAATACGTTTTAATCCAGGCAATATAGGTGATGCTGATAGGGTTAAGAAGCTGGTCAAGTGCGCAAAAGAGCATTGCGTCCCTATAAGGGTAGGGGTAAACGGCGGCTCCCTTGAGCGCGACCTTCTTTTTAAACATGGCAGGCCATCACCTGAAGCGCTGGTAGAAAGCGCTAAACGGCATGTAGACCTGCTATTGGGGGAAGGCTTTGATGATATTGTGGTATCGCTGAAAGCATCCAATGTCATGGATACGGTTGAAGCATATAGGCTTATGAGCCGCATTTGCGAGTTACCCCTTCATGTAGGAGTGACGGAGGCGGGCTTTGGAGATCCGGCTGTTATAAAATCCGCCATTGGAATTGGAACGCTACTGTTGGATGGTATAGGAGATACTATCAGGGTATCAATAACCGGAGACCCGATTTACGAGGTCAAGGCTGCCAAAGAAATACTTCGTTCACTCGAGAAATACGACAAAGGCATTCAGATAATCAGCTGCCCTACCTGCGGACGCTGCTGCGTAGACCTTGAGTCAATCGCGCGCCAGGTTGAATCTGAATTAAGCCGGTTTTGTGCGGATAAAGCGCTTAAGGTGGCGGTTATGGGCTGTGCTGTCAATGGTCCTGGGGAAGCCAGGGAGGCTGATATCGGCATAGCGTTTGGTGCAGGCAGGGGCGTTATATTCAAAAAGGATGAGGTAATTGCGAATGCTCCCCAGCACGAGGCTGTTTCGGCTCTTATCTCGGAAGCCCGCAGGATTGCAGGTGATGGGACATGGACATAAACGGGATTTTAGGCAAGAATA
>URFJ01000157.1 GCA_900547135.1 uncultured Eubacteriales bacterium | reverse complement strand
GGGCGTTGCCGCTGTGTTGTTTGCCGGGCGTGCTTGCGATGCGCGTTTCGGTTTGGTCGTTTTTCTGTTGCTCTCGCATCAGTTTGCGCGAGTCTTCGTTTTGAACAATGGCAAAGATGAGTTTCATAGTTGACGCCCCCAAATCAATATTTGACCATAAAAGCTCATATCAGCAGATGATAGCACTTACTGTATTATATATCATAATCTTCCTTTACGCAAGCCACCTTGCCGGATTCAACGCCAAAAAGTCCGGCATGTTCCTCAATAAACGCGGTTAAGGCCGCTATATCCCTTGGTTCTATGCGCTCCCCGGGGAACACCAGCGCCGTGCCGGGCGGATATATGCCAAACGCCGCCGCGGCCACGCGTCCCACCGCCCGCTCTGCAGGTACGAATTCCATATCCGAGAACGCGGCTTCGCGCACGCTAAGCGCCGTTTCATGCGGGGAACAGGCAATGTGGGGAACAAACGGCTTTTCAGCGCCTAAAGGGATTGAATCAAGCGCCCGCTCAAGGCTTTCGTACCATTCGTATGGATCGTTCGGCGACGTTATCAGCACCACATGGGCGGAATCGGCCATCTCAGCGGCAACTCCGTGCGCCATAAGGCTGTTGAGCGCGTCAAAGCCGCTTATGCCCCTGCCGTCCACGCGCACGCACAGCCGCGTTGCGTCCATTTGCGACATGCCGGCGCCGCCCGCGCGTTCGTCCCCTAAAAGCGACAGGCCGCTCAGTCCCTTAAGCCTTTCGCGCACGCCCATTATCCGTCTTACGTGCCCGGTCCACGCACCGCCCAGAGCAAGTGAAAGCGCCCGCTCAAGCGACGCCATCAGCGGGTACGACGGGCTTGAAGTCATTATCATTGAAAGCGTGCGCCGGATAGCGCCCGTATCCGCCCTTGAGCCGTGCGATACCATAAGCAGCGCGGTTTGGGTTAATGCGCACAGCGTCTTATGCGCGCTGACAACCCACGCGTCCGCAAATCCTGCCGGCGAATCAGGCAGCAGATCTGAAAACGGGAAGTGCGCGCCGTGGGCTGCGTCGACAAACAACAGCGCGCCATGCCTGTGCGCCGCATCCGCTATCGCCCTGAGGTCGGCGCATATGCCGTAATAGTTGGGCGACGTTATGAGCACCGCGTCACAATACTCGCGCGTTAAGGCCTGATCCACAGCATCGGCGCTTACCATCCCAAGCCCGTCCCCGCCAATCTCGGGGAACACGGGTATTGCCTGATGGCCGGCAAGCGCGAGCGCGGCTATGGCGGACTTATGGCAATCGCGCCCTATCAGCACCCGCCTGTCCGTTCCCAGCGACAGAAGCATCGCAAGCACGCCGGCCGTGGAACCGTTTACCAGAAAAAAACAGTCGCGCGCCCCGCACGCATCCGCCCAGGCGCGTTGGGAAGCGGCGATCGCGCCCGTTGGCCTGTGCAGGTCGTCGGAAAAGCCAAGCTCGGTTATGTCGATCTGGGCAATCCGCTTAAAGGCCATGTCCGCGTTGTCCACGCCCTTATGTCCTGGCATGTGAAAGCGCGCCGCAGATGAGCGCGCATAGGCTTCAAGCATGCTTATTATCGGCTCCCCGCCTTGGCTCATCCTTCGCTCCCGCGGGTATTAATCAAAGCGCTTAGCAGGCCAGTCAGCTTTTCATCGGGATGGAACTGCAGCCTGTACACGACGTCGTCCCTGGTAAACACCAGCGTATGGGCTGTTTCGGACTTGCCCCTGGTTAGTTTTAGGGTCTTAACCTTAACGCCTTCGCCCACGCTGATTGCAGCGGGCCCGTTTGGCCGGATAAGCTCCTCCATATCGTCCAGGTATACGGTTTCAAGAACCTTGCCCTTGTCCGCAATCCCCTTTTGCACTATGAGCGTTCCAATCGGATAGGCCAGCTTGGGCGTTACTATGCCTCCATATGCCGGGTCCTCGTACGGCTCCGGCTCCTCATAAAACAGGGTGTACCTGAACGCTGAAAGGCGCCTGTTGTACACTAGCAGGCACGCGAGCACTACTATCGCGACAAAGAGGATGTTTACAAGCGTCCCGTCCAAAATGCTCCCAAGGGCGTTCATGGCGTAGCCTATGGCGATCATGGCCCCTATCAGGGCTACCACGAGCAGAAAATCAATCAATGCGGAGGGCTTTTTGCCCTGGTCCTGCTGATACATTGCGCTTCCTCGCTTTTGCTTTTGTTTTAGTTTATGATACGTTTTATCACATATAACATAGTAGCATTGCCAATGCAGAGGTGTCAATTAATGTTCAAAAATCCGCCGTCCTGTTATGGCATGGATACGCGCGGATGCCGCGCCATATCTTCAATATATAATAAAAACCGCGCGTGACTTCCCCTCCGGCTTGCTATGAATTTTTTAGAACAGAGGGGAAGCCAGGGTGCTGAACAGGCGAAATTTGCGTATAAAGTTGTTTACAGGCGGACCTGTTCCTGTTCGCGTGCTATACTTAAATGCAAAAGCAAGCAATAAAATGTAATTCACCGTTGGGAAATTTATATCAGGCATGGAGGTGCGTCTAAACGCATCTTTATAGGCTTACCCTCACAAGACCTTGAGGGTCGGATTTGCGGCCAGTTCAAGGCCTATTAGGCAGAGGGCTATTCAACGCTGTTTCAAGCGGCGGGAATATAGAAACGGCTAAAACCCAGCCCTTGTGGCGTGTCTACCCTCTTCAAACGCAACTCCATGCAGGATCGTTGGATTGGTTAATGGCATTTATAATGGAGTGAATTGCGCCATCGACAACCATGCTGGTTCTGTATTTTAGTTTGAAATCCAAAGATAAAGGAGTCATTAAAATGACGAAGGACATCGAGCGGTATTTTGGCGAAACAATCATGCCATTGATTAGCAGCCGGCATAGTGATATCTTACCTGAAGCAAGTATAATGATTCTTGGATCCATGGGCTTAAACATAGATGAC
>URFJ01000156.1 GCA_900547135.1 uncultured Eubacteriales bacterium | reverse complement strand
GGTGGCGTTCGGCTGCGAAAGGCCAGGCGTGCCCGCGCTGGTGCATATGCCAAATGAATCGATAAGCATAGATGATATGATGTTCAATACATACATGATAGCGGACGCGATAATAGCCCTCGCGTGCATGGAGCAGCTATAATAGGAATGAAACCGCATTAATACGGCCTAAAAGAAAAGCAATGAAATTTCAGCATAAAACGGGCGGACGTCCCCCTGACGCCTGCCCATTTTATGTGGCCTTCACTTAATTATTTATAGCGGCGCTCAAAGGACTATTGAAATTTTTTAATGCACCCAACGTGGCTTGATGGGACAAATGCTTGTTCTTCAAAATCGTCTTGAAATAGGCTGATTACGGACATATCTGAACGTGAAAAACACAATATTGGTATATAATTGAGGCTTGACTTAGTGTATAGGACATTGTAACATGTTTATATGATATAGCAGATGAAAAGGAGCTTGTAAGCCTAAGGAGCGGCAACTCGAAGACATATCTGCTTGAGGACAGCTCATACGAAACGGTAGTCTATTCAAATGATATTCACTACCTGGATAATAAGGGGAAGTATTGCGATATAATAAACCGTTTGGTTGGGGAGAAGAGCTCAAAGGCGGAAACCGATTATAAATATAAAAACCAGTCGGGCGCATACACGGTCAGGTTTGCCGATAACATTGGGGGTTATCCCGTGCTTGTGGAATACGGCAAATTATCGGTGGCCTTCAGGCCAATGGACGCGGATAAATCCGAAGTGCGCAGATATAATAAAAGCAGCGTAGCCGAGCTGGGTGTAGACAGGCGCAGCAGCATTATATATACAAACGTATATGCCGGCGTTGACATGGTCTATGAGGCTGTGGACAACGGCGTGAAGGAATACATAGTTCTGAATCAATTCTCTGGAAAAAGCGACTTCACCTTTGAACTTAAGCTGGACGGCCTGCATATAAAGGAATATGGGGACTCCATATGTTTTGAGGATGAGCGCGGCAGAACTATATTTAAACTGGGGGACCTGTTTGCGGTGGACAGCGCAGGCGGATATACGGATAATGTAAAATGTGAAGTCATTGAGAGCAGGGGGGTAATACGGCTGAAGCTGGCTGTGGACGAGGCCTATTTAACGGATCCGGCCAGAGCCTATCCGGTGGTTATAGATCCCTCGGTTATGATAACGGGCAGCAATAATACATTTGACACATATGTAAACAGCGAAAACCCAAACACCAATTACTATATGAACCAGTATATCAGGACGGGACACAGCCCTACGCTGGGAACGCAGAGGACGTATATCAAGTTTAATCTGCCTGCCAATATAGCGGCCGGCTCGGTGACAAGCGTTAAGCTGAGGGTTAAGAAGTACGGAGGCTCGATTCCAAGCATAAAGGCATACAGGGTTACCTCCGGATGGACTTCCAGTACGTTGACGTGGGCGAATAAGCCGGGCTATACTGGGACAAACGCTTCATCTAAGGCGGTCAACGACAGCGGAGAATGGTACAGCATGGAGGTAAAGCCCATTGTGCTTGGCTGGATGCAGGGAAGCTACAGCAAGTGTGGGTTTTTGCTGATGTCGGACATGGAATCCTATCCCTCAACTTCAACGGCGTTTTATTCCTCTGACGCGCCGTCGCCCAATAAGCCGGAGCTGAGGATATATCATGAAACCGTTCTTTACTATGGAAACAGGCCCTACCTGTCGGTGCCGTATGGAAAGACCTACAACTGCATGGGGTACGCGCTAAATATTGCAAGGTATATATTACCAAGGGATCTTGGTACAAACGGATACAGTTTAAGCTATAGGTCGCTTGACGATATACTTAACGACCTTAGAATCAAGTCAGAGGCATGGATGGACAACAATTTAGGAAATAGAAGCTATAAAAGGATTGCGGACTATGATTCCCCCATAGGGTTGAATCAATATAGGATTGCATTAAGGTTCTGGTTTCATGACGTTGACGGGGACGGAGTTGCTGAGCTGGCCTACAATACGGAGTTTATTGATGCAATTTCCGGAGAGGAGTACTGGAACTTTCATTGGTGGTACCAGACCAGGGATGGTACATGGGCTGATAAGGATGGCATAAGCGCGTCGCGGCTGGTCCCTGGTGTTACAGACCCTGGGGCGGTAAACTGGGCGAGCGATGCTTTTACATACAGCGGCTGCGTCTATTATGCGGTTGATTATGATAGTAAAATTTAACATTATATATTAGGAGGTCAGAAATGAAAAAGAAATGTTTATTATCAATCGCGCTTGCTGGGTTTATCCTGTTAAGCGCATGCGGTCCTGCGGCGGGACCTAATCCAACATATGGTGTTTCTCCAAGTCCAACACCGGTTGCTACTCCTGATACTGGCAACGTGGACGCGAATAGGGTTACTCCAACGCCTCTGACCACCAAAGAGCCGCTCAGGCTGCTTCCCGAACAGTATGACGACGTAGGTTTCATCAAGGTGGATGCAGTGGAGCACCTGAGAAAATACCTGGTCAAAGATGAAAAGTCAGAGCTGGACATTCCCGTATATTATTATGAGGAGTTAATACATGAATTTAGAAGGGATCGGTATCAGCCGCTGATATATGGAAGGGATATCGGATATGCTACGGTTAACAATCCGCTTAGCTCATCGCATGTACTGGATTATATATTGACGACGATGCCCACTCAGGCAATAAGAACCGTAGATGGCGGCAAGTTTATCTACCTGATGTATGACACGGATCAGGGACAGCGGCTCTACCTATTCTTTGAGGATATCAATGATTCCTTAGATTCTTTAGCAAATTCAGATATATCGGGTTTTGTGGTACTGATGCAGGAAAGGCTATCGTATAGCGACTTTCAGGAGCTGAAAATAGGGGACGAGATGAGCGAGCTTGCAAAGATCGACCCTGTTATGAAGATATACAGCGAATATCTCTATGGGTCCTTTACC
>URFJ01000155.1 GCA_900547135.1 uncultured Eubacteriales bacterium | reverse complement strand
ATTGGGATATCTGCCAAGAAGGACTATATCCGCCTGACAGTTTTTAATATCCATATAGTCGCTTAGTTTCAGCAGCGCTTTAACGGTACGAATTTGGGCAGTATTCCTGACCTTAACGAGCAATATCGGCCTGTCGCCCGATATTCCAAGCCTCCAAAGGCCTTTGATGCCCAAGCCGCTGCTTCCATAGTAGTCACGTTTTATTGAATGACGAATAAACAGTCTGGACATTATGCTTTCATACATATCCACCATCTTCATGTCAATTCCGGCCATACGGTAAGCGCTGGCTGCATGTGACCATGCTAGATCGAACAGTCTGGGAATTGAGTTAGTAATTTCATGCAAGTCGCTTACAGCCTGTTCATGGTTGGATGCGTAACCCATTATCAACTCAACTACGGCGCTTTCCCCAGGGCTTAATAAAAAGGACATTCTGCCGCAGGCCGCCGGTTCAATTGGGGACTCCACCTTTTGATTTGGCAGCATAGGCCTGCGCATCGCTTCGGCATAATCAGCACCACGTCCTGGCATTATCAACCTATCGGCGCAGTATCTGGCCTTTGCGGGACCTGTCAGTGAAAAATATAGCCAATGCTCAGGCTTTTGCGGGCGAGGCCTTCTATTGAAAAGAAGAATATCATCCTCCAAGCTCGCATCGACCGTCAATTTTACAAAGGCAGGATGAGAGGCGTCTTCCACCTGTTCGGCAAGGCATACTTCCATAAATGCCCCGACCTCCAGCTCCTTTTGCTTCTCGCCGTGGTTGACTATTGTCATTCGCCTGACTTCGCCATTAAAATCAGGCGCAACGCAGATATCCACCGATGCAGATAGATCTTCATGCTTTGAAGAGAATATCGCCTTATGTGGCTCATAGGCTGTATAGTAATCAGTTGCAGTCCCATTGACAGGCAAAAGTGCAGGTGACCAGACTGACGCGCCGTCTTTTATCAGTAAATGCACCCCTGAATCAGAGCGAAGCGGGTCATTACGCCATCGGTTAAGCATGACATTGCCACATTTTGAAAATCCCATTCCGTTTTCCGCAAGCAAAACACTGTAGCTGCCGTTTGACAATGCCTGGGTCGCGGGGTCAATATGGCCTGGCCGTATTTGACGTATAGAGGCTGATTCATCATTCTTTTTATTTCTTTTGCGGTAGACCGCGCTCTCGAATGTTTTAAGTACTACAGACATCTTGGGACGCTTTTCTTCCAAGAGCAGCTCGGCGGCTTTAACCTCCGGAACGGACATAAAACGCCTTTTTAGTATATTATCATTTATTACATTATTGAATGAGCATAGGCTCATACCCTGGTGGTGGGCCATATAACTTTTAACAATCTCATATTTGCGGTTCTTTCTAAGCCGCGCATTTGTAAAATCCAGCGCTTCGTAACAGCCGAACTCACCCAACGCGCCCAGCTTTATCAGGTCGTATATATTTTTCAGGGCGGCCTGAGGGTCAGTTAACAGCGCAAGCATTGTGGCATAAGGTGCTATGACGCACTCAGGTTCGCGCGTTGGGGATAACCCAAGCTTTGGGATTCCAAAAGCACGGTATTGATAGAACATGCTTCTGTCAAACGCATAGTACCCTGATTCGGATATTCCCCATGGAATTTTTCCTTTTGTATGCTTTATTTGAGCGCTTACGACATTGGAGCAGGTTTCCCCTAAAAGAGTGCCCTTTATTGTTCCGGTAAATATAATGGGCATTAGGTATTCTAACATTGTTCCACTCCAGGATATAAGCGCCCGACCACCTTCGGCATCCACCAGAAGCCTGCCCAGCTTGAACCAATACTCCTTTTTTATTTGACCTAGCGCTATTGCGACGAATCCGCTTAACCTGGCCTCTGAAGCAAGGAGGTCATATCTTGAGGGCGATAGCCTTCCATCATGAAAGTCATAACCGATATGCATAAGCTTGCGCTGTCTATCGCATAGCGCGGTAAAATCGGTTTCTCTGGCAAGCTTAAAGCATCTTTGCGATATTGAATTAGCTCTGGGCGACCCTGACTCAGACATTGCCTCGCCAAGCGTAATAAAGCAGGCGACCAGATTGCCGCTGTCAACCGTAGACACATATTTAGGCTCAATTATATGCAGGGTGCGTATGTTATACCAGTTATAAAGGTGGCCATGCCATTTATCCATTCGCTCTATTGTATTCAACATGTTTTCAAGCCGCGTAAACATATCGGCTTCATCAATAAGCTTCATATCAAACGCGCTTAGTACAGCCATAAGCGCCATGCCTATATTGGTTGGGGACGTGTTACGGACCAACGGCTTGGCAGGAGACTCCTGATAGTTGTCAGGCGGGAGATAGTTGTTTTCTGCAGTGCAAAATTCGTCAAAATACCGCCAGGTGCATCGCGCGAGCTTTATCAGCTCCTCGACGTCCTCGTTGCTTAACGGCTTTTTATCGTATACCTTATCCAATCGGTATACCATTAACGGTGAAAGAATCCACGCAAATCCAAATAGAATACATAAAGGAGAAGCTCCAGGCAAAAATGCCGCTAGCACCGATAAAAATCCAACTATAGGGCACGACGCCATTCGACTGTAGTACCCGGTTATGTTTCTTTTGCGCCTCGACTCAGCGTCCGCCGCTGTCTGCCACTCGAGCATCTTTTTATGGGATATGAACATCCTGTATAGGCTTCTTATTATCGCGTCTATGCTGATATATGCGCAAAATGGAAGTATTGTCAGGTTTATCAGCGGTTTTAGCCAGGAATGTACCCGATCCGCGAGCATACCCGAAAATTCCCGTTCCATACTATTGGTTATAAAATCAGCAATAATACTAATAAGATCTGAAATTATATCAAGAAGCAATGCGGCGAGGCTTAATATTACAACCCACCACTTTGAAAGCACCAGTCCTAGCCCAAGCGAAACCAACAAATATGGAAACATAAGGCTTCTGGATAGATTATCCGCCATCTTATACCGCGCTACGCTGTCCAAAGGGTTTTTTACCTTGGAGCCGGAGGCATCCCTGGTGTTTTTGAACATAAAAGTA
>URFJ01000154.1 GCA_900547135.1 uncultured Eubacteriales bacterium | reverse complement strand
AAGATCCCGAACACTTCCGGTGAACGTCACCTCATTTATGAAGCTCGCTTCCCCGCCGTCAGTCGTGTTCCCGTACTATTTTAACACTTTTCTTTTACATATTTGATAAAACGCTTATCCAATTTAGCGTTTGGACTCTTCTCCTTTACATTTTCATAGATTTCTCTGTATAATTGTTTTGAATCTTTAATAAATGCAGGTATTTCGATTGGTTCATCTTCTCTACCTTCATACCATATTGCTAAGCGGCTCTCTGGTAGAGTAATAAAACAATTATACTCAATTTCATTAATATTTTCCCATTTACAGCTTTTTATATATTTTTTCTTTATATAACATATGCGTTCCTCATCTATTTCAATGTTTAATTTTTGGAATAAGCCTAATGATGAGCTCGACTTTGGAAATACAAATATACAAAAAACTGTTACTATTGATGCTACTAGTATTGCGAAGGAGGTTGATCTGCTTTGACCATCAAACTGGTTAAATACCATATATAAAATAGATACTATACATGCAATGGCTATTAGGACTGTGAGATACAAAATTATTTTAAGTTTATCAGATTTATATGTTTTTTTCATATTCTCTTAGCAACTTACTAAAATTGCTTATATTCCTCCCTTTAATTTTATTCTAATTAATATAGTTGGTAAACTCTATTCTATTTTAGCATCTGGGCCCCCTCTTTAACATGTTTATATATATCCTACTGTTATTTTCACTTAATTTATATGTACATACGCAATAATTAAATTATTGCGTATGTACTTCTCCTTTTCAGTATTATTACTACATTACTTTTACAGATGTATCCTTATATAAATTACCTGATGTTCGCCAATCTAAATATTGGCGGTATAAACTTTCTGACACCTTATAAACGCCATATCCGCAAGCTGCAAGTGCTATCCCCCCAACAACCAACATAATTACAACAACGCCAGCAGTACTACCCCCTATAAAATATCCTACTGCCTTTACCGCTTGACCTGCAATAACACCAACAGCTGCGTTTACGCCCGTTTCAGCTATTAATATACCAGTTTCAACCACCCTCTCTCCGTTCGTATATCCATCCTCTGTCCATATGTTTGCTATATCTAAACCCAAAGTAATGGTTGAGAAAGCAGCGCCAGCCCAGCCTAATCTTCTTATGTGCTTACGGTATTTCCAGGACATTCTACCATTTGATTTTGGGGCTATATTAATCATTATATCTTTGCTTAAACCTAATGCATTACCTAAAGCAAAGTTTCCGGCAGCAGATAGAATCTCATTGGTAGATGGAATATAAATTGACGCTTCATAAGTATCATTCCACCATGATATCTCTCCTCCATTTACCTGAACCAATTCTCCTCCTGACTCCTGTGGCTCAGGCACAACCCGTGAAGTCCCCCCATCACAAACGGCAACTGGCTTTATCGGCATATGCCCAGTCGGGTCCACCATATTAACAGGATTGTTCCCACAGTAGCTGTACAGGTGCTGCGTCCATGGCGCGTACGGCGTTCCCGTGTACGTGTCCTGCGAGATAAACCTACCCGTCGCTGGATCGTAGTACCTCGCGCTCATGTACTGAAGTCCGCTCCCAAGGTCCCGAACACTTCCGGTGAACGTCACCTCATTTATGAAGCTCGCTTCCCAGCCGTCTGTCGTGTTCCCGTACTCGTCGTACTCGTAGCCCTTTACCAGGTTTCCGTCGTCCCCCACTATGTTTGTTACGCTCCCGCGTATGTCATAGTGGTAGAAGTAGTACCGGTTCGCGTATTCCTCCTCCGGCGTTCCGTACGGGTCGCTGAACCGCTTGCTCCCGATTATCCCTCCGTTCAGCCCCAGGATGTTCTCCGTTACAAGCGTCCTGTCAAGAGGTCGTGTACAACAAGGCAAGGCAAGGATAACCTTGCCTTGCCTTGTTGCTGCTAGATTAACTAAACTCTGAATACCGTACGGCCATCATTGTCATCATCTATAACCTCAAACTTACTATAATCTAGCTTTAAGCAATTACTTCTTATTGTCTCACATAGCTCGCTGGACTTGCAATATATTTCGTTGTATGCCACATCACAAATTAAAATAACAAGCTTACATTCACTATTAAGATAATCATCATAGTCTTTAACTCATCAATTACTTTATGTGCCGCCTGCATGTTGATATTTATAATATAACACGTCTCTAATTCCTTTAACAGCTTTTTAAATTCTTTCCCCGTATATATTCCATCATAATTAAGAAACACTGTTTCTGGTCTCCTGCATATATTACAATCCATTATAAGCCAATTATATTCCTCTACACTTATACCATTTAGCAGATCACTTAGTATACTATCAAAAGATGAACCTTTCATTATTAAGTTATAACCTCTCATAATTGCCTCCTTATCTTATTCCATATGCAAAGTAATCACCGCCGCAGCCATTAAAGAAGAATACCATGCCTGACGACCCTCCAGATGATGCTATATTTAATGAACTCTTATTCATCCATGCCGAACTACAATAATTAGCTGCAGCAACGCCAAATGGTACGGCCAACCAACAAAGCGACTCATTATACTTTTCCAACTTCTTCTTATCCTCCTCGTTAAGCAAGTCGTAATCATTCTCATCCAAAGGCTTACCCTTTTCGTCGCGATGTGACTTCCCATCTTTATCCCACCGCCATCTATGCTTGTGTGGTACATCCGGATGTTCTTTACTATTCCCATGATTCGACAAGTCAATATCCAGTTTTGCCCTTCCATCTGGTCCAAAAAATCTTTTTAATAGTCCGTTAGGGGAATATCCAAATGAATTCGGCTGACCATATGGACTATAACCTCCCATGAATGTAAGTATGTCAAACTGTGCCTCCTCTGGCAGCATTTGTGGCTCAAGAAGCCTAAAAAGCCCTTGCCTTGAATGTCCCCCCTGCTCTTTGGGCGTTGGCGTAGGTTCAGGTGTAGGCTCAAGCTCCGGCACAACACGCGTAGTCCCCCATCGCAAACAGCCATCGGCTTTATCGGCATATGCCCGGTCGGGTCCACCATATTAACAGGGTTGTTACCACA
>URFJ01000153.1 GCA_900547135.1 uncultured Eubacteriales bacterium | reverse complement strand
CGTACAATGACACCCAAAAAGCCAAATTCCGCATTGCGCAAGATAGCAAGGATTCGTCTTACGGATGGTTTGGAGGGTACAGCATATATACCCGGCGTTGGCCACAACCTTCAGGAGCACTCTGTAGTCCTTATCAGGGGCGGCAGGGTTAAGGATCTTCCTGGTGTGAGGTATCACATCATAAGGGGAGCGCTTGACACAGCTGGCGTAGCAAAGCGTATGCAGGCGCGTTCGCTTTACGGCGCAAAGCGTCCTAAGAAGTAAGGAGGTAATTATCAATGCCGAGACGTGGATTTATACCTAAGCGTGAAGTTTTAGATGATCCTATGTATGGTGGAAAGCTTGTAACAAAGCTGATCAATCAAGTTATGCTCGACGGCAAGCGCGGCACGGCGCAAAAGGCGTGCTACGGAGCGTTTAGCATAATAAGCGAAAAGACGGGACGGGACGCTTTAGAGGTGTTTGAACAGGCAATGGACAATATAATGCCTGTACTTGAGGTTAAAGCGCGCCGCGTAGGCGGCTCTACCTATCAGGTACCCATTGAGATAAGGCCTGAGCGCCGTCAGACGCTTGGGCTCCGCTGGCTTATTAACGCAGCAAGAAACCGTTCAGAGCGTACTATGATGCAGCGCCTTGCCGGCGAGATACTGGACGCCTCAAATTCTACGGGAACCGCCTTTAAGAAAAAGGAGGACACCCACAGGATGGCCGAAGCAAACAGAGCGTTCGCGCATTACCGTTGGTAATATAGCGAATAATTATTATGTGGAAAACGTGCAGGTCGGATTTCCCTATCCGTCCTGCATATTCGGATTAACATGAAATAGAATGCAGGAATGGACTTGTTTCAAGTTTTGCTGCATTTACATATCATGATTTGATTAATTACCTCAACAAGAAAGGAGGAATGGCCATGGGAAGGGATACTTCGCTTGATATGACGAGAAACATTGGAATAATGGCGCATATTGACGCAGGGAAAACAACCACTACCGAACGTATTTTATTTTATACGGGCAGGATCCATAAAATCGGGGAAGTCCATGAGGGCTCGGCCACTATGGACTATATGGTTCAGGAACAGGAGCGCGGTATAACCATAATGTCAGCGGCCACTACTGCCTATTGGCGCGGTCACAGGGTAAACATCATTGACACGCCGGGCCACGTTGATTTTACCGTTGAGGTGGAGCGCTCCCTTAGGGTGCTCGATGGCGCTGTAGCTGTATTCTGCGCAAAAGGCGGAGTGGAGCCACAGAGCGAGACGGTTTGGCATCAGGCCAGTAAATATAAAGTGCCCCGTATTGCCTATATAAACAAGATGGATATAATGGGCGCGGACTTTTTTAATGTAATATCAATGATGAAGGATCGATTGGGCGCTAATGCAGTGCCGATTCAACTGCCAATAGGTGCTGAGGCGGACTTCAATGGCATAATAGACCTAGTCAAGATGAAGGCCGAGTTTTTCAAGGGCTCGGATCAAAACAGCGAGATTATTGAAGGTGATATTCCGACGGAGCTTTTGGAACTAGCTGAGGAATATCATCTAAAGCTTATCGAGGCAGCTGTAGACGAGGATGAAGAGCTTATAGACAAATACCTAGACGGCTGCAAATTGAGCGAAGAAGAGATAAGAAGGGCGATAAGGAACGCTACGGTGGCTAACCATATTGTCCCTGTATGTTGTGGATCGTCATACCGGAACAAGGGTATACAGCCTTTACTGGACTCCATAGTTGAATATCTGCCATCTCCTCTTGACGTGCCTTCGGCCGAGGCAACTAGGATGGACGGCGAGACGAAGGTTATAGTCGAGTCAAAGGATGACGCTCCTTTTGCCGCGCTTGCGTTTAAGATCATATCAGATTCTTTTGTCGGCAGGCTGGCATTTTGCAGGATTTACAGGGGAGTCCTGAAATCAGGGGCTTACATATACAATTCAACCAAGGACAAGAGGGAGCGCCTTGGACGTATCCTGCTGATGCATGCGGCAACCCGAAAGGAAATTGAAGAGGCCTATGCGGGCGACATAGTTGCGCTTGTAGGACTTAAAAATACGGGTACGGGGGATACCCTATGCGCTCAGGAGCATCCATTGCTGCTTGAGTCAATGGAGTTTCCTGAACCCGTGATCAAAATAGCTATTGAGCCCAGGACAAAGGCTGGTCAGGATAAGCTTACCGCCGCCTTACAAAAATTGATGGAAGAGGATCCTACGTTTAAAACGTATACCGACCATGAAACGGGCCAGATAATTATATCCGGTATGGGCGAACTGCACCTTGACATCATTGTTGACAGGCTGATAAGGGAATTCAAAGTAGAATGCAAGGTGGGAAGGCCGCAGGTTGCGTATAGGGAAGCGATCACCAAGAAGGTAAAGTCCGAAGGGCGATATGTTCGCCAAACAGGCGGTCATGGGCAATACGGGCATTGTATTGTGGAATTTGAGCCGCTTGCTCCCGGAGAGGGATATATGTTCGAGGACAAGACCGTTGGCGGAATAATACCCAAGGAATATATCTCTTCGATTGATAAGGGCATTCAGGAGGCCGCCAGGAGCGGCAGTCTTGCCGGATATGAGGTCATGGATTTTAAAGCTACCGTAATTGACGGCAGCTACCACGAGGTGGATTCATCCGACATGGCTTATCAGATTGCAGGAAGCCTTGCGCTAAAAAACGCGCTGACAAAGGCAAACAGCGTATTGCTGGAACCTTTTATGAAGGTAGAGGTATTGGTGCCTGAGGAATATATGGGCGATGTTATTGGAAACCTTAATGCAAGACGCTCCCGTATTGAAGGCATGGAGGCACGGGCGAACGCTCAGGCTATTCATGCGATGTGTCCGCTTTCCGAAATGTTTGGATATGCAACCGACCTGCGTTCGCGCACACAAGGAAGGGGCACATTCACAATGCAGTTTGACCACTACGAGAAGGTAGCGCCGCTAATAGCGTCAAAGATGCTGGGCGCACATTAAACAAACAAAAATATCTATATCGGAGGATTTTGAAGCAATGGCGAAAGCGAAATTCGAAAGAACAAAACCGCATGTAAACATCGGAACGATAGGGCACGTAGACC
>URFJ01000152.1 GCA_900547135.1 uncultured Eubacteriales bacterium | reverse complement strand
GAGATATCGCACATGGAGGAGGCTTTGGACAGCGCTGGCGCGCGCGGAGCATCAGCTGGGATTGCCGGTTACCGCCGATCAGGTCGCGGAGCTTGAAAAGCATGTTAACGATATAATAGATTATGACGCTGTAGCAAAGAAGGAAAAGGAAATACGCCATGACGTAATGGCCCACATATATGCTTATGGGCTTGAGTGCGAAAAGGCAAGAGGAATAATCCACCTAGGGGCCACCAGCTGCTATGTAACGGACAACGCGGATCTTATAATCTACCGCGACGCGCTTTTGCATATCCGCCGGGAGCTTGTGGCGGTTATCGCGCGCCTGTCCGAGTTTGCCAACATGTATAAGAGCGTGCCCACCCTTGGATATACCCATTTTCAGCCCGCGCAGCTCGTTACGGTTGGGAAGCGCGCCTGTCTATGGATACAGGACCTTGTGCTTGACGTAGAGGAGCTGGACGCCGTAATGGAAAGCTTCAGATTTCTCGGATGCCGCGGAACAACCGGAACTGAGGCAAGCTTTTTAAGCCTATTTGAAGGCGACGGAGCTAAAGTGGATGAACTTAACCGCCAGATAGCGGCTGAATTTGGATTTGACCGTATATTCGGCGTTTCCGGCCAGACCTATCCGCGCAAGTTTGACAGCAGGATTTTAAACGTTTTAAGCTCCATAGCCCAGAGCGCGTATCGCTTTGCTAACGACATGCGGCTGTTGCAGCATCTCAGACAGATTGAGGAACCCTTTGAGCCGGATCAGGTCGGCTCGTCGGCTATGGCGTATAAACGCAACCCTATGCGCTGCGAACGTATTTGTTCGCTTGCCCGATATGTTATGTCAATCGCTATGAACGCGCCGATGACCGCATCAACCCAATGGTTTGAGAGAACGCTTGACGACTCCGCAAACAGAAGGATAGCCCTTCCGGAAGGTTTTCTTGCCACAGACGCTGTTTTACGGCTTATGAGAAACGTTACAACCGGCCTTGTCGTAAATAAAAAGGTTATTGAAAGAGCGGTAAATGAATATCTCCCGTTTATCGCTACTGAAAACCTATTGATGAGCGCTGTTAAGAAGGGCGGGGACAGGCAGTCCCTGCATGAGGTGATACGGCGAAATTCGATGGATGCCGCAGCCCGTATGAAGGAAGGCGCGCCATGCGATTTGCTGGACAGGCTTGCTAATGATAAAGAGTTCAACCTTACGCGGGAGGAGATAGAGGCCACGCTTGAACCGAAGGCTTTTATAGGCCGCTGTCCTGAACAGGTGGAAATGTTTCTTAAGGATTGCAGCAAGGTGTGCCCGTCTGATGGGATGCTTGATCTGAATGAAGACTCAATTAATGTTTAGCGTTAACGTTAACTTTTAAAAGCATTCGGCCGGCTCATGCCGGCCTTTATCCTTGCAGTCATTTTATTAGGTTATATTAAAGAAAATAAGGAAGCGATAAAGTTTTGATTGTACTGCGAAGGATGCCGACGCTGAAATGCTATGTAAATTGTGGAACGATGGCGGCGTTATGGCCCATGCGGGGTTTCCCAACGGTCTTTCAATTTCCATGGATATAGTAATAGCGCTTATTAAACAATGTGTAGGCATAATGGCTTATATATAGAAGTTGAAGGAATTCAGAGAGTTATGTTTTTTCATAAACAGCGATAGAATTGCAACATAGGTATAAAGATATGTGAGACAGATTGACAGGAAAGAGGTTATGTTTCGCTTTGTCTGAGAATGCAATATAATTTGTTTTATAAAATAGGCATATGTAAAATTACTAAAAATAATTGAGATCATCATATATATAAATAGGATTCCGAGGGACTGGCTCCTTAAGTTCTTAGGAGGTGCAATCCAGCGTAAATTATAAGTGAATAGAGAGGTAATCGATAATACTGGCTTTGAGATAAAAATGACGTAAATATAAAAAATTACTCTAATATTAATAAAACATACAAAGCAAGCTATCTATACCCAATCACTGCGGACCTAGCCCATTACATTGGTTATAAAGGAGTATTCGCATTCATTTAATCCCCATGAACATGTAATGCGAAACCCTACTAAACCCAAGCTGACGTTCATATCTGAATTTGCATCCCTGATTTCCGATGGAATAACGAAGTAAGCCTTTTTAAGCTTAAAATCAAGCTCAATTTCCCTTGGTACAGCATTCGGATTATCCAACCTTCCGCCATCTCCAAGCAAATAATATTCTAATTTTACCTTGTCAGGTACCGTAGATGGAAAACCAATATATCTCGCCACCGGCCATGGTATCTATAATGCCGTAACCACCGCCAATAAAGAGCTTAAACGTATCCTCGCGGTCGTATACGGATCCGTTCCACCTGTTTTTCGCCACTACATAAGGTATTGCACCACCCGAATAGGTAAGCTCAATAATGGCCGGTTCGTTAACGCCCTTTCCGCATGCTTGTATAAGCGATATACATACCACAACCAAGATCAATGAGGGTAGAAGTCTTTTCATCGCAAAAACCTCCTTGATACACACAGTACGTAATTATAACACTTATTATTGCCTATTATCAAATTAAGCCGCAAATCAAAAAGCAGCATCCTTACCGGATTCTGCTTTTTGATTTAGGTCAAGCTGTTAAGCTCAATCATTACTTTTTGCTGATAGCGCCAAACTTACATTTTTCCATACACGCACCGCACTTAATGCACTTTGACGTATCGATTACGAACGGCTTCTTGATCTCTCCGGAGATAGCCCCGACGGGACATACCTTTGCGCACAGTGAGCAGCCTCTGCACTTATCTGGATCAATCGTATAATTGAGCAGCGCCTTGCACTCACCCGCCGGACAGCGCTTTTCAAATATATGAGCCTCATACTCATCGCGGAAGTAGCGCAAAGTGCTTAATACCGGGTTAGGGGCGGTCTGCCCTAAACCGCAGAGTGCCGAATTCTTGATGTTTATCGCAAGCTTTTCCAAGCGGTCGAGATCTTCAGGTTCACCCTTGCCGGAGGTTATCTTGTTAAGTATTTCAAGCATGCGGCGGGTACCGATTCTGCACGGAGGGCATTTGCCGCAGGATTCGTCAACCGTGAACTCAAGGAAGAACTTTGCGATGTT
>URFJ01000151.1 GCA_900547135.1 uncultured Eubacteriales bacterium | reverse complement strand
GAATACATCGGTATATCGGGCAGCAATTCATTCCATCTGACTATGAATTCAACCCATATATCCCTGAACAGTTCCCTGTCCCCTAGCTCAACGCTGTATACCATATCATATGCAAGATTACTCAACTGCTCGTCGAAAATATAATTGTCATTGCCTTTGGGATCGTCGGTCGCATAATTATATGAGAAATCATAGAGCATGCTGTAGCTCATAGCAAAATTGTAAATCCCTATTTTGGGTACGCCATATTTCTCGTCCACGCTCTCGTCCCTATACAGATGGTTAAGCAACTCACTGAAATCCATGTGAACCGAATTGATCTTTATGCCCGCTGATTCAATCCACTGATTAGAGTGAATATATTCATATAGATAGTCACGAACTACTGAGGTGGACGAGTCCGCTCTTTCTATAATCAACGGCATGAGTATCCGGCCATCCTTTAGCTTGATATTATGTTCGTAATTGCCAGCCTCCTGTTTCGTTACCTCTTTGTATCTTATTCCTTCCCCCGGATACTCCTTCCCCTTCTCATCGAGCACCCAGCCGTCCTCCTCCAACAACCTGACAGCCCTGTCATAGTCAAAGGCGTAATCGTCAAGTCTTGCCTCCAGCTCCTCACGGCTTTGAGCATACATCCACATATCGTCGCAATAGGGAGCATTAAAGATCACGCCTTGGACGCAGAACTCGTTTTTATAAGCGTCTCTATCTATAAGACATGCTAGTGCCTGACGTACCTTTACAAACTGCGTAGGGCCAAAATCACACTGAAGATGTAATTTACCCATACCAGACCTGTTATAGGATTCGTAGTTTAATTCACCTGATATTGCCGAATTTATCAGGTCTGTCTCCACGTCCATACCCGAAAAAGCCTTGATCAATATATCTATTTTTCCGGTGTTTATTGAGTTTTTAATATTTATATAGTCATCATCGCGGATATTTTTGAAAATGATGTTTTTAATGTTTGGTTTTTGCCCTTCGAAGTTCCCTTTATAATATGGATTTACACTAAGTACGCAATAGTTCGGATCAAACTCCTCTATCATATAGGGCCCCGCTGTTATTCTTCCCGCTCCTATATGTCTCGCCTCTTCTACCCTTGCCAGCAGCTTTCTAATTTCGGGGCTTAATCCATCGTCTTTGGGCTCCTCTGTCAGCTCCAGCTGTTCAGTAGCCTCTGCTTCCATATCGTCTTCATACGTATCATCCATCGGGGTTGGGGATGGAAGCACGACGCCGCTAAAGGCTGGTTTCCCATCCAAGGCAATATATGCGCCCTCTCCATCGTCTTTTATTTCATAGTCTTCACCCAGCCACATCTCCATTGAAAGCGGAGCAGCATCAACATACTTTAGCTCATGATAATAAGGCAGATACTCGGAGGAAACGGTAAGTGAGAATGCATGCTCGTCCAACAGTCTAATGCCTTCAAATACATCGCTTTCCCCCTCTTTATATTGACTATAGCCTATTAGATAACTGCATATCACGTTTATATCCGTTTTTATAACATGCGAATTAAAAAAGAGAAAACTGGCTACAAAGTGTTCGGCACGAATAGGCTCGCCGTTAGACCACTTAAGATCGTCCCATATCTCAAAGGTGAAGGTTTTGTTTCCTTCAGCGTCCAGTGAGGTATCCAAGGATTTTACCACATAGGGGTCAATTATGTATTCGCCACTCCTTTTATGCGTAACCGTATTTAAAGCGTTAACCAGAGCGTTAGGATGGGTCATCTGGTGGTAGTTCCAGTAATACTCCCAATCATCATAAATTTCATAGAACAAACCTATGGTCAATTCGCCGGAAGGAGAAACTTGAGAGGTTTCATTGGTTTCTATGGTCTGGTAGGGGGGCGACGGTTGAGTGATGTTGCCTGTAGGCTCGTTTATAGCCGGCCTGCATGCAGTTGAGAAGAATGTTATGAGTATGATTAATGTCAAACCTGTTATCCGTTTCATCTTTTTAACCACCTAATAAAAGTTATTTTAATCTTAACAAATTATTCAAGACGCCGGCAATATTACACTTAGCTATGAAGGGCAATGGTACTGCTGTCAGATTAAATATTATCTTTGACATATAAAAACGTACGGCGGATTACCCGCCGTACGTTTCATTGCTTAATCAGCTTACACAGTATTTATGCAATTATTCGCTTACCGTGCAGTAGAGAAGCTGGTCAATAGCTGTCCAGAATGCGGTGATATTTTCATAGCCCTGGAGCTTCTCATTAAATACATCATAGTAGATGTTTGAATACAGCGGGATCTCCGGAAGGAGCTCGTTCCAGCGTACTACGAAGTCGACAAACTTCTGGCGGAAGGTTTCGTTATCGCCATGCTCGACACCGTAAACCATTTCCATGGAAAGCCTATCAAGCTTCTCGTCAAAGATGTAGTTCGTGTTCATGCCGGCTTTTACCATAGCGGGATCCAGCGAGAAGTTGTAGCTGAAGTCATACTGCGGATAGAAGCTGGTTGCGAGGTTGTACATACCATATGTCGGTACGCCGTATTTCTCGCCCTGGCTGTCATCACGGTACATGTAGTTGAGCAGCTCTGAGAAGTCCATGATGGCACGGTTGATAACCACACCAGCCTGGGTTGTCTGTTCACCGCTGCGGAGCATCGTGTCGATAAGCTCTGAAACAGGGTTGCCGGAAGAAGAACACCATTCGATAATAAGTGGCATCAGGGTCTTGCCGCCGACTTTGACGTTATGCTGGTAATCGCCAGCTTCTTCAGCGGTTACTTCCTTATAACGGGTGCCGCTGCCGGAGTACGCGTTGCCATTCTCATCAAGTACCCATCCGTCTTCTTCAAGGAGACTAATAGCTGTATTTACATCATAGCTGTAGGAATCAAGCTTCTCATTGAGCTCTTTTTCGGATTCCTTATACATCCACTGTGCAACGCCGTAAGGTCCGTTTACAACCGCGCCGTAGCCCTGGCAGAAAGTGTCGCAGAATTTATCCCTGTCAAGCAGATGAGCAAGCGCTTTACGAACGTTTAAGAACTGTGTGGGACCAAAGTCGCACTGGAACATGATCTTGCCATAGCCTGCGCGCTCGTAATTAACGGTGCTGAAGCCGCCATCGGATTCGAGGTCAAGAGCATTGTTGATTTCATCGCCGTCGGTGAGGCCGACGATCAGGTCGATCTGGCCAGTCT
>URFJ01000150.1 GCA_900547135.1 uncultured Eubacteriales bacterium | reverse complement strand
GTGAGCATAGCTAACGCAATGGCATATACGTATGGAAGGGGAATTATACCGGTTTCCTCACTGGAGGCGCTTGTTTTCAACGCCGATTTACCCTGCTGCGGCAACATATGCACGCTTATTGATGCGCGCAATGGCAACGGATATTCAGCATTATATGTGGATGGGGAGTGCTGCCTAGGTCCATCGGCCGTACAGGTGGATGAATTCCTTAATGAGCTCCCACCCGATACGCTGTTTATTGGATCAGGGTCAGTTCAATATAGGCAGAATATTAAAAACGCTTGCGTAAATCCACGGTTTTTGGCGAACAATCTCAATAATTTGGACGCCAGGTCAGTTATAAGGGCAGCATATCGGGCGAAAGGCCGATGGCTCGCGCCCTTAACCGAAGTAACGCCAATGTATCTTAGACCATCGCAGGCCGAGAGAAAGTTGAAATAGATTTGATGAGCTGGAGGGATATTATGATCAGTTTTGACATACGTCCAATGAAGGGCCCAGACGTAGCGAAGGTGGCTGAAATAGAACGCATATGCTTTATAACTCCATGGTCATACGACTCGCTTTATAAGGAACTTAAAAATAAGTTCGCGCGTTACCTTGTTATCGAGATAGACGGTGATATAGTAGGTTATGGGGGCATGTGGGTCTATCTGGGCGAGGCCCATGTAACGAATATAGCAGTATTGCCGGAATTCAGAAGGAGAGGTCTCGCACGCAACCTTATGCAAGGCATGATGAAGCAAGCTGTTGAGAACAAAGCAAGCTGTATGAGCCTTGAGGTTAGGGAGCGAAACCTTGCGGCTCAAAATCTTTATGAAAACCTTGGATTTAAAAAGGAGGGCGTGAGAAAGCGATATTATTCGGATACGGGAGAGGATGCGTATATAATGTGGAACTATGATATCATTGAAACCGCAAACGTATAGTTCGGAGGAATGTATGAAGCCGGTAGGAGTATTTGATTCTGGTTTTGGGGGCGTAAGCTTCTTGAAAAAAGCAGTAGAGCTGCTACCTGAAGAAAACTATATATATTATGGAGACAACGCAAACGCTCCATATGGAGACAGACCCGAATATGAGATAAACGATTTGTCGTTGAAATGCGCGGATTATCTGATGAACAGGGGAATAAAGGCATTGGTGGTTGCGTGCAATACAGCGACCGGTACAGCAATACGGTCTATAAGGGAGCACATTGCGGTACCCGTACTCAGTATGGAGCCGGCAATAAAACCTGCCTGCAGCAAAGAAGGCGACGGAAAGATTTTGATGCTGGCAACGGTTGCAACCACGCAGTTATCAAGATATAAATCTTTAAAGATGAGAATGCCTAACCCTGAAAGGGTCATAGATGTACCTTGTCCGGGTCTTGCAAACAGAATAGAGAAGGGAATGATGGGAATAAATGATTTTGACGACCTCCTTTCATTATATTTAGCTCCGTATGAGGGCGAAACGATTGATTCTGTAGTGCTGGGGTGCACCCATTACGTGCTTATAAAAGAAGCGATAGACAACTATGCGAGAAACCACTTCTACGGCAGAGCTGAGATAATTGAAGGAAGTGAGGGAACTGTCCGCCAGTTAGAAAGAGTCTTAGATGAAAACGGAGTTAGGCAGCGTTCAGGCAGGGGGACGGTTGAGTTTTATACAAGCGGCGATATGAGGAAGCTAAAGCCGATATTTGAAAAATTGATGTCAATGAAAACAGGTTAATACATAACGGCAAAAGTGTGAAGCTTTTAATTAAATTATCTTATTGCCTTGTTCTCACTAGGTATTTATTGTAACATTTAGAATTACTGGCTACGCATACAAATTTATTTTTATTGCTTATGCATTTGGGGTTGACATTTGAAATGTTGTTTATTATCATCAAATATAATGAGCTATAAAAACGGTTTTCCGCATGAATGGCTGTGGCCTTATAAAAATATGCTTTGAAAGCAATCAGAGAGGGAGAATTATGGCAAATTTAACTCTTAGGCAACCCGTTTTGCTTTATGAAGCAGTCGAGGCCGTATATGCATATATAAACAATATTAATTACGATGAAAAGAAAAATAATTTGCTTCTTAAATATGGGAAGAAATATACCATGGATGAAAAGCGTAAGCTGATTGAAAAATTCGATACTCTTTCAGATATAATTAAAGAAGCTTGTTTTGAATTGGATAAGAGCGACCCAAGGCTTGCTTACTATTTTAAACAGCTTGAATCCGATAACAAGAGACAGAGCATGTGCCTTGCCAAAGTGTTGGCGTACAGTTTTTTGGATATCTCTATTTCAGATGTTGAGGACTCTATTGAATATATTCATAAGATGGCGGACAGCACATTAACCCAGCGAATTGAGATAACAAATATAAATAGCGGGGGTCTAAGCATTAGGCTGCTTGAGGATGACGAAGCCAATATTGACTATATTGACCAACTTGATAAGCTTGAATTGGAAGATGAAACAAAATGGAATATTTATAAAATACTCTTGCGGTTTAAAGACTATTTTGATGAAATGATAAGCCTGATATGGTCGGTATTCCCAAGGCTTAGTAAGGCGCTCAATAAAATAATGCCGCTCATTCAGAGCACATATGATTACTGGGACGGCTATTTTCAGGATCACAGCTTCTTCTCGTTTCTAGACCATATTGCAAAGCAATCAATACCAGAGGACTCGCTGGATATGGTTATAAACCTTAGCGTTATAGCATGTACTGACATGATATATACATACGATGTGCTTATAGGCAAGGACTATCGTCAGGTATATATCGGAATACTTATTGATGAGGATTTTCATATAGATAAAATCCAGTTAACGAATGACTCCATCTGCAATATACTTAAGATTATAAGCGACAGGAGCAAATTTGAAATACTCCGCCGTATATCTAATACCAGCGCATATGGGCAGGAACTTGCAAATGAGATGAATCTAACAACTGCTACAATTTCAAGGCATATGTCTATGCTGCAGGATTACGGACTGGTGCATACGCGCAGGGGAGAGATGAGGATCTATTATAGCCTTAACAAGGAAGCCATAGGAAACCTGTTTGATATGGCAAGATCGGCCCTGCTGGAATAGCGCGAAACATAGTGCTTTCCAGGTATGGAGATGAACGCGAGGTAGTATTTTATTTGATATCAGCCCGTATTACTCCTGCCCAATATATATCTTGCCAGGTGTTATCAGGCAGTTTTGATTGTTGGCGCATTATTCCTTCCAGTTTCATGCCAAGTTTCTTCATAAGATTTAAAGA
>URFJ01000149.1 GCA_900547135.1 uncultured Eubacteriales bacterium | reverse complement strand
AAATGCTTCGTACGCTTTCAAGTATAGACTGTAGCGGTTCTTCAAGCGCGTCTATCATCTCGTTGGAGCCAACCACTATTGCCTGAGGCAGTCCGGATATGAGGTTACGCCCCCTGACGTCTATAAACAGCTGTTCCTTTCTTGGATAGGCCGACCCAATTCTTATCTTCATCTCCTCAGCCGTACGTTCGCCTATAAGGAGGTTATGCTTCTTGCGCATGTATCGAACTATTGAGTCATTGAACTTGTCGCCGGCAATCTTGATGGATTCGGACAACACGGCGTCACGCAGGGAAATCACCGCCACGTCAGTGGTTCCGCCGCCAATATCCAACACCATGTTGCCTCGGGGCTGGGATATATCTATTCCCGCTCCGATGGCCGCGGCAATAGGCTCGTCAATAAGATATGCGTACCGCGCCCCAGCGCTTTCTGTAGCGTCGATAACAGAACGTTTTTCAACCTGGGTAACTCCCGAAGGGACACATACAACCACCTTGGGCTTGAACAATATGCGTGTTCCGACTACCTTTTTCAGAAAATGCTGCAAAAGCCGCTGCGTAATGTCAAAATTGGATATTACGCCGTCCCGAAGCGGCCGGATAGCTATTATGTTCCCAGGGGTTCGACCAAGCATGCGCCTGGCCTCTTCACCTATCGCCATGATGCGTCCGGTTATCTTTTCAACAGCTACGACCGACGGCTCTCTGAGCACTATCCCCTTATTGCTTACATACACAAGCACACTGGAGGTGCCGAGATCGATTCCTACATCGTTAAACTCTAAAAAACCCATCTGTGTTCCTTCCCAAAGCGCCTAAGGCGCGTATATATGTCATGATAATACAATAAATCACGTACATTTACAAATGTAAATGTTGCAAAGTTATTTTATCATTTACCGAACGCTACGGCAAGCCTGACGTTATATTATTCTGTGATTTTTTGTGGAAACCGAACGCCGTTCATGAAAAATTCGCAATTAATGGCACATCGGGCAAAAACGCATATGATTTCATGAAAAAATTCTTATATTTATTTAACTCGCTAAATAAATAGCTGCCCCAAGTACCTAGCATAAACTAATGAAAAAAGCCGTCCCCCATAGGAAACGGCCTTCTAACAACAGTATCAGAAAGGAGATCATCCACTGCTTTTCACTTGCAATATTATTATAAACCAGCCCTTGCCAACAGATCATCACAAAATTGTTACAGTTGGCTTAAATTTATGTTATTTATCATTTAAGTTTTTTCATAAATTAAACCTGTTCTTTAATATGCCGTCAGCCCATCTAACCGCATCCCTGACAGCTTCAAAGCACGAATCGCTTTCTGCGCGTATGGCGTCAGCATAAATCCCGCGTTTTGCGGCCAGAGTTATAGCTTCGGCAATCAACTTGCCGTTGCTAGACTGATTACGGCCAACAATAAGCCGGGCGGCTGACGCATCGCCGCGTATTAGCCTCAGCAGATCGAACGCCGCCTTCACATCATCATCCGGCTCTTTCGTACCAGCCACGGCGTTTTGAGGGCAAACCGACTGGCATATTTCACATCCTAAAAACCCAGGCAGCATTTCCTTGACAAAATCGGGGTGACATGCCGTACCCATATTCCAACGTATACAGCGCTCATAATCAACTCCATTCATGGTTATGGCGCCCGTAAGGCATGCGCGCGTGCAAAGGGTACAGTCGCCACATTGTTCGCACGGCTCTTCAAAGTAAAGGGGGTCGCACAGTTCAGTAACAAATGTGGTAAGAACGGTTCTTGTTCCCAGCCCTTTGAGCCTTAAAAGTCCGTTACGGCCCATAACGCCGATTTTTGCGTTAAGGAGCATAGGTATCACCGGGACATGCGACCGCTCAGTGCGCGCCCCCATTTCTCTAAGCTTTGATACAAAGGCATTGCCGGCATGGTATGATGAATTCGACGCTATGTAATATGCGGGGATGGGTTCGTCAATTCTATGGGGGACATATGCACGCACCAGGACTAAAATGGTTTTTGTAAAGGTAGGAAGATTATAGCCGGTCTTCTCAAGCGAACGGTCAATATAGAAGACTCTCGCAAATCCGAGATCCCTTGCAATCTCTTCAACTATGGCATGTATCATAAAGCACCTCATACTAAATATAACACAAATTAATGCGATATCACAAGCTGGTTTTAGCGGACTGCTAAATAAGCAATAAATGGATGCGCAGGGCCTGTCAAGGTTTTCTTTTTTATCCCGTTATAGTATAATGTAGTATGTGCTGGCGAAGCGATTATGCATTAAGCATTTAAGCTCAAGCCGCCATATAACTGTTCATTGATCTCAGGTTTCCATAGCTAATTATCTATTATCCCGTTATAAAGGAGAAGGAGGCGGCGTCATGGATGATGTACGTGTAGCAGGAAGGTCAATACGCTATCTTTCGCTAATGGCCAGGGAATATCCAACAATACAGGCGGTAAGCTCAGAGATAATCAATCTTCAAGCAATATGCAATCTGCCAAAGGCAACAGAGCATTTTATGAGCGACATTCATGGGGAACACGAGGCGTTTTTGCACATAACCAACAATGCGTCCGGAGCAATCCGGGACCGCATTGAAATGGTGTTTGGAAATTCGCTTGGTGAAGGCGAGAGGAGGAACCTCGCTGCGCTTATATATTATCCGGAGCAAAAGATGGAGCAGGCGAGGGCGTCGGGCACGGACATGAACGACTGGTACAGGGTAGCGCTATACCGGCTGATAGCCATATGCAGGGCGACAACATCAAAGTATTCGCGTTCAAAGGTGAGAAAGGCTCTTCCAAAGGATTTTTCGTATATAATTGACGAGCTTTTGCATACTCACTATGTTGACAGCGATAAGGAAAGGTATTATGAGAGGATTATAACCAGCATAGTAGACCTTGACAGGGCGTATGCGTTTATTGTAGCGCTATCAAGCCTTATAAAACGGATGGCGGTCGACCATCTCCATGTGGTTGGCGACGTTTTTGACCGCGGCCCGCATGCCGATGTAATCCTGGATAGGCTAATTGAGCATCACAGCGTAGATATACAGTGGGGGAACCATGACGTCCTTTGGATGGGAGCGGCCGCAGGAAGCCCCGTATGCGTGGCGACCGCAATTAAAAATTGCGTACAATACGATAATCTGGATATGCTTGAAAACTCGTATGGTATCAATATATTGCCACTAGCCCTTTTTGCATCCGAATATTATTCTGATGTTGATTCCACGGTTTTTACCCCAAGAAAAATGCCGTCGGAGCATTACATGCCAAAGGACATGAGCCTTTATGCGAGAATGCATAAAGCCATATGCGTAATCCAG
>URFJ01000148.1 GCA_900547135.1 uncultured Eubacteriales bacterium | reverse complement strand
GTAAGGAATTGGCTCAACGGCACCTACACCAACTATGGGTTCGCGCTGATATCGAATTATGAAAGCGCACCCTCGTCATCCATAAGTTATTACTCGTCGGATGCGCCGTCCCCCAATAAGCCGGAGCTGATAATCAATTATACCTCTTCCGGCACATACTATGGCAATAGGCCGTATGTGCAGAATGACAGTGTTTTGGTAAATTGCATGGGGTACGCACTGGATATTGATCAGTATTTAAATGATTCCCAAATTAAGCTGTTGGTTTCAGAAATAAAAGAAAAAACAATGAGCCAAATTTCCAGTATTGTATTGTCAAAAATAGAATCCTGGATGCAGAGTAATATGGGATCAAGGGCTTGGGGAATCATATCAGCATATAATTCAGATATTGGGTTGAATCAATATCGGGTGGCAATGCGAAGTGGCTTTGAAGACAGGAGGGCAGTATATGAGCTTGAGGGCATACCGTATACTAGAGAGGTTGATGGCAAGTGGGATAGATATTTTAATAATTGGGGATTGAATTTTCCCGAATATGATGAAAGGTTTGATTACCATTTCTGGTATCAGACAAATACGGGGCATTGGGCAGAAAAGAACGCAAGTCTGCCTTCAAGAAAAATACCGGACGTCCTAAATCCAAGTAATGATAGTTGGTGGCCTGGATTTACACAGAAAAGCTCCGTTAAATATTATAAGGTTGACTGTAATACTATATAAAACTGGAGGGAATATTTATGAAAAAGTATATATATTTTATAATTGCTCTAACTGCCGTTTTGCTGCTGTTTGGTTGCAGTTACGCAAAAATTCCAGGCCATGGCAACGGCTCTAATCTAGTAAATGAAGGAAATAGTCTGTGTCCAACTTCCTCCGATAAGTTGCTTAGCCCCGCTCCGTCTGCAGAACCTCTTAAAATCATACCTCTACAAAGCTATGATAACGATTCCACACTAATTAATCCAGATGCGAAAAAGTATATAGATAACTATTCCGGCTACAATAAAGCCGAACCTCTGGAAGTACCTCTTTATAGCTATGAAAGTTTACTTGAGTTGGGCTGGGATGATGAGGAAGAATTAGAAAAGAACTATTGCGTACTGCTGGGTAATGACTATAATTATGGTCTTATTAAGCACCCTAACTTTTCATTGCGCTTAGGAGAGCTATTGACCAGAATCCCAGAAGGTGCTATAAGAATAATGCCGTCATCAAACACTGGATATGTAATGCATGATACGGAGAATGGTGTTAGATTATTTCACTTTTTTCAGTCCAATGAAGAGAAACCTGGTTCGGCGGATCCTATCATAGGTATACCTGCGTTAATGTGCAGCAAGCTAAGTTATAGCGATTACGGCAGTGTCAGGGTAGGCGCTGAATTACGCAGTTTAACGTCTATTGACCCTGCGATGGATGCGTATGCCGATCATTTCTATGGACCATTTTTAAAATTGCAAAAGGGAATCATAAATCAATATATAGACAGCCATAAGGACAATGGTTTCCCTATTGCTCTAATTAGCATACTTGAAGATGGCGCTTTAAAAATGGGATTAGACTATATCGACGGCAAATTCATAATTGACACAATCGAATTCAGCGAGAACTTCACTCTGGAGTGCTATGGCGGCGAGATATGCTACCGCATCGCTCCGGTTGATTACGTGGAGTAGAAAAAGAGCAGGGGGGCGGATCACTCCGCCCCCCCCTCAAACTCAATACTTACCCGTCAAGCTTGGGTTGTTGCCGTTACAGTACACCAGCACTGCCGATAGCCCCACACCTATTGCGCCTATCCACCATGGCATATCTACTCCAGCGGATACTCCGGCTGAGACTACCGCCGTATATACCGCGCTCACTAACCCTACCCAAAACAATGGACTTTTAATTCTGCTTTGTGTTTCCATTAGGTATTTCCTCCTACTATTTTAATCAATTTTATCTTGCAGTTCGTCTAACCGATGGGTGTTAGATTTGCTGCGTTGCTCCACCACAGCCATGCGCTCTACTAAGTGGTTGTGCTTATCAACCTTGGTTTCAAGCTGTTTAAGGCGGTGATCTACCAGTCGGTTTGATTGCCGTACGCCGCCCCACGCCCCCGCCAAAGTACCCAACAGGGACAGTACGCCTACGATTATCACATCACTCATCATATACCTCCCTAACCCATCTCAACGCTGTACGTCTGATCTCCCACAGTGATTGTCAGTGTCGCGGTATCCGGCAGAGCAGGCGCGCCGACAAGCCCACCGTGAGCTGCCGCAAACGCCGCTATCCCCGCCATGGTCTTGGCCCCTGCCTTGCCGTCCGCTGTGCCACAGTCGTAGCCAAGCCCGTTCAGCGCGGCCTGCAATGCTTTGATGTTATTGCCCTGCATCATGGGTGATGTATGCCGTATGATCGTTGCCATTGTGTTACCTCCATCATATCTATATCTCTTAGTCATCAGTCCTCGATGCGTAAAATCACATTGGCTTAGGCGTGATACCACGCATCCATAGCTTAGCCCCCGCTCCTCCACTATCAGCGGATCGCCGTCCGGCATATAGCCGCACACCCAGCCGACATGTACCATGCGGTCGGAGTTGTCGCGCCTAAATACCGCCTCGCCTATAACATACGGGCGGGTTATGCTGCTGATACTGCCCTTATCGGTGCAATACCTGTCCCAGTTGCCCTGACAGTTAGTATCAGCGCCGGAGTAATAATCCTCCAAGCCCTGACAATCGCACACCGTTACACCGCGCTCAACCCATCCGGCGGTTGCACGGTCGTATTCAGCGCGCGTCCAGCCGCGGCGACTGTAATAGCTGGCGTAACGCTCATCAAGCAGAGCCTGCGTAACCCTGCGCCCCGTTGTGCCGTACAGGTACTCCCACTCGCCATCCCGACCTACATCTTGCAGGTCAATGCATAATACCGCCCCGTCCGGCACGCTGGCACGCTTGGCATGTGATAACGCCCAGATCACAAATTCATTAACGCTCATTGTCCGCCACCTCCCGTATACTCGCTCCAATTAGCCACGCCCGGCTCCCAGACGTTGCCGTCAATGTCAGATACCCACCGCTTACCGATATGCGATACCCGCGCACCCAGCGGATATGCGTCATGCGCTCCTGCTGGCTGCCGCCACTCTGGCCACTCTATGGCGGGATCGTCAATCCGCACCCACAGCGACACGGCTACATCAGGCGCCCAATCGTCTTGTGATGTGTGAGCCTGCAGGCATCGGTACAGCAGGTTGCCATACCTGACGCGGTCACCCGATAAATATGCCGTGACACTTTGCCACGGCATGAACAGATATGGCGTGTTGACCGCGTCCTCGTCCGGCAAGCCGTTACACACCGTATCAATATCGCCCC
>URFJ01000147.1 GCA_900547135.1 uncultured Eubacteriales bacterium | reverse complement strand
CGTCACGGGTACATATCACCTCGGAGAGGGTTGCCGTTCCGTCTAGAACAAGGTCCCTTGCGTTTCCAACCCATACGCTTTCTCCATGTGAAAGCCCCGAGATCCTGACCAATTCTTCCATCGTAGTGGGCATTGTATCCATTAGCATCTGACGTACAAACGCGGTTCCAAACTCTGGAATACCGATGCTGCCCACCTCGCAGTTTATATCGTCGAGCGATATTCCGAGCGGCTCGGAGGATGAGAAGATGCGCATAGTTTCAGGATCGTCAAGCGGTATTGTACGCGGATCAAGTCCCGTAATATCATGTAGCATCCTCAGCGCTGTTGGATCGTCGTGTCCAAGGATGTCCAGCTTGACCAGCTTGTCATCCATGGCATGAAAGTCAAAATGTGTAATTGTAATATTCTTTTCACTTTTGTCAGCTGGAAACTGAACCGGGGTAAAATCGAATATCTCCATGTCCTCAGGAACTATTACGATCCCGCCCGGGTGCTGCCCAGTTGTTCGCTTAACGCCGGCGCAGCCCGACGCCAGCCGCTCCGCCTCGGCCTTTGATATGCTCACTTCCCTGTCCTCACAGTATTTTTTCACATATCCGAACGCTGTTTTCTGCTGAACCGCTGATATGGTGCCGGCTTTAAACGCATGCCCAACGCCAAACATCTCCTCTGTGTAGGCGTGAGCAATAGACTGGTAATCGCCTGAAAAATTAAGGTCTATATCGGGCGTCTTATCCCCTTTAAACCCTAGAAACACCTCAAATGGTATATCATACCCCAACTTATTCATTAGAGCTGCGCAATTTGGACATTGAATATCCGGCATATCAACTCCGCATCTTGAAGACGTGGCGTCCACATTAAATATCGTGTGTTTGCATTCTGGACATACGTAATGCGGTGGCAATGGGTTGACCTCCGTTATACCCGCTACAGTAGCCACAAACGATGATCCAACAGACCCCCTGGACCCCACCAGGTATCCATCGTCAAGCGATTTTTTAACCAGTCTTTGAGCCATCAGGTACAATGACGCATAGCCATTACTGATTATTGACGAAAGCTCCTTATCAAGCCTTTTTTGTACGACCTCTGGTAACGGATCCCCATAAACAGCGTGAGCGGTGCCAAACGCCATGTTTTTTAGCTCGTCATCCGCGCCCTCAAATGCGGGCGCATAGGTCCGCTTATCATCCGGAAATGGCGTCATTGATTCGCACATATCCGCTATCATGTTTGTGTTTTTTATGACGACCTCAAAGGCCTTTTCATCACCAAGGTAGGCAAATTCCTCCATCATTTCATCTGTTGTCTTAAAATACAGAGGCGCCTGCTGAAATGCGTCTTCAAAGCCCTTGGAGTTCATCAAAATTGCTCTGAAAAGGGCATCCTCCGGATTTAGGAAATGCACATCGCCTGTTGCGACAACAGGTATGTTCAGTTTGTCTCCGAGTTCAACAATCCTTCTGTTAAAATCCCGCAGGTCCTCCACCGTTTTTACCCTGCCTTCACGCCTCAAGAAATCATTGTTGCCAACTGGCTGAATCTCAAGATAATCATAAAACTTTGCAATTCGCTCAACTTCCTCCTGGCCTAAGCCATTCAGCAACGCCCTGAACAATTCCCCAGCTTCACACGCGGAACCTATTATCAGACCCTTTCTGTGAATGCAAAGCAGGCTCCTTGGGATTCTGGGAACACCTTTAAAATGCTCCATATGTGAATATGAAACGAGCTTATAAAGGTTTTTTAGGCCTTCACGATCCTTTGCAAGAAGTATAATATGGCTGGCATGGTGCCCATGTCCCTTTTCGTGTCCAGCCTCAAATCCAATGCACATTGGCATAGCGGTCATCCCCGACCTATGCATTTCATCCATAAGCCCAGCAAACACCTGAACAATCGTTTCCGCACGTGGCTCTTCAACATCAACGCCAAACAGCGCCGACGCCGCCCCAAGACCATAATCGTTTAACCCACGATGCATATAGCGGGTAAGCATTTCGACATCTATATAGCGGTCCTTTAGGCTTGCGTTAAAGCGGCGGGCCAGGCTGCACATCCTTATCAATTCGGCCCTTGACTCAACGACTAAGATACTGTCGCCTAAAAAGGCCATAAGACCGGCAAATATACGTTCCAGCTCAGGGTTTGATTCCATTGCGGCGCCGCTATTTATTGTATCAATATCAAACTTTGATGGTTCCTCATATTTTGCCGATATATAAAACCTGTCAATTATCCTGCCCGCGGTAAATTTAACCGAACTAACGCTGATTTCCCCCGATGAGTCGGCATTGCAGTGAGTATAGATTGAAATGGCTGCAAACTGGCTGTCAAAATCAATACAAAATCCATCGTTAATCAGATAACCTTCAACGCCAAGTATAGCCTTTATACCCGCGCTTTTGGCGGCGCTTACAGCTGACGGAAAGCCATGGACAACCCCATGGTCAGTAATCGCTACCGCCTGATGGCCAAACCTTTTTGCCGCATTAACCGCATCGTTGTCCCTGCCTTCCGCCTTTAGCAGGGCGTCCATCGCGGAAAATCTTGTATGAAGGTGCAATTCAACGCGTTTTTGGGGATAATTATCCTGCCGCTTCTCCGCTTGCGTACAGTTTATATCATAGGGCATCAGGATCATCTCGCCAGTAAATCCGTCCTGCCTGTAATCTCCCCTTATTATTAATTCATCACCCCGTTTTTGGCATTCCCTCAGCTTATCGGCAATGGTTTTTTCATCCTCATCCCCAAGGAATAATTTAACGGGCAGCGTGTTTGTTTGGTCGGTTACGCTCAGCAGGAGAATGCATCCGCCGTTTTTTCTGGATTTCTCCTCCATCGAAAATATGCTTCCCTTAACAGTAATGCGTCCTGAATCCTCCCTTACGTCGGACATCAATACAGTTTTTGATTTGATGGCGCGCCCGAATACAACTTCCTTTTCACCTGTTTTATTTGAAACCTTATTTTTACGTTGTACTTGAACTTCGCCTAGCTCAGGCCTTTTGGAGCTTGGCATTGATATGGCGGAATCCGGGCAGATAAAAAGCGCATCCTCAATTCCAAAGCTATCCCTCAGGATAGTCCTCATTAATTGCTCATTTTCCGTTCCCGTTATGATCTCCGCAGCGGCAGCCGGCACATACAGGGTAAGCATTCCGTCGGTTTCCGAAAGCTTGGACCGCCTTATAATTGGACTTAGCATTGGCAGCAATTCGCACCACGTTTCCATTATCACCTTTGCCGCCTCTGGATCGTCGGTAAGTTGTTTTCTCGCGGACGGAAACCTTACCGTCAAATCAAGGCTCAGGTTTTCACCCGTACACGAACGAACTGCTTCCGACAGCTTTGATTTTACCCTCGCTACCTGGGATGTGGTTAACAGTCTGTCCGATGAAAATACGAGTTG
>URFJ01000146.1 GCA_900547135.1 uncultured Eubacteriales bacterium | reverse complement strand
GGCGCCGTAGCAATGGTAGCCATCACCCCCCTTATAACGGTGCAGATTATGGGGCTTGCCAGCAAACGGAAGATGGCCCGCATACAGCTTGCAAGCAATATACCGGATGATGATATCATAGATTATGAGGAGGTAATGGTTAATGTATAATTGCCATGAAGACGCTTTAAAGCTTCTCATAACAATAGTTGACAGGGGCAAGGGGGAGAGGATTGCCGAAATTGCCGATAAAAGGCTGTTTCACATAAGCCTTATGTGCCTGGGCCATGGGACGGCTAATTCTGAAATAATGGACCTTCTTGGATTGGGCAGCACTGACAAGGATGTTCTGCTCACGCTGACGCCATACTCGCATATTCCTCAAATTCTGGCCGATATCTCGGACAAGATGCAGCTGAAAAAGCCGGGTAAAGGCATTGCCTTCATACTGCCGTTGTCAGGAGTAAACAAACTGACCTCCGACGTGCTTTTACATGATAACCCTGAAACAGAAAGTGGAGTGAAAAAAATGGAAGAGGAAGTAAAATACCATCTTATAGTTACGGCTTTGACCCCGGGGTATTCTGAACAGGTTATGGATGCAGCCAAAGCGAGCGGGGCGACCGGGGGAACAGTTTTAAACGCTCGTGGGGTTAGATTGGAGGGCTTTAAGCGGTTTTTAGGCATTTCCCTGCAGGATAAAAAAGAATTGCTTATAATCTTGACCCCTGCCGATGTACGTACAGTGATTATGAAAACAATAAGCGAAAAATTTGGACTTAAAACCGATTGCAAGGCAATAGTAATGTCATTGCCTGTGGATGGAATAGCGGGTATCGGGTAATTAATTAAAAGTGCCGGAGCTACCGGCACTTTTAATTTTTTTATTTCCAAAAAACCTTAACCCTATGGTTCTTACCATCATCAAAAAGAAGTATTTTTTCAGCTCTTTCTCCATCTATTTCTATTGCGTATTCCAAGGCCTTTTCAGCAACAATTTCATATAAGCTATTACCGAACCTGTATTCTATTTTAAATTTCTCATAAGGAACACACGGCTTTAAGCATAGTTCGTTTCCAGTTTTATTAAGGCCAAGCATGTACTCAAGGCCAGCCCTATACATCCAGGCAGCGGCCCCGGTATACCATGTCCATCCTGACCGGCCGGCGTTTCGTCCTACGCTGTATACATCACCGGCCGCTACGTATGGTTCAGCCTTATACTTATTAGCCAGCGTTTCCTGGCTTGTATGGTCTATAGGATTGAGCATTTTAAACAGCTTCATAGCACGGTCCGGCTGGCCTAGTATACAGGCTGCTATAACTGCCCATGCTCCTGCATGGGTGTATTGCCCTCCGTTCTCACGAACGCCTGGCAGATAGGACTGGATATAACCCATATCCCTTTCAGGAGCGTCAAAAGGCGGGGATAATAGCTTTATAACACCATTTTCCTCATCCACCAACAGGCTGTCCAACGAATCCATAGCCTCCACACCATGAGCGGCCTTATTAAACACGGACCAGGACTGCGAAATGCAATCAATAGAACACTGCTCGTTTTCATGGGAGCCAAGCGGTGTGCCGTCAAAAAGGAACGCCCTTTTATACCATGCGCCATCCCAACCGCATCCTTCAATCGCTGATCTAAGTTTTTTCGCATACTCAGTGAATTCCGCGGCGGTTTCGCAATCCCGATTATAGCTGCATAGTGAAATAAAGCGCTCTAGTATATATAGTAAAAACCAGCCAAGCCATACGCTCTCACCGCCATTTTCACCAACAAGATCCATTCCGTCATTCCAGTCCCCACCTTCCATGAGAGGAAGTCCATGTTCACCCGTTCTCATGGAGCGCCTAATTGCGCGAAGGCAATGATCATAGAGAGAGCCTGAAATATCAGATACTATTACGGGCTCCATAAACCGTTCGGTTTTTCCATCTTCAATAGGGGTATCCGCGAGATACGGCGCTGATTCGTCTAACACCGCCATATCATGGGTTACCTCAAGATATTTAAGCAATGCATAGGGAAGGAACAGCCTATCGTCGCTGAACATCGTTCTTATTCCAGCGCCTCCTTCATGCCACCAGTGCAATACATCGCCAGCTTCAAATTGCTTTGAAGCGCATAATAGTATATGCTTCCTAGCTATCTGAGGCTCAGTCAAAAGCAGAGCCAAAGTATCCTGCAGTTGATCTCTAAAGCCGAAGGCTCCGCTGCATTGATAATAGCCTGTGCGTCCCATCAATCGGCTGGAGAGTACCTGATACAGCAAATGCCCGTTCATTATAAGGTCAAAAGCTGGATCGCCCGTACTTACCTCTATACGTCCTAGCCGCATGCTCCAGCCGTGTTTTACGGCGTTTAGGCGCGATTGAACATAGGAAGGAACAGATTCCTTTACAGTCTCATATATATTTTTCTCCATATCCTGCCCAAGCATTAGGACCAATTCCCTGCTCTCGCCTGCTTCAAGCGTAATACGGGTTCTAAGCCCTGAAAAACCTCCCAGGCCCAGTCCATCTTTCCTATTCAGCTTTTCCTTATGCCACCCAGCGTTTAAAATAAAGCTTCTGTCTGAAGAATACTCGGCCTCGCTGTTAGGAATAGCAATATAGGCATACCCATTACAATTTCCGCCTTGTCTAAGATTTGAAGCCAGGAGAACGCCGTTTCTATACTCGGTTAATATGGCTTCAGGATGCTGTATAGCGCCCAGTACCCACTCAGCGCAATAGAGGATATCTATGTTTCTTTGGCGCATCATCGGGTTGGTGAGCTTTATTACAGTGTATTTTACAGGTTTGTTTTGATCAACAAATACCGTCATGTTCTGCCTGAGTTCCAATGCGGAAGAACTATATACAGTATATCCGAATCCATACCTAATAGTACATTCCGAATCCCTTTGAAGGGAGCCAGGCGTAATAGTCCACGATTCACCCGTATCTGCATCCGTCAATATCACGAATTCCCCCTTAAGGTCGGACACAGGATCATTAGCCCAGGGCGTAAGCTTATTTTCGCGGCTGTTTTTATTCCAGGTAAAGCCTCCGCCGCTTTCAGTAACCAGTGTGCCGAATTGATCATTGGTCATTATGTTTGACCAAGGGAGGGGCGTAGTTGCGCCTGGCTTAAGTCTGATTACATATTCTCCGCTGTCAGCGTCAAAGCCTCCATAGCCGTTGTAAAATAAAAGTTCTGTATCGGACATAGTAAATGATGCGCGCGGTTGCCCAAGCTGTAAATAGCTCCTGTCCGGTATCTCATCTTGGCGCCGAGACGTTAACTGTACCTTTATGCCCTTTCCAGCGTCGATAACAAACGTAGCTACGCCGGAAAGTAAGAACAGTTCTTTTTCATTCAAATCGTATTCATGAATCAGGAAAACATTTCTGGTTCCATAACCGGCCAGCATTTCTGTTAGCCGTTCTCTAAG
>URFJ01000145.1 GCA_900547135.1 uncultured Eubacteriales bacterium | reverse complement strand
CTTATGCTTGCGCCAAACGCGGGCCAGCTTACGTATGAAAACGCGGCTGGAGACGGCGTGGACGTAGAATACACGGTACTCCCGGGCAGGGTAAAGGAAGCGATAATCCTGGAAAGCCCGCAGGACATAGTGTCGTACATAATGGACATTACCGCAGAGGGCCTGGACGCAGGCGTGAATGAAAGCGGCGAGGTAGTGTTCAGCGACGGGACGGAAGTTATATTCACCATATGGACGCCGTATATGTATGATTCGGCGGACGAGCTCTCGGAGGACATAGAGCTAGACCTTAAGGACAATGGGAACGGGTCGTATACCGTGACGCTGACGCCGGACGCGGAATGGCTCAACGATGAGGCAAGGGTGTATCCAATTACAATAGACCCCGACGTCAGCGCGGGCACGGATCAGGCCAATGGGATTGATAACTCGGTGGAGAAGGGCAGCGGCGTAATAACGCATACGCTGGATAGGCTGTACGCGGGAACTCGCAATGGTAAAACAAGAAAATTCTATCAAAAGTTCAAGACCATGCCGACAATACCGTCTGGAGCTACTATAAATTCGGCCACCCAAACCTTTTATGTTACCAGCGGCACCTCCACGGGCAATACTTTCAAAGCTAAACGAGTTGCAGCTGATTGGAGTTCTTCTAAAATAACTTGGTCGAATAAACCGTGGACAGACGCAGTAATCCAATTAAGCATCAGCCATAATGGCTTGACTAAATATAATGTTAATATGACTTCAACGGTAAGGTATTGGTACAGCGGAAGCACAACCGGAAGGAACAAGAATTATGGGATCATGGTTGAATATCAAAACGAAGATATAAGGGACTTTAACACCGTCTATTCCGCCGACTTTGCCACGGCGGCAAAAAGGCCGCAGCTTAAGATAAATTACTCCGGAGGTTCTGCGCCTACGCCCACGCCCACGCCTCCCCAATCAGGGGGGCCAGCTGGATACCTTTACTATGGCAAGGAATATTATATAATGAACAAACACAGCGGCCAGTATTTGACCGTACAAGGAACAAATGTACAACAATCAAAGTTTAGTAATTCAGCCAAACAAAGGTGGAAGATCGTGCACGCTGGAAATGGGGAGAGCCACCTGGTTTCGATGAACAATCAGTCGTATGTACTGTTTATATCAGGCAACAGCGCTAACAACGACGCGAATGTTATTGTTGATACGAATAAGTCCGCCTCTGGCAGCAGATTTAATATTTCAACCAACAGTGACGGCGTAACTTACCGGATTTTAAGCACATCCTCCAGCTATAAAAAGGTGGTTGTAGTGCAGGGAGCTAGTTGCAATGTTGGCCAAAATGTCATACAATATAGTTATAATAGTACGACTAATGACGAGTGGTTTTTTGTGCCGGTTAAGCTCGACGTTTCCCTGGGCGAGCGTTATGCAAGGAACCGCGCGGAGAGAGGGAATGACCACCTTAACACCTTCCCGTGGCTTTACGGAGAGCAGGATTATGGTAATTTCGTATCCCAGTGTATTCTGGCTCAGGGAGTCCGGTATAGAGGTAAATGGTATATCTATAAAAAAAGGGATGGAAGCCCCGATCAGATGCACTCCCACGTGGCCAGCAGCTATTGGGATTATGATGTACTTAGCGATAGCGAAATGTCCCCGTATGGATGGACTCCTTACGGTTTCAGCCCGTGGTTTAACGCGACCGCCTTCTGGGCCTTCTGGGGACCAAAGGTGCAAAATGTGGCGTACACTACTAGTAGTATACGCCCAGATTCAGAAGATCAAGCGCTTATTAATCGGTATTATAAACAGTTTTACAATCAAGCCAGATCCAAGTTTAGTAGGGGGGATGTAGTACAGATAATAGCCTCATCATCAAGTTGGGATGATTGGGGTAGCGGAGGTGTAGGTACTCGTTCTGTAAAGGAGTCAATGTACATCATTGACATAAGTACTATTGATGGCCATAACGATTTTCTGGTTGCGAGGGAGAATGAGGTTGGAGAGGTTGTAGTAAGTTCGTTGAAAGAAGTTCTTGAAAAATACCCGCGGTCAGACTATGTTTCGTGCAGATTTTTCAGATTAAGGGACGCAAATTAAATGACAATAAAATTTGGAGGTGCTACTTTATGAAAAAGAAGGGATTAATAGCGATCATTATAGCGCTTGTAGCTATAGTATCAACGGGCCTTGCCCTGGGGCTGACGAAGCGTACTGATAGCCCCAAAAATAACGACGTGTCGGCCACGCCGGGCACAGGCTATGATTTTTCAAGCCTGGCCACAGACCCTGCCGCGCTGGAAAAGAGGATAGAGGAGTTTGTAATCAACGTATATGAGGTGGACTTGACAACTGAGGATGGACTGCCTGCTACCGTAGAACGCCCCGACCAGCTGTTTCCTGAGGATCAGGCGTTTTTGGCATGGCTTAAGCAAAACCCGCAGCTTGGCATAACAATGGATTTAAACAAATATGGACTGCCGCTGCAGATAGGCGGCTGGATAAAAGCTCCGGATACATATGTTCATCTGGACGAAATAGCCAGGATTAACGATGAAGAGGAGATAGAGTATACCTATTCCCCTGAGGAATTAGCGGTAATACAGGCGGACAGGGAAATGCGCGAGGCACTTATAGAGCTCCTTGATGAAATAGACTATGAAGCGGCCGAGATATACAGCGCATATAATAACGGGGAGCAGCTGAACGTGCTTACACGAAACAGGGCTGAATACATACAAAACGCGGAGAAGATGCTTGCGCTGCTGGACCGGAAGGTTGTAAACTATGAGGAGTTCGACACCATATACAGATTTTTTGTTAGGCGGTTTGATACAATATCTTTCGATCTGCCGGAGCTTGCACAGGAGCGGGATGCGATAATGGAGGCGTGCGTTGAGTTCTATAACTACGAGTATATACCCAATGGCACCGAGTACATGAGCTACGGGTACAGATAATATCTGATCAATTCCCTTAAAGACGGCTATATTCAATACGGCCTTATCCGCTGGAGATGAGGCCGTTCCTCTTTTAAAGTGTAGTGTATACATATTAAGAGAAGCGGATTAGTATAAAGCATAGAGGTATAGCTTATGAAAAAGAAGGGATTAATAGCCATAATTATAGCGCTTATAGCTATAGTATCAACGGGCCTTGCCCTTGGGTTAACGGCGAAGCGTCCGGAAATCTCCCAAAATAACGACGTGTCGGCCACGCCGGGCACGCCAGGCTACGATTTTTCAAGCCTGGCCACAGACCCTGCCGCGCTGGACAAGAGGATAGAGGAGTTTGTAATCAACGTATATGAGGTGGACTTGACAACTGAGGATGGACTGCCTGCTACCGTAGAACGCCCCGACCAGCTGTTTCCCGAGGACCAGGCGTTCTTGGAATGGGTTAAGCAAAACCCGCAGCTTGGCATAACAA
>URFJ01000144.1 GCA_900547135.1 uncultured Eubacteriales bacterium | reverse complement strand
TTAAGCCAAATGATGAGTTCGCCGCCTGCCGGCTTATATGCGGCAGTTACAATCAAGAGTATGCGGATGAGCTTTGCGACATATATTCCAGTCGGCTTAAACGCATGGTGAGACAGGGCAAAAATCAATAGCAATACAAGTTCAGGGGATGTGAAAGGGCGCATCCCCTGAACTGTTTTGTTGCAAGATGCAGATATATATGATAGCATTAATAATAAATCCTTGTGGAGAAGATATTTAATGCTTAACGTAGTGTTAGTAGAACCCGAAATTCCCCAAAACACCGGAAATATATCAAGAACCTGCGTAGTAACGGATACAGCGCTGCATTTGATACGGCCGTTGGGCTTTGAAATCTCCGACCGCACACTCAGGCGGGCAGGACTCGATTATTGGAAGGATCTCGCCATAAGCTACTACGACAGCTTTGAAGAGCTTGAAGCAAGGAATCCCCAAGCAAGATTTTTCCTTGCAACCACGCATTCATCAAGAAATTACTGTGACGTATCATATATGGATGAAGATTTTCTTGTTTTTGGAAAGGAAACTGCGGGGTTGGGTAAAAAACTGCTGAGCAGAAGGAGTGACGATGCAATCCGTATCCCTATGATGCCGAATCAGCGGTCGCTTAATCTATCAAACGCAGTTGCAATAGTTCTATACGAGGCATTGCGGCAGCTAGAATTTCCAAAGTTATGTTAGAGATCCCAATATATTTGAAAATATGGGGTTTTATGCTTGACACCGGCATTTAAGCTGGATTAAAATATAAGGTGTGCTTTGGAATGGTAGATGTAGTGCCCCACTAGCCCCGGAAGCAGTGCAGCATACGTGGCCAAGCCGCAAGATTACACAATTTTATGGAGGATAGCCATGAAGACATATATGGCAAAGGGTGAAACCGTAGAGCGTAAATGGTACGTTGTCGACGCTGACGGTATGGTATTAGGTCGGCTAGCGTCACAGGTTGCAACCATACTTCGCGGAAAGCATAAGCCAATATATACGCCGCATGTAGATACGGGCGATTTTGTAATAATTATCAACGCAGACAAAGTAGTCCTTACAGGACGAAAGCTTGACCAGAAAAAGTATTACCACCACAGCGGTTATCCGGGCGGAATCAAGGAAACCAGCTATCGTACGCTTTTGCAGAAAAAACCGGAGTTCGCTTTGTATGAAGCGGTTCGGCTCATGTTGCCAAAGGGGCCGCTTGGGCGCCAGATGTTGAAGAAGCTTCGGGTATACCGCGGCAATGACCACAAGCATGTAGCGCAGCAACCAGAAACGCTAGTGCTTAAATAAAGGTAATGGAGGGACGAATTATGAAGACAACAGCGCAGTATCTTGGTACTGGAAGACGTAAAAAATCGGTTGCCCGCGTCCGCCTATTACCGGGGAGCGGAAATATAACGATAAACAAGCGCGACGTTGAGGATTATTTTGGGCTAGAGACTCTAAAGATGATCGTAAGGGCGCCAATGACGCTTACAGGAACTTTGTCAAAGTACGACGTATATGTAAATGTATATGGCGGTGGAACTACGGGCCAGGCAGGTGCCATACGCCATGGTATCTCACGCGCTCTTATAGTAGCCGACCCCAATCTCAGGGCGGCTCTTAAGCAGGCGGGCTATCTCACGCGCGACCCGCGCATGAAGGAAAGGAAGAAGTACGGACTCAAAGCGGCACGCAGGGCTCCTCAGTTCTCAAAGAGATAATCACCCTATAATCAAAAGGCCTGTATTCATGCGGTTGCCCGCCTGTTTACAGGCTTTTTATTATGCTTAAAAAGCGAAAAATCAACAGAGCTTATAAAATCACGGGACGAGCAAAATATTTTTCTGTGTGTCCGTATGCTTTGTTGTATGACGTAATGGGAGCGGATAGGAAAACCGAAAAATTCTAACCATATTTACTGTCTTTTCTGTAGACGATTAGACGCAAAGACGAAAAAGACAACCCTGTCGTGAAAAGTATTCAAGACGCAAAAGACAAAGTTCGGGTGGTTTTTGTTTGCGTTTGCAAGCGGATGTTTACACGAAAAAAGGAATTTTACAAGATTTTAGCCATTCCGATATAAATACATCTGTCTTGATAATGCAGATAATCCAAATCATTTATTCCACCTCCGTTGCTATCATTACACCATTTGTAATTGCACCGTTCCCGCAATATCGGCAATAGTACTGGTATAAATCCTTTGCCATTCTTTTTTCAATCCCAAGCGTTATTGGTAACTCTTTAACGGATTGTACAGTGTCGCAATCTGTATAGCGCAACACTCGCAATAGTGCTTGTAATTCAAGTGCGGTCTTCTCCAATGATAAAACCTTGTTTAATTCTCTCATTGGCTCTATAAGTTCAACGTCTCTTTGTTCAATACTCAATAATGTATTGCACTTCGCTTTCAGTATAAACAACGGCTTTCTTTGGCGTTTCGTTCTTGCGGGGGTTTGGGCGTTTCATATTCCGAATGGGGCTAACCGCTATAACTTTGTTTTCAACAGCGTTTTCAAAAAACGCATGAAGTACAATATAATGCTTCAATATTGTTTTGTGGGCTAATGGCTTGCCGTTAAACTCGTTTTGTCCTTTCGTCTGTAGCTCTGTTACATACTTCTTTACGGCTAAAAAATCAACATCCTTCCATTTTCATTCAAAAACAGTGGCGGCACGCTCTAAGGCAATTCGGTAATTCGGTCAATGCGTCTGCCATTGACTTTACATCAATCATTGTCTTCATCATCCTTTACTAAAAGTGCGTCAAGGTCAATCGGGCTTGACTTCCTTAAGGATATACCTCGGATTTGTTTCTTGCCCTTTTTTTCGTTCTCCCCAAATTACATACTCGCTCTCGGCTTGCTTTACATCAAATCCCACAGCGATTTTGTCTCTTGCGAACAATTCTCTTCCCTTACGTTTAAAAGCGGCTATTTCGATGTTTTGAATAGTGGTATTAACTGTCTTTTTCGTCTACTTCATCTCAATCGGGCATTGAAGAAATCTTCGCCCATGAGTTCTCACATGTCTGGCTAAACTGGATTGGGTAAGATGTAAGCCGGTCGCTGTCGAACAAATTTCATACCTGTACAGCGATAACGGATCCCTATATGGCGTTCTTTGAGGGGTTTGCAGCGCATCTTGAGATAGTAACTAGTGACATATCAGGAACTGTGCGAAATGGGCTATAGGACTATGCGTATGACGCCAACTCCTGGCTTTGTGCCCGGGACACTCAATTAAGATATCAAGGCGTTATAAACAATAGGTTTGTCTACAATACTGCCTTACCTTTTATCGACGATTATAACACATACGCTGAGTTGCACATTGCGCATATTAACTCTTCCGCTTTTACGGCTGAAAGGATAAAAAAACGCGAATCAGCTTTTATGGAGGAATAAAAGGCTTTATCGCTATAGCTGTTTTTGAAAATGT
>URFJ01000143.1 GCA_900547135.1 uncultured Eubacteriales bacterium | reverse complement strand
ATTACAACGTTTCATATGCCGAACATATAATCCCCGCCGCCGACATATCTGAGCAGATATCCCCTGCCGGCACGGAGGCATCGGGAACAGGCAATATGAAATTTATGCTCAACGGCACCGTTACACTGGGCACATATGACGGAGCCAATATCGAAATTGTAGACGCAGCAGGTGCTGAAAACAACTATATCTTTGGCGCAACCGTTGAAGAACTTCGCTCTTTGGGGAACAATTACAACCCGAAATCCATATATGATAGCAACGCGGAATTAAGGCGCGTTTTAGATTCTCTTGTGGATGGAACCTTTAGCGACAATGGCTCCGGAATGTTTAAGGAGCTGTTTGACGCATTAGTATATGGGGCCAGCTGGCATATGCCCGACCATTATCATATACTGCTTGATCTTCCATCGTATATGCAGGCAAAGCTCCAAGCTAACAGAGATTATATGGATACAATTTCTTTTGCGCGGAAATGTTTTTTAAACACGGCGGCGGCGGGAAGGTTCTCCAGCGACAGAACCGTAAGTGAATATGCAAGGGATATTTGGCATGTAGAAAACATAGGTATGTACGATATAATCTGATAGTCCGAACATTCCATTCCGCTTTGTAAAAAACTACTGCTTATTAATAAATGCCTCAGAATAAAGATGGGCTTCATGAATGCTACATTTTGGATGCCCTACTTATTAGTAGTAGGCGAAAGTACTCGTTGCTTTTTATTTTCACATAAGCAGGGACAGACGAGTTTGTCAGCGACGGCGTAGCCATTCATTTATCGTTGGCAAGAGCGGCTGGATCTGCTACTTCTATGCGGTGGTATGCTCATAATGGAAATCTATTTTTGTAACACAATCAACGGCACAGTTAACTCTTCTTTCGTCAGCCCTGCATTGCACCCTTAAAATAGTTATAATCGCCATTTATATCCTTGTACCAAAGTGCGATATCAGACACTGCAACAGCCACATAATCTCCAACGAAATCCTCTGTTTTGAAGTGTGGAACGCCATCACCGAGCAAGCCGCTTTCTAAAAATTCTTTATGAGTGTACAGTTTGAATTTATCGCCAAAAACATTGGTGAATATTTGCGTAAAATCTGTTTTGAATTCCTCTTTTACATACAGCGAACAACATCTTGGTTCAACACAGATGTGATCCTTACAGCTTAAGTATTCCTTGACCTAACCGTTTGTTATAATCCCGTTTTTAAACACTGGAACAACGTTCGTTACATCAGTTTTAAAGCAAAATTCCACGTCCTTTTCAAAACCTAGCTTTAAAAGCCTGGAGTAGTGCATCGTGTCGGACAGATCCGCATTGCCGTTTACCCAGCCCGAATACACAAGGCACGCTATAAGCGCCGCCTTCCGAAATTCTGCTCACAGCCTCCACTATAGCGCCGGCGGCGCAGATGTCATCCGCCGACAGCTGTCCCTCTGTGCCCGCGCACATAATAATAATATCATTTCCGAACTCAACCGCCCTTTTTGCAACGGCTGTTCGGTTAATCATCGCTCCAATAAGAACGTTTTTAGCGCTTCTTACTCCACATATAGCCTCCGTTCCGTTTGTAGTGCTTACAATAACGGTTTTGCCGGAAACTATATCGCTGGAAAAGTCCATCGGTGTGTTGCCCAAATGGAATCCCGGCATTTTAACGCCTCCCCTTTCCCCGGCAAGCACGCACTCGCGCGAACCTAGCTTTATGGCCATAGCCGCAGCCTCGCCCGGGTCCTGCGTAGGAACTACTTTCTCAGCGCCGTTTTTAATTGCCCAGATTATTGATGTTGTCGCGCGAAGGACATCTACAACTACTACAGTGCTGTTGCTTATTCTATGATCATTTAGCTTGTTGCTATAGTTATATACGTCAACTCTCATGGTCCCTCCTACATAGGCCGAAGGATAATACTGGTAGCTCGCGTATTATACATCATTTATGAACAGAATGCAAACGACATATTTTCATGGTTTTTATCAGAATTGATTATGCCACATTTTATATTAAAATAAGTCAGGTTTTAATTAATTTATTAAAAAAGGCGGACGTAAATGTCCGCCTTTACTTTTAAAATAGCCTTAGAAATCCCTTTGGTTGTTGTTACGGTTCTGCTGGTTCTGCTGGTTCTGACGGTTCTGCTGATCCTGCCTGTTCCTGTTGTCACAATTATTATTGTTGTAATTGCTCATTGAAAAACCTCCTTTCTATTATAATCATACTTAGTATCCGTAGACTCGCGACTTATATTCGTATTGGGTTAATTATATCTGATACCAACGCAAAACGATATTTCCAGTTCATTTAATTTTTGAATACTTTACGCAGCTTGTACAAGTTAAAATATATCTTTACAGGGAGATACCACAAATTTAATGCGGTATGTTGCCAGTTTCAAATGCCTAAGAATACGACTGCAAACTTAGCGCAAACTATAAAAAACATATTTTTTGGAGGAGCAATGCTGATCATAAAAAATGGTATAATCCATACAATGGCTGGCAAAACGTATGGGAAGGGCGACGTTTTAATTGAGGGCCAACGCATAAAATCAGTTAGCGAGGACATCCCCTCTGATATATGGTCTCACCATGATGTTAATATAATAGAGGCCGACGGATTACACGTTTACCCGGGGTTTATTGATGCACACAGCCATATTGGAATAACTGAAGAAAAGAAAGGGAAGGCTGGCGATGACTGCAATGAGGTCACAAATCCCATAACGCCCTGTCTCAGGGCTATCGACGCCATTAATCCTATGGACAGCGCCTTTCATAACGCGATAGCAGCAGGCATTACCGCCGCAATGGTGGGTCCTGGAAGCGCAAATCCGATAGGAGGTCAATTCGCCCTTATAAAAACCGATGGCAGGAGAATAGATAACATGATCGTCAAGGCGCCCGCCGCTATCAAAATTGCCTTTGGAGAAAATCCCAAAACCAATTATGGCTCAATCGGCACCATTCCATCTACACGAATGGCCATAGCATCGCTTATACGTGAAGAACTCTTTAACGCCAGGCAATATTATAGGGACAAAATGGCCAGCCAGCGTGATGGGAGCGATTTTGATGAAAGCTTTTCCATGGAATGCTATATACCACTATTCGAAAAAAGCATTCCTTTAAAGGCGCATGTTCATAGAGTGGACGATATATTTACCGCCATAAGAATAGCAAGAGAATTTAACCTTATGCTCACGCTGGATCATTGCACTGAAGGACATTTAGTAGCTGATGATATCTTTGAAAGCGGTTATCCCGCGATAGTCGGCCCATCCTTAGCATCAAGGACTAAAATTGAGGTAAAAAGCTCGGATTTTATGACAGCTGGCGTTTTGAATAAGGCTGGAGTGCTTGTAGCGCTGACCACCGATCATCCAGTATCAAGGATTCAATACCTTCCAATCTGTGCAGGACTGGCCGCAAAGGAAGGCATGGGCGAAGAAGAGGCACTTATGGCCATCACCATAAACGCGGCCCGCATCTGCGGCGTGGCTGACAGGATGGGAACTATTGAAAAAGGTAAGGACGCCGATATTGTAATATACGATGGAAGCCCTATGGAAATCTTTTCAAAAGCGGTTTATACTATTATCAATGGTCAGGTAGTATACAAAA
>URFJ01000142.1 GCA_900547135.1 uncultured Eubacteriales bacterium | reverse complement strand
GCCATTTCTAAGCTTCAACGTTATGCTGCCCCCCTCAGGTGTATATCTCATGGCGTTGTCAATAAGTATAATCAGCGTCTGCTCAACCCTATCCGAATCGGTTAACGCTTCTACAGTCTCCTGGGTATCAATCCTCAGATCAATCCCCTTGCTTTTTGCGGTCTGAACATAGCTCTGGGCCACGTCATGCAGCAATTCGGCAACGTCCACCTTAGAAACCTCCATGTACTCCGTGCCTGATTGGAGCCTGCTAAGCGTCATCATATCCGATATGAGCCTTGATAATCTTAAAACCTCGTGCAGCATTGTCTTATAATACCGATGCCTGACCCCTTCATCCTTTACCATCCCGTCCACAAGCGGCTCTAAAAGCCCACGGACGGCTGTAAGCGGAGTTCTCAGTTCATGGCTTACATTAGCTACATACTCCCGGCGCATCTTTTCAAGCCGCTCCATTTCAGTCATGTCCTTAAACAGGCCAACTACGCCTGTACATTCGCCGTCTTCAGTCAAAACAGCGGATATGGTTATCCACAGTGTCCTGTCTCCAGGCATATCATAGGTTATCATCCGGCTTTTACCCGTGGCATAAACCTGGTCAAACACCTTCCACAGCGATGCGTCCGCAACAAGATCCTCACGCGTATTTACCTCAACCGAACCGAACATTCTCATAACGGCGGGATTATACTGGGTCAGTGCGCCTAATCCATCCATTGCTACTACGCCGTCTGACAGGCTTCGCAGTATATGGTTAAGCTGACTCTTTTCACTTCTGAGCTGATAAATCGTTTTTGACAGGCGTTCACACAACTCATTAAGCGACCTGGCCAGCAGGCCCACCTCACCCGGAGCTTCCTCATTTGGAACACGTACGTCAAAGTCGCCGTTAGCCATATCAAGCGCGGTTTCAGCCATACTGCGCAAGGGCCCCGCAATCCGGCTGGCCCTCCATGAGCCTATGAGCAGTAAAACAGTTATACCAGCAGCGGCCAACCATAAAAGCGATGCGTTTAGGCGCTCAATCATCCCGCCTACGCCGTCGATTGATTTTATGATAAACACGCCTCCTGCCGATTGCTCCTGAGGGGAGCCTATGGGAAGCCCCAGAAATAGAACATGGCCATGATTCAGGATCTTGGCGCTATCCGATTGCGCCCTCTTTCCTCTCAAAACCACGCCTATTTCCCCTGCAAAGCTTTCGCGGATTTCATTGGGCGTGAGGCCCAAGCCTACATCATACATGAATTCAATTTCTCCGCGCCAGTTGACCACAAAGGTCATTCCATTCGTGGCCTTCATAAGGCTTTTTGACATACGTATAAAGGCGTCGTGCGTAATATTGCCGCTCTCATACTCATATAACATCTGCCTTACAGCCTCAACCTGGGGAAGCAGGTCCTGAAGTTCCATTTCAATATATACGTCCCTTCCAACAAGCAGATAGCTGGCCATAATAAATATAGCCGCAAGCAGCATGAAAGCAACCAATACTATCAAAAACCGCCTTAGAAGGACGCTGCCCATCTTTTTCCCCTTACTTTTTACTTACTACTCTATTTCGAACTTATAGCCAACGCCGTATATCGTTTTTATGCTCCAATTTTTGCCCGTATTGTCCAGCTTAGCGCGAATCCTCTTTATATGAGTATCCACAGTACGGGTTTCACCAACAAAATCATATCCCCATACCCTGTTTAATAGCTGCTCTCGGGTAAATACATGTCCGGGGTTTGACGCAAGCATGTATAGGATCTCAATCTCCTTTGGAGTGCATATTACGGGCCTGCCGTTGAGCGTTACTGTATAGCTCTTAATATCAATCATTAATCCATCATGGATTACAATTCCCGTGTCAGCAGCCTGCTGCTCTTTAGCCCTGCGCAGTACCGCCTTTATCCTGGCAACCACCTCCCTGGGGCTAAAGGGCTTAACGATGTAATCGTCAGCACCCAGTTCAAGGCCTAGAATCCGGTCTATTTCCTCACCCTTGGCGGTAAGTATTATAATGGGAAGGCGCGAAGTTTTTCTTATTTCTTTACATACGTCGATGCCGGACATTCCTGGCATCATTATATCGAGAACGCAAAGCGCAACCTCAGCAGATAAGGCGTTTATCGCTGCCTTTCCGTCATAAACGTCTATTGGCTCATATCCTTCAGCTGTCAGATAAATTCCCAACGCTTCATGGACAACCGGGTCATCATCAGCTATAAGTACTTTTACACTGCTCATCAAGTATACCTCCCAATGCCTAATTTAAATCAATTATAGCATGTTTAAAGGTGTTTAAAAACAAACTTTCACGTATTTTTTCTATAATACATACATTTCAGCATCATTTTAAAGACACAAACTCATAAAAATCAGGCTAATTCCTACACCCTTACGCTATCACCCGTAAAAAGCAGGTGAACGTAACGCTCTTTTACGTTTATTCCGGTTAACGCGCAAAGCGATTCGGAATAAAGATCAAGCTGCTTCCTGTGTTTCATCGCCACCTCTTCAGAAAGCTGATCGTGAGCAACGTAGTCGGTCTTATAGTCAATTATCACCCATTCTTCATCCTCAATAAAGCAGCAATCTATCATGCCCTGCAATAGAAATTTTTCACCCTTACCTGTTCCAAATATCCTGCCGGCATCGGCCCTATAGTTGAACTCACGCTCGCGCAGCACTTTGGCCGAAGAGATAAGCCTCTTCCCAAGCGCTGAGCTGAAAAAACCTACTATGCTATCGATGTCGATTGAACACGCCAGCCGCTCTTCAAGGTAGCCCTCCCCACAAAGCCTGTAAATTTCATTTCTGACGCTTATCCTATCATGCGGCTGTATTGTGATACGCTGCATCAATATGTGCGCCGCCGCTCCCCGTTCAGCGGGGGATACAGGCATGCCCTCATGCATGAACTTAGGGGCGGGGCAAAGCTCCCGGGCCCCTCCCGAAAGCTGGGATACCGTAAGTTTAGAAGGAACAATGGTATCATCCTTGTATGGGTATTTCCATGAAAACGTGCCGTCATACCGCCCGTCATACATATCAACCTCAGCGCTAGCCCATTCCTCAAACGCATCCTGTTCCATATCAAGATTTGAAAGGGCAAAGGCATTGGCATTATACCAAAACCCATCAATTATACAATTTCCTTCAATACCTGTCATACCTAGTCGCTGCCTGAATGGGTTCCCGTTTGCGGTATTCATCAGCACCAGCAAAATCCAATCCAAAAACGACTTTGACTTGTTTACTGTTCCATCGGTCAACGGCCTGTCCAGCGCGGCCAGCTTTTTTTCAGCGCCCCTTACCCCTCCGATCATTATTATTCTATCCATCGCCCGCGTCATAGCCACATAAAGCAAGCGCATCTCCTCCGCAAGCTGTTTTTTATAGGCTGCCGTCTCTATCGCACTCCTATATATGGTCCTTATCTTAATATTGCCGTTTAACGCTAAAATCCCGAGACCAAGCCTGTCGTCGCATAAAACAGGGCTCTGCCTAAGTTCGCGTACGAATCTGAAACTCGTGCCGGTTCCGCCCAATATCACGATTGGGAATTCCAGACCTTTGCTTCTGTGTACGGTCATAATCCTGACGACATTGGCTCCAATGCTTTGAGAAGTCCCCAGGGACACATTATC
>URFJ01000141.1 GCA_900547135.1 uncultured Eubacteriales bacterium | reverse complement strand
AGACCGTGTTAAGGTGCTCACGGACACCGTATGTACCGGCATATATGAGGATGGCGTGGTTACAGCTCTATATAAAGAGGAGCGTTACTTCAAGCTGAGGCCAAAGGCGATAATAATAGCCGCTGGCGCGTCGGAAAAAAACCTGGCCTTTATTAACAATGACCTCCCCGGGATATATGGGGCCGGGGCGGTGCAGACGCTTATGAACGTATACGGCGTGGTTCCTGGAAAAAGCGTGGTTATGCTGGGCGCCGGCAACATTGGACTGATCGTAAGCTATCAGCTTATGCAGGCGGGCGTGGAGGTAAAGTGCATACTTGACGCTGCACAGAAAATAGGCGGCTATCTTGTACACGCTTCAAAGATAGCCAGGATGGGCGTCCCCATCCTTACAGGGCACACGGTCAGGCGGGCCATAGGCAATGACTGCCTTGAAGCGGTTGAAGCGGTAAAGCTGGACGAACGCTTTAATGAAATCCCAGGCTCCGAGTTCGTAATCAATGCAGACACACTGTGCGTTTCCATAGGGCTTACGCCGCTGTGCGAACTGATCTCCATGGCAGGGGCCAAGATGAAGTACGTTTCCGCTCTTGGCGGCCTGGTACCGGTAAGAAACGCCGAGTATGAAACCACCGTTGAAAACCTGTTCGTGGCGGGCGACTCGTCGGGGGTTGAGGAGGCCTCCGCCGCAATGGTCGAGGGCTATATAGCGGGTCTTTGCGCCGCTTCAAGGCTTGGTTTCCGAATTAACGGCCATGATGAAGCCATTAGAGAATACAGGCGTCAGCTTGATTCGCTGCGTTCAGGCCCTGCCGGCGAACATATAAAGAGGGGAATAGAAAAAGTAGCGCCGTAAAGGGCTGCAACCATCTTATTTTAAATAATTAAACTATATGCGGCGTTTTGCCGCTGCGCACAGGAGACCGATATGTTTGAACAAACTGGCGTACCCAACGCCGAAATGATAATGAAAAAGTTTCCGGCAATAGAACGCATAAACAGGGGCAAGGTTGCCGTGGTTGAGTGTTATAAACGCATCCCGTGCAACCCGTGCCAAACCGCATGCAGGTTCGGCGCTATCAATGTTGGAAGCGATATAAATAATATCCCAGAGCTGGACGCTGAAGCCTGCACAGGCTGCGGACTGTGCGTAAGCCGCTGTCCAGGCCTGGCAATCATGATAGTTGATGGAAGCATTGACCCGCAAACCGTTGATATACAAATACCGTACGAGTTTTTACCCCTTCCGGAAAAGGGCGAAACGGTTCGCGCCCTTGACCGGGCAGGGGCTTTTGTGTGCAATGCCACGGTGGTGGACGTTAAAAATCCGGCGGCTTTTGACAGAACGCCGGTTGTATGCATTAGGGTTTTGCGCGAGCATATGTACAGCGTGCGCAATATAGCATTGGAGGCGTGAAGGATATGGATGAAACCATCATTTGCAGATGCTCCGACGTTACGCTGGAGCGCGTGCGGGAGCTGATTTCCCAGGGTTATACTTCCATGGACGAGATAAAACGGATAACGCGGCTGGGCATGGGTCCCTGCCAGGGGAAAACCTGCTCCCTGCTCGTTATGCGCGAAATAGCGGCTATAACAGGCGTCGGGATCGATGAGCAGGCGCCCCAGACAGTGCGGCCGCCGGCTTCCGGCATACGTTTGGAGCTTATAGCAAGGGAGGCTGAAAACCATGCGTAAAAGTGCTGAGGTGATTATCATAGGCGGGGGAATCTCCGGCTGTTCCATCGCCTATAACCTGGCCAAAAAAGGCGTGAAGGATATTGTCGTTTTGGAAAAGCGGTTCGTATGCGGCGGCTCCACCGGAGCGTGCGGCGCAGGGGTGCGCATGCAGTGGGGCACTGAGATGAACTGCAGCTTTTCAAAGTTCAGCATAGAATTGTATCAAAAAGCGAATGAAATGCTCGAATACGACGGGGATATCGAATTCAGGCAGTCAGGCTACCTGCTTATCTCAGACGATGAGCGCGAGCTGGCCCAATTCGAAAAAAATATCGAGGTTCAGCATTCGTGCGGCATACCTTCACGCATGGTCACGCTGAAGGAGGCGAAGAAGCTTGTACCCCACCTCAACACCGATATACTAAAAGGCGCCGCGTTTTGCGAAAAGGACGGCTTTTTAAACCCGTTTTTGACCACCGACGCGTTTTACAGGGCCGCACGGCGCATGGGCGTTGAATTCCATACCAATACAACCGTAACGGGTATAGCGATTGAAAATGGAAGCGTAGCCGGAGTGTTTACCGACAAGGGGTTTATAGCGTCAAACTGTGTAGTAAACGCGGCAGGCGGCTTTTCAAGGGAAATTGCGGCTATGGCCGGAGTAACCCTGCCGGTATACAAGGAGCGGCATCAGATACTGGTAACAGAGCCTGTAGAGCCTATGCAGGGGCCGATGGTAATGTCGTTTGGCCTGAACCTGTATGTACAGCAGTCGCCGCACGGTTCGTTCATAATGGGACGCGGCGACGAAGGTGAACCCAGGGACGGCCGCGTAACGTCTTCATGGCATTTCCTTGACGAGATGGCGGCTACCGTCTGCCAGGTGCTTCCTCCTATAGGCAGGCTGAGGCTGGTGCGCCAGTGGGCGGGCCTGTATAACATAACGCCAGACAGGCAGCCTATCTACGAAAAATCGGATGAGGTCAACGGGTTTTATATGGCGGTGGGATTCTCAGGGCACGGCTTTATGTTTGGCCCCATGACCGGAGTTGTGATGAGCGAACTCATCCTTGGCGAAGAGTCCACCATTGACATAAGCAAGCTGTCGCTTAAGCGTTTTGAACGCGGCGAAATGATGTTTGAGCCTTCGGTCGTTTAATTGGTTTTGTAAGCTGAATATAGGTCAATGGATAGGCTATTAAGAAGCGGCCCCGCCTTTTTAAACCGGATGGGGCCGCAAAGCTTTAATGAGGTATTTACAGTTGGGTTCATGGACAGGGACGACAAGCAGTTCCTTTGGCGTCTGTATAAACGTATCCTCCCGATTGTTCTTGATTTTGTATGAAGTATAATTGGTGTAAGAAAGATTATGCTATAGGGAGGCCGATATGGAAAACCGAATTGAAATTTTAAGGGGATACATCGATAGAACATTACTGAATATGACAGATGCTTTTGAACGGCGCTGCGCCTACCTCCATTTGTATGGCGTTTCACAAGCATGCGCGCTGATTGCGCTTCGGCGCGGTCAAAATGCTGAATTAGCAACCATTGCGGGAATGCTGCATGATTTTTATACTTATAAGTTCATGGATGATAAAAACCATGCCGAAAAAGGCGCTTTGCTGGCAAGGGAAGTGCTAAACGAGTTGAAATTAACCAATGATAATGAAACGGATTTAATCTGCTCGGCTATTTACAACCATAGCTCAAAGGGGAGTTATCATTCAGCCTTTGACGAGGTGCTAGTTGATGCGGATGTTTTACAGCATTGTCTGTATAATGTCACAAAACCTATAATGGAACATGAAAATTTGCGGTTTGAGCGGTTAATTGATGAGTTCAGCCTTAACTAAACACATTAATATAACCGTTTTCAATGGGATTTAGACCGTATCCAAAGCTCAAGCGGCGGGGTTGGTTGGCGCCTCCCGCCCCCCGCCCTACTTGGCGTATTGCGTGATGAGGTTGGGGCGCCGATTTTTTGTGGATAGTTTTGAAATGGGCGGCCTTTATCCCCTCATCCAAGGGGATA
>URFJ01000140.1 GCA_900547135.1 uncultured Eubacteriales bacterium | reverse complement strand
TTTGTAAACTATAAATCGGGCCAGCATAATTATCTTGGATTCTTGTTGGGACCTGGCCCGTGAATGCTATATAGCTCATCATAAGATTCAGCCTCTGCCTCATCTTGGATTTCCGATGGAATAAGGCCGGTGCAGTCCATTGAGGAAGCAACGTTATTCACATCAGGCGAACCCTCGTGCGCATCCAAATAGGTTCTTATATCATCCTCAACTGGCCCGCTGCCCCTTTGCCTCTTAAAATTCTCCATGTGCTCCTCCTTCAAGCGTTATTTCTCATAAGGCATGCCGCATAATCCCTAAGCTGCTGCATTGTACCGATTGTACCCGAAGCAGTGCTTAACTTTTGACGGATACCGTTTGGAAGCGAATCAAAATAATCCTTAGCAGCCATATCCTGTTCCAATAATCCCTGCAAACTTCCGTATTTTTGTTCCATTTTATTTACCTCCGTACTTTTTATCTGGATACATACTCTCCTAATGGTAGCGTTCTATACTTAAGTGGTCCTATCTCGGCCGTGGTTAAAAATCCCGGACGCGCGTTTATTACGTCTGGTATACGGTTGACAACGCTGGCGCAAGTCATCTCAACCGTTGACGGCCTCTCTATTACCACGGTTGTATTTGGCTCCCCATTGACACTCCACACGTTTTTATCAAACTCTCCAGGGGCGTAAACCTTTCCTATGCATTCCGAAATGATCTTAATACCCTCCGCGGTTTCGGTAGTGACTATTGCGCTCATGCCGGTTGCGTTCCCAGCAGGTATTGTAATGCCCAATGTTTCACTCTTGAGCGGTTTGTCATATGTCATAGGTATGCAGTGCTGTGTTTGTGAAACAGTCCTTAAATTGAGTTTTCGGCATAACCATCCATTGACGCTCCACATATACGATGGAACAAACTCGCCGCGGTTAATCATCTCCCTGCGTTGTTCGTCGCCAACGTTGTCAACCGATGCAATGGTTTTATTGAACTCATCAATCGTAAGGCCGGCACCGTGCGCCCTTGCAAGTGCTATTCCGTAATCTTCAACGTTATAGCTTGAGCTCCCGCGTATTGAATCTATTTTTTGCGATGAACCGGCCATCTGGTCAATAAGGTATCCCCAAGCAAAATCCTGATATCCAGACCCGCAGATGGTGCACCCCGTTTCTTGAGCCTTATCGTCGATCAACTTGGTTATATTGTAGGATGAATTCCATGGATAGAACGCCTCTTCGCAGGTTGATATGGCATTGATACCGTTCATCGCGCAGATGAGAAACGCATCCCTTACATCCTTCATGTAACTCATTGTCGTTATTATGCAGCAGTCTGGCTTTTCTTCCATAAGGACATCGTTAGCGTGTATTGCGTTTATTACCTTAACGCCCTTTTTACCGCATCCCATTATCTCTCCAATGTCAAGCCCTACTATGTTGTCGTCCACATCAACGGCGCCAACTATCTCGCCACCCTTTTCATATACATAGCGCATCGTGTAAGCAGCCATTTTGCCGCAGCCATATTGGACTACTTTTAGCTTTTTGTTTGTACAAGCCATATTTGCACCTCCGTTTTTCTGATATATGTCTAGTATTCCAAATAATAAACCATCCATTCCTAATAATGTCTGCCTCTTATCCATGTCAATGGTATGCTTTGTTTTCAATTTTTAGCAGATTGTTGTTTAAAAAGAACAATTTTTAATATAAAAATGACTCAAATTTGACCGCATGTGAAATAATTGGTACAATGGCGGCATCTACATCAGACTAAGGAATGAAATATTAGCAAGACCTTGATTTTTTGGTGTAGCGGGAGGTATATTATGAAGCAGCGTTCAAGGATAATCGTGTATTTTATAATGTCCATATTGATAGCGGGAATGCTATCCTCCGTACTGACGATATATCTTGTAAACGCCAGCAGGCAAAATGAGGTAATACTATCATCAAGCGAGTATGAGAAGCTCCGCGAGGCGGCTTTGGTAAGCGAAATAGCTGATAAGGTTGATGAGTATTTTTATTTTGATAAGCCTGAACGTTCATCACTTTTAAATGCGGCTGCGCAGGGCATGGTGGCTTCATTAAATGATGATTATGCAAAATATTACACTAACGAAGAATACGAAAGCTACCTTTCAAACATGAACGGGGAATATAGCGGAATTGGCATTCTTGTCAGTCAGCCGGATGATATAGGAGCGGAAATTTTAGAAGTATATGAGGGCAACCCCGCTGCAACAGCGGGTGTACGTCCTGGAGATATAATAGTAAAGGTAGATGGAAGCGAAGTAAGCAATATGACGCTGGAAAACCTCTCATATGCAATAAATGGTGAGATAGGTACTAAGGTAACTCTTACCCTAAAACGGGCTGAGGATAACGGAGACACCTCTGAACTGGATATAGAGGTAACCAGAGCCATGGTAAACATAAAAAGGGTACATCATTTCTTATTTAATCAACGTACTGGATATATACGAATAGATATGTTCTCGGGCGAATGTACGAATGAATTTGAGGGCGCAGTACGGGATCTTATTGATAGAGGAATGAAGTCGCTTGTGATAGATTTAAGGGACAATCCCGGGGGATCGCTTGACGCAGTGGTGAACATAGCGGATGCAATACTTGGAGAATGTACCATCGTATCGATTAAAGGTAACAATCCTGACGATGAAAGGGTATATACATCAAACGCCAAGGGGATAAGCGTACCTATAGCAGTTATGATAAACGAAAATTCGGCATCGGCAAGCGAAATACTTGCCGCGTCCGTACAGGAGAACAAAGCCGGCGTTATTGTAGGCATGCCGTCCTTCGGTAAGGGAATAGTCCAAACCACAATGAGGCTTGATTCCAACCTGGGATGGCTTAAGCTTACGACGGAGGCGTATTATACTCCAAACGGCAACAATATCCACGGTGTAGGAATAATGCCTGATATTGAGGTGGATTTAAAGGATGAACTCAAGGGGTTAACCATTTCACAGTTAACCAGTGATTACCAGCAGGATGATACTCAGCTTTGGGCAGCGCTGGATTATGTAAGAGCCAAGGCGATCGAATAACAATATCCCACTGAATTTTGAAAACCGCTTTTAAAGGCAGGAGGCCAAATGTTTCCTGCCTTATGGTTTGCGGGTTAATTATGCTGAGCTTTTTAAACGTATTTCCTCATGTTTCTGAGCGCGCTTTTTTCAAGTCTGGAAACCTGGGCCTGGGAAATCCCTATCTCTGACGCAACTTCCATTTGGGTTTTTCCCTCGAAAAACCTGAGGCGCAGAATCCGCTTTTCCCGCTCGCCCAGTCTGTCCAGTCCGCTTTCTACAGCTATTCCGTCAAGCCACGACTCCTCTGACGTCTTATCGTCCTTAATTTGATCCATAACATAAATTGCGTCGCCATCATCGTGGTATATTGGTTCAAACATTGATATTGGGTCCTGTATTGAATCAAGGGCGTATACAACATCCTCCTCCTTCATTTCAAGGGCCTTCGCTATTTCAGAAAGCTGCGGCTCCCTGTTTTCGTCGTGCATCAGCTTTGAGCGTACCTGCAGGGCCTTATAGGCCGTGTCGCGCAGTGACCTGCTTACCCTGAGAGAGTTATTGTCCCTCAAATGCCGCCTTACCTCTCCAATTATCATTGGTACAGCATAGGTTGAAAACCTTACTCCATGCGAGAGATCAAAGTTGTCGATGGCCTTAATCAGGCCTATGCAGCCAACCTGAAACAGATCGTCCATCTGCTCCCCTCTATTTGA
>URFJ01000139.1 GCA_900547135.1 uncultured Eubacteriales bacterium | reverse complement strand
TCACCTTGACCAGTTTGCCAAAATCGCCCGAGGGCCTTTTCAGCCTTGTCAAAAGCGTTCCCCCAATAAAAAGGAGCAGCCCATACCCTGAATCGGAAAGCATCATTCCAAAAAACAGAAGATAAAACGGCATTGTAAGAGGCGCCGCGTCTATTCCCCTGTAAGATGGGGGGGAGTACATATTGGTTATGGCCTCAAACGGCTCTACAAACTTATTGTTCTTCAGCGCGCTAGGCGGGTTTTCCTCCGGGAGGGGGTCCCGGGTATCGAGATAATATACGGATGCGCTTTTTGTGATGGTTTCCCTAACCATGTCCTCATGGTCCGCACGTATCCACCCCTCAAGCATGAACACGCTGTCCATAGCGCCCAGCTCAAGGCATTTACCCTCGCGCTCAAGTGCTATGGCGACGGCGTCCGCCGCCCTTTCTATGGTGCCGTAACGCCCGCCTAAGCCTTCAAGCGCGGCGTTTAGCGACGACAGGCGGCCTTCAAGCCCGTCCTTTTCATCCTTTAACCTCGCTATGTTTTCCTTTGGCGTGCCCGTGAGCTGTGGGAACTGATAATCTATAAAATCCAGCGCTCTAAGCGCGGTATACGCATCGTCCAAAGCGCTTTCATGAACCGCTATTAGCAGCGCGCTGTCGCGCCCGCCGTCAAACTCCCGCAAACAGGCCGCTTCCGGCAGCTCCAGCTTATCCAGCCTGTCCTTGCGTATGTAGCCCGTAATGTACCTTACGCTCCTGGTGGGACGGATTTCCTCAATGGGCGCGTCCATCTCCTTCCATGGTTCAAGGGCGTCAGCCAAAGCGCCGCGTTTATCCATCTCAGCTTTAACCTGAGCTATGTCCTGCTCAATCAGCTCAAGCTCCTCCAGAACAGGCGCGGCTCCTGCAAGGCTCTGCTCCAGCTCGTTTAACGTTGCGTCCGGTCTTGGCTTTAAAAACGGCGCCTTTTGTGAAAACGGCTGAAGTGTGGAACGCGCCCGTTCTATCCTCGACTTTGCCTCGCCAAGCCTTCTAAACTCGCTGTCGTCCGGGTTTGCGCACTCGCTATGGGATATATGCACCGCAGCTATTCCCTGCAATGCCTTCATAAGCCGTTTAGAATCGCTCTTCATGGCGGCGAGCGTAAGCCGCTTCATGGGAACGATCATACTTTGACAAGCCTTTCAAATATATACGAAGCCGCCTTATCCAGGTTTTTACCAGCCTTTTTGCACATGTTCTCCGCCTCGCCGGCGCGGCGGCTCACTATATCCTGAGCAATGGAGCGGCCCTCGTATTCGGCCTCCTCGCGCGCCGACACAAGCTTAAGCCTGCATTCGCCGGCCACCCTCACCAACTGCGCCCCAGCGTCGATTTCCGCCTGAAGCACCATATCACGGGCCTGCGCAATCGCGTCCCTGCGTATTCCCGCCGCCTTTACCTCAGCTTCTTTTATTGATTCAATTAATGACGGCATGGCCGCACCTCCCGATAAATGGGATGGGTGAAAATCCCCTATATTGTTTATTTTACCTTAGTATGTTCAAAAAAAACAAGGTCCAGCACCATTATATATGATGCTGGAAGCTTTTAATGGCCAAAGGCGCGTTTCGCCAGTTTATATGCCCAGTGATTCAACCTTTTTCAAAGATTTGTTGGATCCGATCATCACCAAAACGTCGTCAGCCTTCAACGGCTGCTCCGGATCTATCGCGACAATTATCCTGCCTCCCCTGCGAATCGCTATTATCGATATAGCAAAGTTGCGGCGCACGTCGATTTTCATGATGGACTTATCCACCCAAGCACGGGGGATTCGCATCTCGTGTATGCTGTATTCATCGGACAGGTCCAAATAATCTATAACGCTGTCGGATACCAGCGAGCGGGCAAGGCGCACTCCGCTTTCATGTTCGGGCCGCACCACGGAATCCGCTCCCGTCTTTAGCAAAATCTTTGCGTGCATATCGTCGGACGCCTTTGCGACGACGTGCTTTGCGCCCATTTCCTTGCACAGCACCGTGGCCAGAATCGACGCCCTGATATCCTCTCCAACGCTGATTATTACACAGTCGAAGTTTCTTATGCCCACCTGCTTCATGGCGCGCTCGTCGGTTACATTTATCTGTACCGCCGCTGTAACGTGGTCCGCGATATCGCGTATCCTGTCCTCTGAGATATCCATCGCCAGCACCTCGTGGCCGAGTTTGCACAGCGTTGTAGCCACGGAGCGGCCAAAGTTCCCTATGCCTATAATGGCGAATGATTTCATTTGTGCCTCCGAAATAGATAAAAGTCGCTTAAGCTGTCTATCGCTTAATATTTATACAGGGATACCCGAATTTGTCCGTACGCTTCGGTTAATCCCAATTACAGCCTAAAAAATCAAATCACAACCCATATACGGCTTTAATACCTCTGGAATATCGACGCCTCCATCTTCCCTCTGGTAGTTTTCCAATATGGCGGCCACGGTGCGCCCTACAGCCAGGCCCGAACCATTCAGCGTGTGCACCAATTCGGGTTTTGAACCCTTGTCCCGGCGGTATCTTATACAAGCGCGCCTGGCCTGGAAATCCTCAAAGTTGGAGCAGGAGCTGATTTCCACATAACGCCCGTAGCTCGGCAGCCAGACTTCAATGTCATAGGTCTTGGCGCTGGAGAAGCCCAGATCGCCCGTTGAGAGTAAAACCACCCTGTATGGCAACCCAAGCCCCTTTAGCAGGGCCTCCGCGTCGTTTGTAAGCGTTTCCAGCTCGGCATAGGAATCCTCTGGCTTTGTAAACTTCACAAGCTCCACTTTGTTGAACTGGTGCTGGCGGATAAGGCCCCTGGTATCCCTTCCGGCGCTTCCGGCCTCGGAGCGGAAACAAACGCTGTATGCGCAATATTTAACCGGAAGCTCGTCTGCGGGCAGTATATCGCCCCTGAACAGGTTTGTTACGGGCACCTCGGCGGTCGGGATCAGGAAATAATCCGTATCCGCTACCTTAAACGCGTCCTCTTCAAATTTGGGAAGCTGGCCTGTGCCGGTCATTGAAGCCCTGTTTACCATATACGGTGGGAATATCTCAGTATACCCGTTGGATGCGTGCGTATTGAGGAAATAATTTATTATCGCCCGCTCAAGCCTTGCGCCCAAGCCCCTGTATACCGTAAACCTGGCTCCGGTTATCTTTGCCGCCGCCGCAAAGTCGAGTATACCCAGCCGCTCCCCTATATCCCAGTGCGGATTTGGATCGAAATCGAATTTTCTGGGCGTTAGCACTCTCCGAAGCTCGAGATTGTCATTATCGTCGTCGCCTTCCGGCACGCTCTCATGCGGTATGTTCGGAATGCTTAAAAGCATGTAGTCAAGCTCGCCGTCGATAGCGCCCAGCCTGGCGTCGAATTCCTTTATTCTGGCAGCCGTTTCCTTCATCTGGGCCATCAGCTCTGAAACGTCCCTGCCCTCGCCCTTAATGCGGGGAATTTGCGCCGACACTTCGTTTCTCCTGGCCTTGAGCGCCTCGGACTCCTGCATTATGGCCCTGCGCTGCCTGTCCAGCTCCAACAAACCGGATACGTCCGCCCCCTTGTTTCTGCGCGCCCGCATGGCGCTTTCAAGCGCCTGCGGATTTTGCCTGATTCGTTTTATATCAAGCATAGCTTTTCCTCCATCTGTTAATTGGTAACCGTTTTGGCCTTACATCCTTTCGGGCGCGTCAAGCCCGACAAGCCCCAGGCCGATTGATATCACAGTGCGCGCCGCGTCGGTTAAGGCAAGGCGCGCGTTTCTCACGGCGCTGTCGTCGTCCATAATCCTAAGCTCATAATAAAACTTATTGAAGCATGAGCATACGTTTATAACCGCGCGCGAGACCACATAAGGCTCGTATTTAT
>URFJ01000138.1 GCA_900547135.1 uncultured Eubacteriales bacterium | reverse complement strand
TCTGATTTTATAGGTTAATTCTGTATTACAAATGCTAAGGGAGGTAAAAAACGTGTTTAATAAGATTTTTAAGATCAAGGAACGCGGCTCGACTATAGGGACGGAAGTAATAGCGGGTATTACAACGTTCTTTGCAATGGCTTACATAATTTTTGTAAATCCAAGTTACCTGTCCGGTACTGGTATGCCCCATTCCGGCGTGCTTTTCGCAACATGTATTGCCGCCGCTATAGGCTGTATCATCACAGCGTTTCTTGCAAATGTGCCGTTTGCTCAGGCGCCTGGCATGGGTTTAAACGCCTTTTTCGCATTTACCGTAGCCACGGCCGGACTTGGCTACGGTATGGGGTACACCTGGCAGCAGGGCCTTACAATAGTGCTTATATCAGGAATTCTGTTTCTGATTATTGCTGTTACGCCGCTTCGCGGTAAGATCATATCTTCAATTCCATCCTCTTTAAAGGCGGCGATTGGCGCTGGAATAGGTTTGTTCATTGCCTTCATTGGTCTGATCAACTCTGGCTCTGGCATTATTGCGCTTGATGGGAATATAACCAGGTTGAACTTTACTATGGATGGAGCGCTTAACATGAGCGCCCTTCTGACGATAATCGGGCTTATAATTACCGCAGGTCTGATGGCTTGGAAAGTTAAGGGCGCTATCTTTATCGGAATAATCGTTACTACCCTGATAGGCATACCTATGGGTGTAACACATATACCGGAATCCCTGAGCTTTTCGGCGGCGGGAATGTTTGACACCGTATTCAAGCTTGACTTCAGCGGTTTGCTCGACCATGGCGTTATGGCGCTTATCACGGCGGTTATAAGCTTTGCGATAGTCGACTGCTTTGACACCGTAGGTACGTTGGTTGGAACGGCGGGTAACGCCGGCATGCTGGATAAAAACGGCAACCTGCCGGGCGGCGACAGGGCGCTTATAGCCGATGCAATAGCAACATGTACAGGCGCTTTGCTTGGCACATCTACAGTAACCACATATGTCGAATCGTCAACCGGCATCAGCGAGGGCGGACGAACTGGACTTACCCCTCTCGTGGTCGGAATCCTCTTCCTAGTCGCGATATTCCTTGCGCCTATAGCGATTATGATTCCAGGCGCCGCTACAGCTCCCGCCTTAATAATCGTGGGAGTTTTGATGATGAAGAGCGTTACGAAGGTAGAGTGGGACAATATAGAGATAGCTATACCCTGCTTCCTCACTATTGCGATGATGCCGTTTGGCTATTCGATTTCCGACGGCATTGGTTTCGGCTTTATATCCTATACGCTGATAAAGATGATACGCGGCAAGTTTAAGGAAGTGCCGGCGCTTATGTATATTATATCATTGCTGTTCATCGCTATGTATGTATTGAAGAATATCTAATAGAATATCATTCCATTGAAGACGATAAATGGTGACCATGGACCCTGATAAAACAGGGTCCATGACTATTTAACTCATTTGATGTGCAATTTGCAGTCTTCGGGCGGGAGCGGCTTAAGTCGCAGATAGGGCGAACAGGTTTTTTAACGATTAATTTTATCCAACTACCTTGTACATAAGCCGCACATATGAATCCTGCAGTAATTCAGCTTTTTCAAGTTGCAACACGCCAAGCTTGCTTAGCTCTGATCTTGAGGTTAAGGATTCACCGTCTATAATGGTTGCCGTGTCCTTTCCGTCTATTAAAACCGGAGCTACGACTATATCAAAAAATGAAATTTTAAACGTAAAAATATTACGTTTAAAGTCCCTCATGACTGAATGGTAAGCCGTTTGCAATCAAACTTTACGTATAGGTCCTTAAACGCCTTTTTTACTTATAGCTTATCTAGCATAATTTATACAGGTTATCTGCCTAGGATTCATATGCGGGGTGTAACTGTTGGTGGTAATCAGTACATTTTTAATAAATGCGTAAAGTATTCTACACCATGGCGTGTTAAGTGTTTATTATCAATTATGACAAAGCTAACGCTTTGCCTTTTGTGAGGAAGGGGGTTTTCATTGACACCGATTTTAGCCTGAACTCTGCCGGAGTTAATCGACCATAGATCCGTCGTACTTTCAATTTCATAATATTGATGAAGGCCTTCCACTACACCTCTTATAACAGGAAAGTCGCTGTCAACGTCCATTTCATCAGTTGCCCCCGTACTGATCTTCCCATCCACTTAAGTCAATAAAAATAGTTTCGTAATTGGCCTGTTATTCATAGCTCTTCGATAAGCCTTCATCATCAGTATATTTTATTATACTTAATACTTTCGAGACAGGTTATATGACAAGAGACAACTATTAAAACAACGTATAAATAGGCAATAAAAACATTTTTTTTAAGCAGGGTTCAAAAATTGCGTATAGAATATGTTTAAGTCCAATATTATGGAGGTTATAGCGATGGAAATATGCAGGAATATGACCGGGCAAACTCTAACGGTTGCTTTACGTGGAGAGTTAGACCATCATGCAGCCGAGCAAACGCGCAATACTATAGATTTGATGATCAACGAACGGAGCCCCAAGGAACTGGTGCTTGACCTAAACGGGGTTACGTTCATGGACAGTTCAGGATTGGGCGTTGTGCTTGGCCGCTACAGGCTGCTTTCTACCAAAGGGGGAAAGATGTATATAACTGGTGCGAACCGAAGCGTTGATAGAATACTAAAGATGGCAGGCATATATGCTCTTGTCGAGCGCAGGGGATAGGGGGAATAATATGTACCGCAATGAAATGCATGTGGAGTTTATGTCCATATCACAAAACGAAAGCCTGGCTAGGATGGTTGTAGCTGCCTTTATAACCCAGCTTAATCCTACTATAGAAGAGTTGACGGATATACGCACAGCCGTCAGCGAGGCTGTTACAAACAGCATAATACACGGATACGGCAATAGCAACGGCACCGTTTATATGGATTGTGAGATAGAGGATCAGCTGCTTACGGTAGCAATCCGTGACGAAGGCAAAGGAATCGAAAACGTTGAGCTTGCACGTCAGCCGTTTTATACATCTATGCCCACTATGGACCGGTCCGGAATGGGCTTTGCGGTTATGGAGGCCTTTATGGACTCGGTTGAAGTAACTTCGGATTTGGGCGTTGGAACCACTGTAACTATGAAAAAGACCATTGGAAGCGTGGTTATGGGTGATGAATGACTCAGCCCCGCTTAAGCATGAAGAGGCCCTGCGCCTGCTTGCGCTTGCTAAGGAGGGCGATGAAAGCGCGCAGGAGCTGCTGGTAAAGAAAAATATCGCGCTTGTCAAATCCATAATAAAGAAATATCTAAACAGGGGCGTCGATTACGACGACCTGTTCCAAATAGGCTGCCTTGGCCTGGTAAAGGCCATAAAAAACTACGATCCGGCCTATCAGGTTAGGTTTTCAACCTATGCGGTTCCCATGATCGCAGGGGAAGTAAAACGCTATCTTCGCGATGACGGCATGGTGAAGGTCAGCAGATCGCTAAAGGAGCTGGCAATCAAGGTTGCGGCCGCGCAGGAGAAGCTTAACCTTAGTTTAGGACGTGAAGCGGGTATCATGGAAATAGCGGAGGAAATTGGCGCCGATCCGGGCGATATCGTTATGGCGCTTGAGGCCTCAAGGCCGCACACATCGATATATGATCCCGTTTACGGCGATGATTCGGATGCGTGCGTCATGGATAAGCTTGCGTCAGATGAGGATTGCGAGAGCGGAATTGTAAATAAGATACTGCTAAAGGAGCTTTTATCCCAGCTGGACCCACGCGAAAGGCAGCTTATAATGATGCGCTACTTTATGAATAAGACCCAGAGCGATACGGCCAAGGAACTGGGTGTATCGCAGGTACAGGTATCAAGGCTTGAAAGCAAGATTTTGAAAAAATTAAGGGATGTAGCGGGGGAATGTTGATTAAGTCTTTAGTTTAAAACGATATTATTTCCAAATGCTCCAATAGGATTTTCAACCCTATCAGGCAGAGAAGGACGCCGGCAATAAGCTCG
>URFJ01000137.1 GCA_900547135.1 uncultured Eubacteriales bacterium | reverse complement strand
CTGCTGTCACTAAAAATAGCAGGATCAGCAACAGGGGACACATTGTCTTGAACCTTTTCATAAATTTTACCTCCTTTATGAACCTATTATATATTATTGTGTATGAGGATAGAAGTCAACTTGTGTTACAAAACCAGATAAAAACATTTAAAATTTGCGCCATGCTATAGGCGGCTTACCTCCAATTATCGGGCATATACTCACTAATTGAACTAATAAGCTCTTCCTCTGAAATGATGTACATACATGAAGTCGCCGTATCGTTATTATAATTTGCCTTTATATGCTCACATCCTGAGTTTTTGTAAAGGTTCACGAAATGACTGGCGGTCGTTTTAAAGTCGCCGCTTGCTGAATCCAAAAGATCCTTGAGAGTCGTCTCCGAAAGGGGAAGTAAATTGACTGCAGCAGCGTGTTTAGGACCAAACAGACCGCTGACAGCGTAGCTATCGCCGATCTTCAATGCGATTGAGAAAGGATCCCCCGTCCTATAATCAAACGCGCTATACACGCTGTCGTCTGATTTCCACGCAAAGAACATGCATTCAACCGAATCGGCGGGCAGCAGGCTATCACTCGCACCCTATTCGCGGCGGCGGGATGAGATTGGATTTGAAACCTTGACTATATCCCCTGATTTTAGAGAGCTGCCTGTAGAGTCCGCAACAACGCCGTTAATTTGAACGGTAAACATCGAATAATACTTCCATCCGTCGCCGATTTCAACCTCATCATGCCTGAGTACAGTGCCTGTAAAGATGATACCATTATCCTTATAGAGCTTTGGAGGCATCCAGAGGGCGTCCGTCTGAGTTCCATAGTTCAATTCCTCGTTTAAAACGGTAGCGACGACATTCCCATCCTTGTCCAGAATCGTATCTCCTGGACTGTACGCCTCAAAGTTTGAGACTGATGGCAGCCTGCTGAAATAAGAAACAGCAGGAATGCCATCATAATAAAAATGGTTTTAGACAGTCTTTTCATTTCTGATCTCCTCCTAAATTATATATTAACATATTATTATGTATACTTCAAAAGTGCAATATATGTGACAAAAAAAGACAAATGATTCAATGAAAATATCATAAATAAACCCAGCTGCTATTTACCTCCAGCCTGGCGGCATTGAAGCTCTAATCTGTTCGTAAAGTTCATCTTCACCGATCATCATCATCTGCGGTTTGACTGATATGGACTCATAGCTTTTTTTGACCAACTCACTTTGGGAATTTTCATACACTCGAATGAATTCGTCCGACGCCGCTTTAAACGCTTCCCCCTTTTGCCCCCTATATTGCAGGGCCTTAGTAAGGCTTTCGTCTGAAAGCGTGAGAAACCCTACGTTTTCTAAAGCTACATGCACCGCGAAGCTGTCCCCCAGTTTGAGCGCGATGGAGAACGGCTCGCCGGTAAGATAGTCAAACGCGCTGTAAAATGGGTGGGAAGAAACCGCGGCAATGAAAAGACATTCAATGGATTCAGTGGGAAGAAGGGCATCCCCCTCATAACGCCTTGACGACTGAGGATTGGATACTGTAACTATATCGCCAATCCCGAGGCTGGTGGCTGAGGCGCTTGCTACAACGCCGGTAACCCTAACGGTATACATAGTATAATATTGGCCGCCCGGATGAAGCATAACCTCATTATGCTTCAAAACAACGCCCGAAAATATTATGCCGTTATTCATGTACAGGCTTGGCTTCATCCATATGGCACTTGAGTATATCACCGAATCGACGTCTTCCTTTACAACGGTTGCTTGAAGGTTCCCGTCTTCGTCCAAAATTTGATCTCCAGGCTTATACACTTCATATGATGGGGGCTTGGAGCAACCTGCTGTCACTAAAAATAGCAGGATCAGCAACAGGGGACACATTGTCTTGAACCTTTTCATAAATTTTACCTCCTTTTATAATAAGCGGTTCAAGGATAACAATAGCATATAGTTTATTAATAATTATATAAGGGTTAATGTGTGACTAGCATAAAACAATATAGTGCGTGATGTTTAGCGAAACAGAGTATATCTGTTACTATTATATTATTACAAGCAGTTAGCATATGCTCTATTTTGAACAACACAACATAGATGCATTACTCATTAAAAAGTGACATTGATTAGATTATAAATGATACTTAAGATAAAACATATATTACAAAAAGGGCATCACGAGGATGCCCCTTTAATACATATACTATTAAACTCCTTGCTTATGGTCCTCAAACATTGATAGTTGTTCTGAAAAGCTCATCTCAAACAGCTTGTCCGACAGATGCCCAAACATGTAGCTCATTGGCTGGCGCTCATGTATTGTATAAACAGCCTGGGCAAATAGCGGTGCGGCTGAGATTATCTTTATTTTGCTTGAATTTTTAATTGCCGGACATTCAACCGTATCGGTTGAAACGAGCGTTTTTATTGGACTTTGCTCAATCTTATAAACGCCTGCTTCATTCAACACTACATGGGACAGGAATGCGTATACATCCTTAGCGCCCTTATCCTTTAACCCATGGGCAACATCGGAAATCGTTCCCCCAGATATGGTGAAATCGTCGACTACGAGACAGTTCTTCCCCTTAACATCTCCAATAATTTCAAGCACCTTTGCATTTTCGTCATGTGCGGTACGGACCTTATCTCCAATAGCGACAGGGCGGTCAAGCTCTGTTGCAAACAGGCGCGCACGCTTTGCAAATCCTGCGTCAGGGGAAACGATTACAAGATCATCGTCAACTATGCCCATGCGACGGGCGTATTCGCATAGAAGCTTTTGTCCGTATAGGTGATCGACGGGCTTTGTAAAAAATCCCTGAACCTGAGCGCTATGAAGATCCATGGTTATTACTCGGTCGGCTCCCACTGTTTCGATACAGTCGGCACATACTCGAGCCCTGATGCTCACACGCGGCTCGTCTTTCTTATCGCCCTTGGCATATCCAAAATAAGGTATAATCGCGGTAACGGAACTTGCGCTTGCGCGCTTAAACGCATCTATCCAAAAAAGAAGCTCCACCAGTTCGTCATTAGGACTTTTGCCTATAGATTGAACGATGAAGACATCGCTGTTGCGTATGGATTCGTCGACTCTGACAAATATATTTTTGTCAGAGAACTTGATTGTCGAGGACTCGCCTAGCTTGATACCCAGAAAGCTGCACATCTTTTCTGCAAAACCCCTTGAACTATTGCCCGCGAATATTCTTATTTCAGGCATATAAATCACCATTCCTTTCAGGCAATTAAAATCTATTCTATTCTAACACACTGATATAGCGTTATCAACAAAGATGCTTAAATTACTACCTTTTAACTCTAAAAACTTGCAGATAGACATATTCACATACTTTTGTATATGCGTCTTTTATTTAATAGCTCTAATCGACTAGCGCGCAAAACAGGGAGGGCAAACGCAGATTATTCACACCTCATTGCTAAATTAACAGCAGTCTTTGGGAGCCGAGATTTGGATTGACAAATTATTATATTTATATCAACCTGTAAACAGTTGTAGAAGATAAGGGCGCCTTCTACGCGAATTTTTAATATTTATTAAAAGCGCCATTACCCTAAGTGTTAATGGTTTATACTATCCTTAGAATGGTGGGAGCCGATGAAGAAAATTATATTTTTAGTGATTACACTGGCAGTTGCATTGCGCTGCCCATGAAGGTACGATGACCCGACAGTTTCAGACCCCGATTAAATAGTTGTGAATATACACAATACGTGCAATTCCAACATATATGGAGTACATCATGAGTATTACCTAGTAAATAAGGCGGTGGGCGGAATCCTGCGTGGGTGCTGGCGTAGCCGGCTCGGCTGTGATTTCCGGCGTCAGGCTTGGCGCAGGCGTCGCCTCATTTCCAATGGTTGGCGTGGGTGTTGTGTTCGCAGCGTTGCAGCCCAAAAGCGCCGCGGCCATAACCGCCGCAAGAAGCAATGCTGCGATTCTCTTTGCTTTCAATTTTTCCTCCAATTCTTTGGGGGCCTAAAGGCATCCCGCATCCTCTTAGGGCGCGTCAGGGTCCTCAGCCCTCCTCTGGGCTTCCTCCTTCGCCCGTATTTACTGTTCAATCAGTTCCTATTTTATCGTTTAATATATCTGGACCAGTGT
>URFJ01000136.1 GCA_900547135.1 uncultured Eubacteriales bacterium | reverse complement strand
CTTTCCCATCAGATCAAGAACGCGGTCGTCTATATGTTCCGGCGCCACCTTAAGCTGCCCGCTGACATGATGCTTTATCACTTCGCGCAGGAATGCGTCGCTCTTATCATACATTATATAGTCATACCGTAATCCCGAACGAATAAATATCTTCTTTATTCCCGGAAGCTGGCGTAGCTTTTTCAACAGGTTTATGTAATCTTCGTGGGAAACCTCCAAGTTATTGCATGGGTTTGTTCCCAGACACTGATGGTCTGCGCATACGCCTGATTTCAACTGCATTTTGCAGGATGGTGTCCGGAAGTTTGCCGTGGGTCCCCCAACATCGTGTATATATCCCTTGAACCCCCTTGCCTTAGTCAGCCGCTCTGCCTCTTCAATAATCGAATCATGGCTGCGGGCCTGTATCGTGCGCCCCTGATGCATTGTAAGCGCGCAGAACGAACAGGCTCCAAAGCATCCCCTGCATGATGTGATTGAAAACCTTACTTCATCAAGCGCTGGAATATGCTCTTTATATGAAGGATGCGGCTCCCTTGTATATGGAAGCCCATATACAGCGTCGAGTTCCAACATGCTAAGCTGCCGGGCTGGCGGGTTTGCCACAAGGTACGCCTTGCCTTGGCCCTGTACCAGCCGCCGGCCCCGTATCGGATCCTGTTCCCTGTACTGAGTAATGAAGGCCTCCGCATAGGCCGCTTTGTCCGTACTGACAGCGCTAAAATCGGGTATTGTTATGTAATCGTATACGTTTTCAAGCGATGAGGCCATATAGCATGTCCCATTGACATATGTGATTTGATCCACTAAAAGGCCAGAGGCAAGCGCGTCCGCAATCTCAACGATCGGCCGCTCCCCCATGCTGTATACAAGCAGGTCGGCGCCCGAATCGAGCAGTACGCTGTGACGTACCGAGTCGTCCCAATAATCATAATGCGCAAACCGCCTGAGACTAGCTTCTATTCCTCCAATAATAATAGGAACGCGCTTATATGCCTCCCTGATGCGGTTACAGTATACAATCGTCGCCCGATCCGGTCTAAGCCCTGTCCTGCCGCCAGGCGAATAAGCGTCGCTCCCCCGCCTTTTCAGCGCTGCGGTATAGTGATTTACCATCGAATCAAGATTACCGGCAGTTACCAAAAAACCAAGCCCGGGCCTTCCCAGCTTCATAAAGCCTTCCTTGCTCTTCCAGTCTGGCTGGGCTATAACGCCGACTGTGTAGCCCCTGTCTTGCAGAACACGTCCTATTATAGCAGTCCCAAAGGACGGATGGTCGATATAAGCGTCGCCGCTCACAAGAATGAAATCGGGCTGTTCAACTCCGTTCATGTCAAGCTCTTGTTTTGTCATCGGCATCGGGCTGTTTTTATATTCATTGCTTTTCATCATGGATATACTTTAAACCAATTGGTGGCTATTTTCAACACAAATATCCCCATAGCCGCACCTTTGAACCGCTTGCAGTAATCCCGACAGTGTGGCATAATTATAGTGCTTAGGCAACGTACTTAAAAATGGAAAGATATTTATATGAAATACAAAGAATTTTTTAAGCTGATAAATACCGGAAACCTAACAGGCGCGTATCTCCTGCATGGCAGTGAGGAATTCGTCAAGGATTCCGCGCTTAAACAGATCATAGCGCGATTTGAGCCTTCAACACGCAGCATGAACGTTGCCGATATCCACGAATTTGACGCCGAAGCATTGATAGGCCTATGCGAGACAATGCCGTTTTTTTCGGACAACAGGCTTGTAATATGCAGACGGCTGCCCGACGGAGATGGGGCGCAGAGGATTATTGAATATATAGGTGAGATGCCCCCTACCACGCTGCTGATATTCTTTATAAGAGGAAAGTATGATGCAGGCGGCGCAAAATCCCGAACAAAAGCGTCCTCATCAAAAAAACCCGCCTCTTCAGGTCAGTTTGTTCTTGATTTGGATGCGATGAACAGATGTGTTGAATTCACCGGCCTGTCAAATCAGGACTTGCTTAAATGGATAAATAAAACCGCCGCTGAGCTTAATTCATCTATAGAGCCCAGTGTAGCCCAACGTCTTATAAACCTTGCCGGCACCGAGCTGTCCGTTATTAATAATGAACTTATGAAGGCGGTGGACTATGCTGGCCGAAAAAACCATATAACTGCAGAAGCTATTGAGGCATGCGTAAGTCCCAACATAGAGTACAGGGTGTTTGATATGGCTGACTACTTTAGCTCCGGCCACCCCGCAGACGGGTTTAGGGCTCTGGACAGGATTATAAAGGATGGAGAGGACCCCCTTGGGATTGCCAGGTATCTTGAAAGCCGGTATAAAGTCATGCTGCAGGCCAAGCTGATGATTGACGGCGGCATAAACCGCAGCGACGCTATACGGCGGCTAGGGGGAAGCGCTTATGCTACAGGGAAAGCCTTTGACGCTGCAAAGAGGTATCCTCTGACGGCGATTTTTAAAGCAGTTAAAGCCTTTTCGGACGTCTTTTATATGAATGTCACAGGGAATGCGGGAGCACGGGAAGCGCTTGAGGCCGCCCTGGCCGCAGCCGCAATATGACATAAAGTCAGTTGATGAGGAACGCCGAATTGGGCACGTAGGACGATCTGTAAAAGCTGGCCTTATGTATCTGACACTGTCCGCCATTCTCTGTACAGAGCCGCCTTACTTGTGTAAGGGTTGCGCACCAAAGTACTGAATCCTTACTGTTTAGTATATTAAACGGATTCAGCTCTGGTAAGGTGATAAAAACATAGTAAAGGAGGTCATATGGAAGGCTGTATATTTTGTAAAATAATCAATGGCGATATACCTTCAAAAAAGGTGTATGAGGACGACAAAGCGTTCGCGTTTTTTGATATCGATCCTCAGGCTCCCATTCATTTACTAATCATACCTAAGCAGCATGTTGGCAACATGAACGAATGTGATAGCAGCGTTATGGCGCATATGCTTGATGTTGCGAAAAGCCTTGCAAGCTCGCTCAGCCTAACGGACGACGGCTATAGAGTCGTTGTTAACACCGGTTTAAACGGCGGCCAAACGGTAAACCATCTTCATTTCCATCTTATGGGGGGAAGGCGGCTTGGCTGGCCCCCGGGATAATGCCAGTAAGTTTTGCTAACGTAATATTAAGAAAGGAATCCCTACATGAACAACGCTATTTTTTCAATCCCAAGACCAAATAATGAGCCGATTTTAAGTTACTTGCCCGGTTCTGCCGAACGCTCGGCGCTCAAAGCCGAACTTGATAATCAATCCGGGCGAATAGTTACCATACCTCTGATAATAGGCGGAAAAGAGGTCTATACCGACACCTACGGCGAAGTGGTCATGCCGCACAACCATAAACATGTTTTGGCCAGATACTGTATCGCTACGCCCAAAGAACTTCGTATGGCGGTGGAATCGGCGCTATCGGCCAAAAAGGATTGGGCCGAAATGCCCTGGGAGCACAGGGCTTCAATATTCCTTAAGGCAGCAGACCTTTTGGCAGGGCCCTATAGGGCAAAGATAAACGCTGCGACCATGCTTGGCCAGAGCAAGACGGTTTTTCAGGCTGAAATCGATTCCGCCTGCGAGCTATGCGATTTTTTCCGGTTCAATACATATTACGCACAGGAGATATACGCAAAGCAGCCTGAAAATGCCCATGGCATATGGAACCGGCTTGAATACCGTCCCCTTGACGGCTTTGTAGTAGCAATATCTCCCTTCAACTTCACATCGATCGGCGGCAATCTCCCAACCGCGCCCGCGCTTATGGGCAACACCGTAATTTGGAAGCCCGCCTCAACCGCTGTATTGTCAAATTATTATGTGATGCAGCTCCTCATTGAGGCCGGAATGCCCAAAGGCGTTATAAACTTCGTGCCAAGCAGAGGCGTTGAGGTAAGCGAACATATATTGACCCACCCAATGATGGCGGGGTTCCACTTTACAGGCTCAACGGATGTATTCTCCGGCGTATGGTCCCTTGTCGGACAGAATATAAAGCGCTACGCATCCTATCCCCGTCTTGTCGGGGAAACAGGAGGAAAGGATTTCATCTTCGCGCATAAGACCGCTAAAGTGGATGCTCTCGTGGCCGCAATGGTCCGCGGAGCATTTGAATACCAGGGTCAGAA
>URFJ01000135.1 GCA_900547135.1 uncultured Eubacteriales bacterium | reverse complement strand
CCGGTAGAAACAAAATCCGGGAGGCATTCCGATATATCCGTTGTTTTAACGCCAGGCCGATAGGTTGGCTTAACGCTGCCAAAGCCGGTTGGTGTACTTCCGCGCATAAACTCAGTCAGCCGCTCGGCCGGGGCAGTAAAATCGGACCCGCCCAGCACAAAGGCCTGCCTTTCCAAATTCTCCTGAAAGCGCACGCCCTCCATGGCGTTATACCCGAAATCACTTGGGTTAACCGAAACCACAATCGCCGAGTTGGCGTTGACACCATCCCTTTTGTGATAGCTCATGCCGTTAGTAACCACCTGTCCTATTGAGGAAGATGATCCAATCACCATGCCGCCTGGACACATGCAAAAGGTATATACGCCCCGATTTTTCGACTTTCCCGCCATTCTATACTCAGCCGCTCCGAGCCTTGGATGTCCCAAATAGTGCCCGTATTGGGTCTTGTCAACATATTGCTGAGGATGTTCTATTCGTACGCCGACCGCAAACGGTTTTGGGACAAGCTCCAGATTCATTTCCTGAAGCATGTTATAGGTGTCACGTGCTCCCTGACCAACAGCAAGTATACACGCGGAGCATTGGATTTTTTCAATGACGCCATTGTTCTGGACATAAACCCCGCATATCCGGCCGCCGCTTTGGGATATACCAGTCAGCTTTGTGTTAAACCGAACCTCACCGCCTTGCCGAATTATTTCTGTTCTTAGCCTTTTAACCACATTCCTTAAAACATCGGTTCCAACATGAGGCTTAGCCTGTATCAATATTTCGTTAGGCGCTCCTGATTTAACCAAGGTCTCCAACACACCTGTCGAACGCGGGTCTTTTATGCGCGTAGTCAGCTTTCCATCGGAAAACGTTCCTGCGCCGCCTTCTCCGAACATAACATTGCTTTCCTCGGATAGGATTCCAGTACTAAAAAACTTTTCAACATCCTCCGAGCGGCAATCTATATCCTTACCTCTTTCTATTACTACGGGCTTATATCCATACTCTGCCAAGGTGTAAGCGGCAAACATGCCCGCAGGTCCGAACCCTACAATTACTACTGGGGCATCCAGACTTCTAGGCCCAGTTATTAATTGTTCCCTCTTGATGTCATAAGCCAGTGATACATTCGCCTGTTTCTTTTTTATCACCCATGCTTCATCATTATCACTTAAATTAATTAATATGGAATATGAAAGCCTTATATCGTTTTTATTTCTTGCATCAAGCGATAACCTCACTACCCTTATATTATTGATTGCCTTAATGCTTAGCGAAAGCGTTTTAGCCGCAGCGGCGTATAGTGCCTTTTCATCAGCATCCAGCGGAAGCTTTAAATCTGTTATAAGCAGCGCCAAAACAAATGCTCCTTCTTTTAAGAAACTCTTAATGATATAGTGGATATGGGCAGAGTAATTTTAATCTGCATCATTACATCCATATCTGTTCTATACAGGATAAACACATACTCCCCCTGCCTAATCCTGGTGGACGACAACTGGTGAAGATTTGAATCCGCCGAAATAATTAACTCTGGAACAAGTTCAACCGTGGTCCTGCTTATTGCGGAATCAAAATCTTCTACATCAACATACAGGTTAATGTCTATTTCACCCTTTTCAATAGCTGCAGCTAAGCTTAAAGGCGCTTCTATTGATGCCTTAATGCCGGCATTTTCCAATGTGGAAGTAAATAATGTATAGCTCAGCCTGTCAATTTTATTCTTTATCTTCACTTGTCCATCCGGTATTTCCGTCAAATCCAGCATCGTATTCTTTTCATGTATATCAATATTGAATGTTACTACGTTTATTCCATTTACAGACGTAACTCCTGTTGGAAGCTTTATCTGAACAAATTCGCTGAAACTCTTGGTTCTGCCTGAAACGTCTATACTCTCCAGATACAGTTCATTTATATTATCCAAAACATCTTGAGGAGCTGCAATAGTAACGCTGCTGGGTTCTATTGTGGTATTGGTTATTTCAAATGTATCTGGAATCATAGATTCTCCCATAACGGCTCCGTCTAAGCTTATACTCACCGTTTTTGTAGGAAGTATATCCATTTTTACTGTAACAGAATGTGTAATGGAGTTCTTGAAAAGATCAGAGCTAATCACATTATCTTCGTTGTCCAGCAACTGGAGGTCAAAGGTTTGATTGTAGCTCTCAGTTTGATCAGCAAGTGGTATTATGCATATTGCCTTTACAACGTTTTGAACATCCGTCTTAGGCCCGGAGATTTCAATATCTTCCCTGCCAAGCACGGGCGCAGAATGCCAAAAGCCCTCGGGTAATTCTCCCTGGTATACCACATCAATGGGGATACGTTTTGTGTCAAGCACGTCTATCTCTACGTTTATATAGGACGGATCTGTTGAAACAACGTTTCCAATACTTGATTCAGCTACCACAGGTAAAGAAACTACTCCTGCCTCCGTTACAGTACCAAGGTTTACCGTAGCGCTGATGTTTTCATTTGTAACATCAAAATAATGAGTTATATCTGTGGTAAGCCTAACGTCAACGCTTCCCAAAATGCTTGAAAGATCTCCCCTTACAACCAGATTTCTGGCGTTAAAGTCTGAAACTCCGGTGGTAACAACTGGTACATCGGAGATTATCTTTGTTCTCGATGGATTGACGTTTGTAAGCACGTAGCCCCATAATATCATTGCAAATATTAGTGAAACTACTTTAATCATAATATTTTTAGTGAAAAAATTTTTTATTCCACGTAGAAAGATGGCAAACACTTTATTTTTTCTTTCCATTTTTATTCCTCCGTGTCAGCCACGCAAAGGCAGGTTCCTTCTCGGCGGTAAATATGGACTCAAGCGTATCCCTGAGCGCCTTTGAATCTATGTATCGAATTAGCTTGCCATCGCGGGCAATGGATATTACGCCCGTTTCTTCTGAAACTACAATAGTAACGCTGTCAGATATAGCTGATACCCCCAATGCCGCCCTATGGCGCGTTCCAAGTTCCTTTGCAACGGTTGCATCGTCAAAAAGCGGAAGGAAACAGCCCGCGGCTTCAATATATTTATCCCTGATTATCGTGGCTCCGTCATGCAAAGGCGTATTGGGCTCAAAAATGTTTTCTAAAAGCTGCTCGGTTATAATACCCGCTATACGGGTTCCTGTGGAGATTATGTCCTCAAGTCCGGTTCTTTGTTCTATAACAACAAGGGCACCCACTCTGCGCTTTGACAGCGACAGCATGGCCCTGTGTATCTCATTTACTATACTCGTTGATGACTTTACGGATTCCCCCCCTCTTTCAAATGTTGTTCCGCGCCCTATATGCTCAAGCGCACGCCTAAGCTCTGGCTGGAATAATACAACTACCACAACTATGCCCGAAACCAGAACAGAACCGAGTATCCAGTTGACCGTTGACAACTCAAACAACTCGCATATGACTGTAACTATGAAAAAGATAGCAACACCTTTTAAAACCTGGTAGGCCCTAGTTCCCTTTGTTAATACGATCAGCTTATATATCATCGCAGTTATGAGAAGTATATCCACAAGATCACGAAACGAAAACTGGGTGAACCCACTGGCAATTGTTTTCATTATAGTTTCAATCGACATAAAAGCCCCCCCTTCTCATTAGGATTATTACATTATACAACGAACCGCTTTTAAATAAAAGCATCCCGTTTTTATGTTATCACATACAGGATTAAAAGTATATAAATCAAGATTGGTTCTTATAGCAATTATTGTTTGAAAGGCTTGCATCTGTTATAATCAACCTAGGGGTGATTATAATGCTTACAATAGACAGATTTGAAAATGGATATGCTATTTGCGAACGAGGTATAGACGATTATATTGAGATAGATAAAAACGATCTTCCAGACGACGCCCGTGAAGGTGATTTTGTTTACGTTGATACTGATGGTAAATACAAGCTTGATAAAAAACAAGCCGCCGAAAGCGGGGATAAGTTGTCGCGTCGCCTCAGCGGCCTGTTTGCCGACCATAAATAGTATAAATCTAACCTCTTCTGAGTTTTTGTACCGTTGCCGCAGGGTCTGCAGACGAAAAAACGCTGTTACCCGCTACAAGTATGTTCGCTCCCGACTCAATACACAGCTTGGCTGTTTCAGGATTTACTCCTCCATCAACCTCTATATCGGTAA
>URFJ01000134.1 GCA_900547135.1 uncultured Eubacteriales bacterium | reverse complement strand
CCGCACCTATTGATAGCCGGACAGACCGGTTCTGGTAAAAGCGTGTGCATAAACAACATAATAATAAGTCTTGTGTACAAATCTGCGCCTGACGACCTAAAGATGATACTTATAGATCCCAAGGTAGTGGAATTAAGCGTTTTCTCGGCGCTTCCGCACCTTATGCGGCCTGTCGTAACAGATCCAAAAAAGGCCGCTGGGGCGCTAAAGTGGGCTGTTCATGAAATGGAGCAGCGATACAACAAGATGGCAAAGCACAACGCCAGAGACCTCGCCCGTTATAACGCATTGCAGGATAATCCTGAAGACAGGCTTCCGAAACTCGTAATTATAATTGATGAGCTAGCAGACCTTATGATGGTTGCGGCAAAGGACGTAGAAGACGCCATATGCAGAATAGCGCAGCTGGGACGAGCAGCTGGCATACACCTTGTTGTTGCCACACAGAGTCCAAGGACTGATATAATTACAGGCCTGATAAAGGCTAATATACCTTCGAGAATTGCCTTTGCCGTTACAAACGGGATTGATTCTAGAGTTATACTAGACTGTATGGGCGCTGAAAAGCTTCTTGGAAAAGGGGATATGCTATTCCATCCCAATGGAGCGAATAAGCCAATAAGGGCTCAGGGAGCATACGTGTCCGATGAAGAGGTAGAGGCTGTAACCAGCTTTTTTGCGGAGCAAAACGTAATTCCGGACTATGAAGCCGTTGCCATTGACGATAGCTTTGAACCTAAAGCCGGCAATGCGCAAGGGCAGGGCCGTCAGGACGACGAGCTGCTGGGCGATGCCGTAAAGGTATGTCTGGAGAACGGCGTTGCGTCAATTTCATTGCTGCAGCGCAGGCTGCGAGTTGGCTATGCCAGAGCCGCAAGGCTTATTGATATAATGGAACAGAAAAAATTTATTAGTGGCTTTGAGGGGAGTAAATCACGCAAATTGCATATAACTCAATACGAGTATGAGCAAATGTTTGGAACTGGAAAGGAAGGGGAGGTACTGGATGGATAAAATAGGAGTAATCTCGCTTGGTTGCTCAAAAAACAGGATAGATACCGAAATAATGCTGGATTTGCTAAAGAGTTCCGGCTTTAAATTTGTAAATAATCCCGAAGAAGCAGAAATCCTGATTGTGAACACATGCGGTTTTATTGACGCTGCCAAAGAGGAATCAATTCAAAACATTCTGGAGATGGCCGAATATAAGACAAGCGGAAAGTGCAGGCTGTTAACCGTAACGGGTTGCCTAAGCCAGCGGTATCCTGAAGAACTTAAGGAAAAACTTCCGGAGGTGGACCTTTTCTACGGTGTTAGGGATTATGAACAGTTAGCTAGAAGGTTAGCAGAGCTATGTGGAAAACCTATTCCCCATGCATCAGGTTGCGGACGTGTTTTAACCACGCCGCCATTCAGGGCATATCTGCGGATCGCCGATGGCTGCGACAACAGGTGTACTTATTGCGCAATTCCAATTATAAGGGGCGGAAGAAAGAGCGTACCCATGGACCGCCTATTATCGGAAGCCAGACTGCTTGCCCAAGGCGGCGTAAAGGAGCTTACGGTAATTGCCCAGGATACGACGAGCTATGGCGTTGATATCTATGGAAGGCCAATGATAGGGGAACTGCTCAACGAGCTTTCCAGAATTGATGGTTTTGTTTGGATACGCCTTATGTACGCATATCCCAGCACTGTAACGGAAGAATTAATAGATTCAATAATTAGCAATAAAAAAGTCCTGAACTATATCGACATTCCCATACAGCACATTAATCAGGAAGTGTTAAGAAGAATGAACCGCCATGGTTCTAGAGAGCATATAGAACATATGGTTAAATATATACGAAAAGTGGAGCCTTCTTTCATACTTCGCACTACGGCTATGGTGGGATTTCCGGGAGAATCCGAAGACCAGTTTAGGGAATTGCTTGATTTCTTTTGTGAAAACCCTTTCAATAGGGTAGGCGCGTTTGCATATTCAGCTGAGGATGGAACCATAGCGGCTGAATACACGGGCCAAGTTGAGGAAGCAGTAAAGAACAGACGCTTGAAAAGCCTGTATTCAACACAGCAAAAGCTATCGCTGGAATTTAACCGAGGGAGAATCGGTAAAACAGAGCGCGTGCTGGTAGAATATATTGATAACGGACTTGCTTATTGCAGATCGTATGCGGAATCGCCTGAGTTGGACGGTTATATCATTGTAAAGGATAACGATGCTGCCCTTAGAGAAGGCGACTTTGCCGATGTTGTCCTTAGGAGCGCTGAAGAATATGATATATGGGGGGAGCTGACGAGATGAATCTTCCTAACAAACTTACCCTGATAAGAATTGCAATGATTCCAGTTTTTATTGCATGTTTCTATATCCCTTATAGCTGGTGGAATTATTGCGCATCGGCAATATTCTTAATGGCTTATATAACGGATATAATTGATGGCAATTATGCTAGAAAGCATGGGATAGTCACCGATTTTGGCAAACTTATGGACCCAATAGCGGATAAGCTGTTGACTTCAAGCGCATTGATCATGCTAATCGGAAAGGGTATGTTATCCCCTATACCAGCGTTCATAATAATTGCACGCGAGTTGATCATGAGCGGCTTTAGAATGGTATCCGCGGGAAAGGGTAATATTATTGCGGCAAACTGGATAGGTAAGGTTAAAACCGTATTACAATGTGTGGGACTGTTGCTTATAATGCTTGGTAATCCAATATTCTCAGCATGGGGGCTACCTCTTGATAAAATAGTGCTATGGTTGTCGGTAGTTTTGGCTGTATGGTCTGCCGGAGATTATATAATTAAAAATAAAAGTGCATTAAATTTTAACTAAGGAAGTGACAACATGAATGCAGAGGTTATTACGGTCGGCACAGAGATATTAATGGGCCAGATCTTAAATACAAATTCGCAATATATAGCTAATAAGTTAGCCGAATTGGGAATTTCGCATTACTATGACACAACAGTTGGCGATAACTGGGACAGGCTGTGCTCTGCGATTAAAAATGCTCTAATTAGATCCGACATAGTAATATTAACCGGAGGTTTAGGTCCGACCAGCGATGATATTACCAAGGAGGCTGTTGCAAATGTAATGAAACAAGACCTGGTACTTGATGGGCCGTCACTTGAAAAAATTAAGGCTCATTTTAGCGCCCGCGGTGCGGTTATGCCCGAAAGCAATATAAAGCAGGCTATGTTACCCGACGGTTGCATCATTTTAAAAAATGAAGTAGGAACGGCCCCAGGCTGCATAATCGAATCAAATAATGGGACGGCTATATTGCTCCCAGGTCCCCCAAGGGAGATGACCCCCATGTTTGAACATGGAGTATTACCATATCTTCAACGTCTCAGCGATTGTATTTTATATACACGCATTATTCGCATATTCGGTATGGGCGAATCAGCGGCGGCCTCTATGATAAAGGAGGTTATCGACAAACAGACCAACCCAACAATAGCTCCATACGTAAAACCAGGGGAAGTTACCCTAAGAGTTACTGCAAAATGCAGAGATATTGATGAAGGTAAGGCGCTTGCGGAACCTATAATTAAGGAGATTTGCTCCATAATTGGAGAGGCGGTATATTCGACTGATGACGAGGGACTCAACGAGGTTTGTTCAAAAATGCTGATCGAAAAGCAGCTAACGCTGGCTGTTGCGGAAAGCTGCACGGGCGGCATGCTGTCATCAGCGCTTGTCAGCGTTCCAGGCAGCTCCCGCTGGTTTGTCGAAGGGGCGGTTACGTATTCAAACGATTCCAAATTAAGGCGGCTGGGAGTAAAGCCCGATTCGGTTGCCCAGTTCGGGGCCGTAAGCCGCATAGTCGCCGCGCAGATGGCGGAGGGGGTACGGCTTAGTTCAGGTGCGGATATAGGAATATCAACTACAGGAATAGCGGGACCCGGCGGCGGAAGCGATAATAAGCCTGTGGGGCTTGTATACGTTGGAATTGCGGATATAGATGGTACGTATGTTAAAGAACTGAGATTAAACGGGTCAAGGGAGCACATAAGAAACGTTTCGACACTCAACGCGCTTGATCTGCTTAGGAGAAGATTATCGGATTTACAAGTATAATGGATGACAAATACTAGAACAAATGTTATAATAACATAAATGGTGTGAAAGGATAATAAGGTCTAGGTTATATGGAGAAAGAAAAG
>URFJ01000133.1 GCA_900547135.1 uncultured Eubacteriales bacterium | reverse complement strand
ATTTCCCTTATCCTTCTGTAATATGCCACCTTAAGGCCAAGCCGTATGTGGCAGTCGATGTTTTCAAACCTCATGCCCTATCTCCCGCGCCGGCATGCTTTCCCGCTCCTGCTCCATTATCACCTTCCTTGTAAACAGCATTGCCTTGATAACCTCCAGTATGCGCTCCTGCCTGTCAGGTGGAAGCCTGCTTGCGCCGTCAATTATTTCATCCATAAGCTTCATGTCCATGTCAAGAGAATCGTTCATTTCGGTTTACCTCCATGGGGTTTGTCATATCAGATATTCGTAACTTACTATTTGCCCGGCATTTTGAAACAAATGATGTGTTCCGAGAATAGTCAATCCAATTATAGGTCAATTTAACCCTATAGTCAATAGGTCAAAATGCCATAATTGATTTGGTGGTTAAATGGATAGGCTTAAAAAATTGAGGCTCGAAAAGGGCTATACACAAGTACGAATGCAGACGCTCACAGGAATAGATCAAAGCGACTATTCTAAAATTGAACGCGGCCAGAGATATTATACCTTTGAGCAATGCAGGTGTATTGCGCTCGCATTAGGCACCAGCATGGATTATTTAGCTGGAATAACCGATGAGAAAAAGCCTTATCCACGTTCCGAGAAGCTAGGCTGAATAAATATATAGGTCAATTTGGCCCTTACATTAATAGGTCAAAATGACATAATTATTTTGGTGGTTAGATGGATAGGCTAAAAAAATTGAGGATCGAAAAGGGCTATACACAAGTAGGGATGCAAATACTTACAGGAATAGATCAAAGTGACTATTCTAAGATTGAACGCGGCCAGAGGTATTATACCTTTGAGCAGTGCAAGCGTATTGCGCTCGTTTTGGGTACCAGCATGGATTATTTAGCCGGAATAACCGATGACAAAAAGCCTTATCCGCGTTCCAAGAAGATAAAAAAATAAGCTTATAGATTAATTAAAATATCAATTTATATATACGTCTTTATAACAATTCTATAGCAACGATAAACGCATACTTGTCTTATTTTGAAAATACCGCCGAAGCTACCGTTACTCTACAGGGATTCAATGGATATAAAAGTAAAGAGAGGAGGAATATTATTATGATTATATCCAATATTCTGTCAAAGCCCGTCGGACGGATACTGGCCGTATTATTGGCGCTGGCGTGCTGCTGGCATATTATTGTTGACGCGCAGGCCGCTGTAACCATAGGCCAGGGCTATGTGGAGGTAAATATGGTAGGCGGTGAAGAGCACGGGCAAATGCTTTTAAACGGCGAAACCCCACGAGGCGCCGGACATTATTATACTCTGAGTGAACAGCTTTACCTCAACGCGCCCAACGGAATCGCTTCGGCAGTGCGCGTTGGGGTGCTTATGATGCACCTGACTAGAACCCTGCCAATAGCGGCGTGCCTGATATTGATATGCATAGTGCTGATAAACATAGCAAGAAAGCGCACATTTTTATATCAAAACGTGAAGCTGCTGCTGGCGGCGGGGATAATCATCATAGTGGCGGCCGTGCTTTTGCCGGTAATCAACGGCAAGGTCATTCCCGCAATCGTAAACGCGGCGTCGGACAATAATCTCGGCGTTGGCGTAACTTATGCGGCTCCGCATTTTATCTACGGGCTTGTACTTGTGTTGTTGGCCTACGTGTTTAAGACGGGATTCAACATTAAAAATGCTAATGCGCCTGAGGAGAGTGTATGCGGTTTATGATTACGGAAGCATTAATGAATGGGGTGATTCCAATGTTTGTATTCTATTTACAGAAAATAAATAGCTGAACGTTTCTGCCCCCATCAGCCATATTCAAAATAATCATCACGGGTTATATCTTTGACATATCTGAGGTTTGCATGTACTCGCTGCTTAACACAATGGCAGAGGTATAAATTCATGGCCTACTATATCGGTTAATTGCTTTCATATTATGCAGGTCTTCAAGTCAAGTGGAATTATGATTGTAAAGGGGGTGGCGGTGTGCTAAAATATTTATATATGTTCATTGTATTGAGGTGCTGGTGATGACTGATGTTATCAAAGTAGACGAACTAAAGAGAATAAAAATTGAGACCGTAACGAATAAAATAATTCTGGGCGATTGTCTTTCTGTAATGAGAAAAATGCCAGGAGGCAGCATCGATTTAATCATCACCTCCCCGCCGTATAATCTTAAAAATTCTACGGGTAACGGAATGAAGGACGGACGGGGCGGCAAATGGGAAAACGCCGCGCTGCAAAACGGCTATTTGGAGCATTCGGATGATATGCCATATGATGTCTATTGTAAATGGCAAAGGGAGTGTTTAAAGCAGATGCTACGTTTATTAAAGGATGACGGCGCAATATTTTATAATCATAAGTGGCGGGTACAGGCAGGACTTCTTCAGGACCGCGCGGAAATTGTAAAGGGATACCCTGTCAGGCAAATTATAATCTGGAAGCGTAAAGGCGGAATTAATTTCAATAAGGGCTATTTTCTGCCTACATATGAAGTTATATATATAATTGCCAAACCAGCTTTTAAATTGGCTCAAGGCGCTAACAAGCATGGTGACGTTTGGGAGATAAAACAAGAGCTGAACAATCCCCATCCGGCGCCATTTCCACTGGAATTAATTAATAGAATAGTTGAGTCAACAAATGCCGGCCTGGTTCTTGATCCCTTTTGCGGATCCGGCACTACAGGCGTTGCTGCAAAACAAAATAATAGAAATTTTGTCTGCATTGACAATTCAGAACAATACTGCAAGATGGCTCAAAAACGAATAGACGGAGGAGATTGGAATGTCGTTTGCGGATCAGGTAAAAATGGCGGTTTATTATAGCCCATGGCGTAATTGTTACTGGTTTGCGCGCATGTTAATGAATACGGATCAATACGGCGCTGTTGGTAAAAAGGACACTTTATTGCTGAGTATTGTTAGCCACGTAGAAACTATTCTGGCACAAGCAACGTTAAATGATGAGGAGAAATTCGCGATATGTAAGGATATTATTACAAACAAAATAAGCGCTAGCTCAAAAAGCGGTACAAAAGCGGCTGTTCTTGCAAATGACTTGGTGCTTGCGCTGGATACAGAGATTAATTGTATTAATGACATTATTGCCTTTATAATAACCGCGCGCTATATTGTTATACCTACAAACGCGGCATTAAGCAGAGTTCCAAGCAATGATGTTGAATTTTGCTATGAGACAGCTAAACAGATATTGGACAGTCTTGGAAAAACAGGGGTGGGGCGGCTGCTGGCGGCCTGGGATACGCTGGGAGTGAAAGGATGTCTTAATCTAGAAAGAAATGAGATTGTCAGTGAATTTACAAAACTGGTCGCTAACCTTAACGCGATCTCTTACAATAGGACTGAAATAGAGACAAATACCATCCTTACTGCGTTTGTACAGGAATTTGAGAGGAGGGCTGGGCAAAAAAGAAAAAGCCGCGCAGGCAACAGTCTGGAAGACGTAACCACATTTCTCTTTAATTATTACGGCTTTAGCTCACATCAAAAACCCGATCACTTTCAAACCGATATTGAAGTTGATAAATGGTTTAAATGCACGGATGGATGGAGCATTGGAATAAGTTGCAAGCGGACCTTGCGTGAACGGTGGAAGCAGGTATCCTCCGCGGATAGCAATGCGTTGTCAAGATATAAAATAAAGGAAATCTGGCATCTTATGACCTATGACAGGGATTTAAGCGATGATAAGCTTGTAATGCTCGGTCAGCAAAGGCAGGCGTTTTATTTATCGGACAGCAGTGATAAATACATGCAGGCATCTGCACATCTTGGAATGAAGGACTATGTGAGACCATTAAGCCGGCTGATAGACGATATTGCGGCGGAGCAGGGCAAAAATTTAGATAGTTTCAAATAAAACCTTGATACTGCAATTTTATTGACAAATAATTTGTCTGTATTAATGAGAGTGAAAATCCTATTTGTGATGTCTATTTATTAGAGTTTTGAGAAAAGAGCTATTTATGATCACATCCAAAGATTCTGTCAAAGCCCGTCGGCCGGATACTTGCCATAGTGCTGGCGCTGGTCTGCGGCTGGCATATTATTGTTGACGCGCAGGCCGCTGTAACCATATGCCGCGGCTATGTGGAGGTAAATATGGTAGGCTGTGAAGAGCACGGGCAAATGCTTTTAAACGGCGAAACCCCGCAAAGCGCCGGACATTATTATACTCTGAGCGAACAGCTTTACCTCAACGCGCCCAACGGAATCGCTTCGGCAGTGCGCGTTGGGGTGCTTATGATGCACCTGACTAG
>URFJ01000132.1 GCA_900547135.1 uncultured Eubacteriales bacterium | reverse complement strand
TGTCCAGCCTTTTCATATAGGACCGCACCCGATTAAGCATCCAAAAGCAAAAAAAGCATAGTAATAATTGAATCTATGTCAAACTCCAACTCAGCTCCCGCAGGAACAGCCACAAAAAAAACCACAAGGCATAAAGCCAGGCAAATTACTATACGCTTTCTCAACTGCATCCATCCCCTCGCCATTATAAAAGTGCGTATAAACAAACAGCGTACTATAACTAGTCTGGCCAATTATAGCACACCTCATTTTAAATCTTAAGTTAGTATATCAAAACCGTCTATAGTTTGTACAGCATAAAGTGTAAACAAATTGTACATTGTACCAAAATATTCGTAATTAGCCCAACGGCATAAATGATTTCGTCTTAATTAATATGTTATAATGGGTTATCGGAGGTGCTTTATATGGGCTATTTTTCAAAGGGTTTTACGCGCGACAAGCTTTGCGCACTTTATTTTCTTGACAAGTTCAGGGAAGATATCTCCCTTCATACTCTATGCAGGCTTATGCACGATAACGAGTGGGCGCCCTACCTGGAGCTTCACGCCTGCATGATTGGTCTTGAAAAGGCAGGCATGGTTGCCGCGGTCCCACGTGAATTCGGCCAATCCTATAGAATTACTCAAAGCGGCCTGGAAACCATAGATGTATTTAAGGAACAGCTTCCCATGTCGCTTCGCAAGGCGATTGACCTCTACATAGAGGAAAACCGCGGCAATCTTAGGAAAGCCGCCCAATATATTACCGACAGAAAGCGCCTGGAGGACGGATCGTATCATGTCACGCTTACGGTCATTGAAGAGGACAGCCTGGTTTTTAAAACTATTGTTCACCTTGCGGACTTCGATGCATCCCTAATGGCTGCGGATAACTGGGATAAAACCGCCTACCCATTATACTCATTTGCAATTAACCAGCTTTTAATGAAAAAAACTGCTGATGTTAAATATATCTCAGAATTTCAAATCCCTATGGATGCCAAGCTATCATCAACCAGCAGACGCGGCCTGAAGGGCTCCTATATTGTAACTCTCAGGGCCCAAAATCCCGGGCTATTTCTCTTCTGCACTGAAATGCGTGTTCCCGATGAGGCCTCAGCCATTAAGGCTATGTCATTATGGGATGAGACGGCACAGAGCATCTACAGTCATGCGATGCATACGATTCTATTATAAAAAAACACGGGAAAAACATCCCGTGTTTGATCTGCTCTCTGTACTCAGATTTATTTTTCCCCGAAAGCGGCCTCAGCGTGATCGCACAGTGCATTGAAGGAGCTGATACTTTGCCCCTTCCCGCACAGCGTATTTTGTACGAAGTCTGGCAGCATTGCATAATACCCCTTTGCCCTGTCTTCATTCTCCAAAAGATCATTTAGATTATTATACACTCTTTCCATCATAAATGCTCCTTCATAATGTTCATGTTGTTTTCCTCTGTTGTAAGCAGCTTTTCTGCGAGGGCCTTAACCTCTTCCGACGCATCCGGATTATGCTTAATGCTTTTGATCATATCTATTATGCCCATGGTACAGCCCTGCATTATCATCTCGGCCAAATGCGTTGAGGTTTTATCAATGGCTGTATTTATCGCAATCGATGCATTAACGGATGATTTTGCGATCCCTTTTATCCCTCTTGGAGATTGTCCAACGCTAATGAATATTCTTCTGGCCTCATCCATAACGCCCTGATATTCCGCGAATTGATATGCCATGGTCTTTCTAAACTCATCATCCTCCGTTATCTTTATCAACCTTTTTATGGTATTCCTCCCCATTTCAGCGTTTTCATATACGTCGTTAAGAAGTTCTAAATTCTGATCCATTATAATCACTCCCTTCATCAATATTGTGCGGTCAGTTCGTGGCTTTGATGCATGTCGAGCACCTTACATAATTTACGTAATCCATCGCATGAAGACTGCAGCTTTGCCTGTTCATCCTTGGAAAGCTTGAATTCAATTATCTCGTCGATGCCGCCCCTGTTTACTATGCATGGAACTCCCGCATAAACCCCATGCTGTCCATACTCGCCGTTTAGATAAGCTGATACGGTGAGCACGCTGTTTTCGTTGCTAAGGATAGCGTTTGTAATTCTCATCATGGACATCCCGATCCCATAGTTCGTTGCCCCTTTTGCAGCTATTATCTGCTGAGCCGCAAATTTTACATCCGTACCTATCTCCTCCAGATTGGCGCCGGACATATAATCTCCCGAACCTCTCTTTACATCCTTTATCGGCTTTGAGGATATGCTGGCAATGGACCACGGGATAAATTCACTGTCTCCATGCTCACCCATAACATAGGCATGTACGTTTTGCGGCGCTACGCGGAAGTCCTCGCCAAGAAGGTACTTTAAGCGGGATGTGTCCAGCAGCGTTCCGCTTCCTATTACGCGCTTAGCCGGAAATCCAGACAGTTTATACGTAAGATAGGCCATTATATCTACCGGATTTGTAACTACTATAAATATACCATCAAATCCTGAGGATACAACGGGCTTTACAATAGATGTTACAACCTCGCAATTCCGGGATAGGAGTGAATTCCTTCCTTCATGCTGGCGGTGTGATATGCCCGCCGATATAACCACAATATCGGCGTCAGCGCAGTCCTTGTAACTCCCCAGGCTTATTCTCATGTGGCCTTGGGCAAATGCTAGGCCATGGTTTAAATCCATAACTTCGCCCTCAGCGCGCTTTTTATCCTTATCCAGGATAACGAGTTCGTCACAGGCTGAACGGTTTAAAAGCGCATAGGCATAGCTCATGCCTACTGCCCCTGCGCCGACAATGGCAATCTTTCGCTTATCTGCTCCCATATGTGTCACCTCTTAATCATGATGTCTTAGTATTGGCTTATAAATTCAATATTACTTATGGGAATTTGGTTGTTACGAATTAGTTGTTTGAATTTCCTTTTTGCGATCCTGCAAAAGAAACAATTTAACCATTTTTTATAAAAAAAGAGCCGCATTAAGCGGCCTTCCGAAGCTCATCCAACGGACGTAAAGTATGAGTCCAAATGAATCATTATATTCTGGAGGAAGAACCAGTCATGAAGAATTCTCCTACATGCCGTTGGATAAGATTCCCCCCTACGGTATAATTATAACTCCAGTATCAGGAAAAATCAAGGGTGCTATTCAAAAAAAGTATTAAAATCAGGTGTATATTTACAATTCGCTGATGACTTTTCCTGTATTAGCGTATTATCAAGACCTATAGCTATACAGTGCTCCACCGCACGATTGTATTCGCTCGTTTTTAGCGCCCTATTAATAACCGGCATTGACAAGGCGCCGCCCATTGGCACATACTGGCTCATAAGCGAAACATGGGTCGAACGTCCAATTTCCTCTGCAATAAAATTCAAAACCAACCTTGCCTCGTCTACTGATCCAGGCAAAACAAGATGTCTAATAATTATGCCCTTTTTTGCAATTCCATTGCTATGTGTTTTCAAGTCTCCGCATTGCCTGTACATCTCCATTACAGCCTTCGACGCATATTCAAAATAGTTTTCTGCACCTGAATATTTAGCGGAAATCCGCTTTGACACGTACTTTAAATCAGGCAGGTAAATGTCAATCAAACCCTCTAGCCGCTTTAGAGACTCAACCTTTTCGTATGCGTTTGTATTGTATACAATCGGTATCGATAACCCCGCTGAGCGCGCCAATGGAATGGATTTTATAATTAGTTCGAGATGAGGAGTGGGCGTGACAAGATTTATATTATGGGCGCCCAGCTCCTCAAGCCCTAGCATGATCTCCGATAGCAGTTCAGGATTCATTGGCTTCCCATTGCTTTCCCTGCTTATCTTATAGTTCTGGCAAAAAACGCATTGAAGATTGCACCCTGAAAAGAATATGGTTCCAGAGCCTCTAGTCCCGCTTATGCAAGGCTCTTCATACATGTGCAATGCAACTCTGGCCACATAGGACACGCCGCCTACCCCGCACCTGCCAGATTCTATCCCGCGGATTGCACCGCAGTTTACGGGACATATTGAACAGCCCATGGATTATTTATATGAGCCACTGTATCTTAAAGCAAATTGCTGTATCACACGGCTCCCCCATTCTTTGGCTTTCCGGATTTCTTCGATATGTTTTCATCATATAAGACCTCATATTCGGCATCCCTTGGTTTTCGTTTATCCTTTTGATTAGCCGCAGCCCTTTGCTGAGGTTCAAATCCGTCTATTTTTTTATTTATTGGCGATGTTTCATGCGCGGGACCAAGCGCTATCGCATTTGATACGTATTTTTTCAATGTAAATGTAAAGCAGGTGCCCTTACCCAGTTCACTTGTAACCGTTATCCTCTCACCCAGCTTTTCAATAATCTGATATGCAATCGACAGGCCAAGGCCTGTACCGCCCTCCTTTCTGGATTTGTCAACCTTATAAAACCTTTCAAACAGGTGTGGTACGTCATCTTCCGGTATACCGCATCCAGTATCCTCCACGCGCACGATCAGC
>URFJ01000131.1 GCA_900547135.1 uncultured Eubacteriales bacterium | reverse complement strand
TGAAGCATTTAAGTTTGTATTTCCATTAATCGGAATGTTCACCAAAACTAGGTTTACACTGTATTATAATTAATCAGCGTAAACCCAATAGAGAATTCGGGAGATGAATCTACGTTATAATTTTTAGTCCGTCTCAGACGGCAAATTCATTAGCTGCTCTTTGGCATACTCCAAATGGGTGCGCAGTACTGCGTCCACAAGTACAATATCACGTTTGCGGCAGGCGTCCAGTAGCTTTTGATGATCCTCAAGCGATCTCTCGACACGATCAGAAAGCGTATAAAACCTTCTTATATACCTGTCGACATTTGCATGAAGCTGGTCAATAAGCTGGAACAGGACCTGGTTTTCAGCAGGGCCATAGAGCATGAGATGAAACTTAAGGTTAAGATCCTCCAATTTATGCTGATCAGTTTCTTCAACGGATTTTTCCAAAAGCCTTCCAGCTTCATCAAGCAGTTCATCCGTCATACGAGGAAGAGCGGCTCTGATAGCCCCAAGCTCTAGCATTATGCGGGTATCCATAATGTTGGCCATTTCGCCCCGGTTTAGCTTTGTAACTATAGCGCCCCGGTTTGGATAAATCCTTACAAGCCCCTGTGCCTCTAGCTGCCTAAACGCCTCGCGCACGGGTATATGGCTAACATTAAGCGCAGCTGAAATCTCATCCTGACGTAAAGGCATGCCTCCTGGCAATACGCCCCTAACAATAGCGGTACGAATAACCTGGAATACCCAATCTCTGGCCGCCATTGTCCGTGGCTGCATTTCGTCAGCGATTCTCTTCAGTTCCATAAAATTACACTCCTTTAGTTACATCTATTTTTTTACGTCAAATATATTATAACATAAATACATGTTTCGTCAAGATATGCTTGATAATGTAGGCATAGCTATTTTTTCACATTATTGCTTTAACTTTGGCACTTTACAAAAAGAAAAACATACTGTATAATGCGAAACAGTAAGTTCATATGGTTAAAGCTAAGATTGGGACAGACATACTCTCAACAGCCCAGAGCGAGCTACGTCTGGTGTAAGGTAGCGGGAGGGTTGAGAAACAAATGCATCACCCATGAGTTTGCCGCTGAAGGATATGCTTAATATAGTAAGCGGTAACGTTTCCTCACGTTATAGAGGATGCGTATGTAACGTACGCGATAAAGCGGGCAAGTTATGCCAATCTGGGTGGTACCGCGGAAGCCTTTTATAGGCCTTTCGTCCTAAATTATATATGGACGAAAGGCCTTTTAATTAAACTCAGGCTTTGGATCAATATAATATTTTAAAGGAGCGCATTGCATGTACAAAAAAGTAGACACCTCGCTGGACTTCGCTTCACGCGAGAAGGATACGCTTAAGTTCTGGAAAGAAAACCGTATCTTTGAAAAAAGCGCCGTTCAGAGGAAAGGCGAGGAACCATACACCTTTTTCGACGGTCCGCCTACCGCTAACGGTAAGCCTCATATCGGCCATGTTCTTACAAGAAGCATGAAGGATATAATTCCGCGCTTTAAGACTATGAAGGGCTATGACGTATTGCGTAAAGCCGGCTGGGACACCCATGGCCTTCCTGTAGAACTTGAAGTTGAAAAAGCGCTTGGCCTTGACAGCAAGGATCAGATTGAGGAATATGGCGTTGGGGCATTTATCGAGAAGTGCAAGGAGTCCGTATGGAAGTATAAGGCTGAGTGGGAGCAGATGAGCGACCGCGTAGGCTACTGGGCGGACATGGAGAACCCATACATAACTTATGACAACAACTATATTGAGTCCGAGTGGTGGGCGCTGAAAACCATATACGAAAAGGGTTTGCTTTATAAGGGGCATAAGATCGTGCCCTACTGCCCCCGATGCGGCACGGCGCTTTCATCCCATGAGGTTGCTCAGGGTTATAAAACCGTTAAAGACACCTCAATATTTGTAACGTTCCCCGTAATAGGGCAAAACGCCAGCCTGCTTGCGTGGACCACGACCCCGTGGACGCTCCCAAGCAACGTGGCGCTGTGCGTAAACAGGGACTTTGACTATGTAAAAGTTGAATACGAGGGTAAAAACCTGATACTTGCCAAGGCGCTCGTAGGAGCGGTAATTGGTGAAGAGGCTAAGGTAATTGAGCACTATAAGGGTACGGATCTTATTGGGCTTGAGTATGAACCGCTTTTTGACTTTCCGGTAAACCTAAAAAATAAAAGTGGCTTTAGAGTTGTAGCCGACGATTACGTAACCCTGGATTCAGGCTCCGGCATAGTCCATATCGCTCCCGCATTCGGTGAGCAGGACGCCAAGGTCGGGCGTGAATGGGACCTTCCATTTATCCAGCTTGTCAGCACCTCCGGAATAATGACAGGGGGGACCCCATGGGACGGAATGTTCGTAAAGGAAGCTGACAAGCAGATAATAAAGGATCTAAGGATAAGCGGAAAACTTTTTAAAAAGCTTGAATTCGAGCACAGCTACCCGTATTGCTGGCGCTGTGATACGCCGCTCATCTATTATGCACGTGAGAGCTGGTTCATAAAGATGACGGCCATTAAGGATAGGCTTATAGAATATAACAAAAGGGTAAACTGGATACCGGCCACTATAAAAGAAGGGCGGATGGGCAATTTCCTGGAAAACGTGATAGATTGGTGTATATCCCGCGAGCGTTATTGGGGAACGCCTCTTCCGGTGTGGATGTGCGAATGCGGCCATATACACGTTGTCGGAAGCCGTAAGGAGCTTTCACAGCTTAATCCGGACGTTCCTGAGGATATAGAGCTTCACAAGCCTTTCCTCGATCCAATAACATTCCCATGCCCTGAATGCGGCAAACCCATGCGCCGTGAGCCTGTGGTTATAGACTGTTGGTTTGATTCCGGATCCATGCCCTTTGCCCAGTGGCACTACCCATTTGAAAACGCGGAAGAGTTCCACAGGCGTTTCCCTGCCGATTATATAAGCGAGGCCATAGACCAGACGCGCGGATGGTTCTATAACCTTCTCGCCATCTCTGCCTGCCTGTTTGACATTCCATCATTCCTTAACTGCATAGTCCTCGGGCTTGTCAACGATAAGGACGGCGTAAAGATGAGCAAGCACAAGGGAAATGTGGTAGATCCTTGGGATGTGCTTGATAAGCAGGGAGCGGACGCGGTAAGATGGTATTTTTATACCGGCTCCAGCCCCTGGCTGCCCAGCTCGTTTAGCGCTGAAGCTGTCAGCGAATACCAGCGGAAGTTTATGGGAACCCTGTGGAACACATACGCCTTTTATATCCTTTATGCGGAAATCGATGGCTTTGATCCAACTAAGCACAGGCTCGACAAGGATAACCTCTCGGCTATGGACCGATGGATCCTCTCAAGGCTGAACACAACCGTTGAACTGGTTGACAGCCAACTTGACAACCTTAGAATAACAGAGGCGGGACGTGAGCTGATAAAGTTTGTTGATGAGCTTTCCAACTGGTATGTGAGAAGATGCCGTGAGCGCTATTGGGGCAAGGAGATGACGCGAGATAAAGAAGCGGCTTACATGACCTTATACACGGTCCTCGAAACGCTTTGCAGGCTTATAGCTCCGTTTGTTCCGTTTATATCGGAGGAGATGTATCAGAACCTTGTGCGCTCCATTGACGCTAACGCTCCCGAAAGCGTGCATCTTTGCGATTACCCTAAATGCGACAGGAGTATGATAGATCCGGAGCTTGAAAGCAATATGGGCAGGGTGTTGGATATAGTTGTGCTGGGCAGAAGCGCGCGCAACAGCGCTAATATAAAGAACAGGCAGCCAATAGGCGGCATGTTTGTTCAGGGTACGGATATGCCACAGTCGTACACGGACATTATAGCTTCGGAACTTAATGTAAAAAAGGTTTCCTATATTGAAGATGCCTCCGGTTTCTCATCTTACAAAGTAAAGCCGCAGCTTAAAACACTGGGGCCGCGCTATGGCAAGCTCTTGAAACGGATAAGCGCATACCTTCATGAGGAAGAAGGAATAGGGGATATCATAGTACAGGCGCATAAGAGCAATAGGAATTATGAATTCGAAGTGGATGGTCAGACCGTGTTCCTCTCCCCTGAAGATGTGCTCGTAGAAATACAAAAGCGCGAGGGCTTCGTAACCGAAGCTGAAGGCAATCTGGCCGTAGTGCTGGATACCACGCTTACACCTGAATTGATAGACGAAGGGTTTGTGCGCGAACTAGTATCCAAAATACAAACAATGCGTAAGGAAGCGGGATTTGAGGTGACGGACCACATTGTTGTAGGCTATGAGGGCAACGAGCGTATAGATAGCATAGTCGAGAGCTTTGGAACTGAAATAGCCGATGATACCCTTGCAAAGGGATTTGTAAGGCATGTAGGCGAGGGGGATTACTCCAGAGAATGGACAATAAACGGTGAAACGGTCAAATTGAGCGTAAGCAAGGTTGAAACTGTGGAATAAGAGTCTATAGCATGTTCTTAAAAGGCGGCTTAGCCGCCTTTTTTTCATTTAAAACTATATGCAAACGGCTAGTATTTCGCTTTTAGTTATATAATAACAGGTCTTTACTATAAAGTAAATAAGGGTCAGAAAAGGCGGGCTTCGTAGGGAAGCTGTAGAAAAA
>URFJ01000130.1 GCA_900547135.1 uncultured Eubacteriales bacterium | reverse complement strand
AATAAGCCGGAGCTGATAATTAACTATACCTCATCCGGCACATACTATGGCAATAGACCGTATGTGCAGAATAATGGCGAAGCGGCTAACTGTATGGGCTATGCTCTGGATTTGGAAATGCATATAGATGCCATTAAACTTAATATTAAGGTAAAAGACGTCCATCAAAAGAGCATAAACTATATACACAGTTTTTATGTCAATAAAATAGAAGAATGGATGGATATCTATGTTAGCTCAAGAAATCCGGCGCGCATATCCTCCAGCACCTCTGGCATAGGACTAAACCAATACAGGCTTGTCAATAGGACAGGGTTTCAAGATAAGGAGATCAGGGATGAATATGGAGCGATAGTTCGGCCATTAAACAATCAACTGGATAAGCCCTCCGGTTTCTGGGATGAACCAAACGATAATGACGAGTTGTTCGACAACCATTGGTGGTATCAGACAAACACCGGTTATTGGGCGGAAAAGCCATCAAAGACCGAACCCTCAAACCGGATTCCGGTATATAATCCCTCAAACGAGTCCTACTGGTGGAATTACTCTCATAAGAGTGTGCTTACGTACTTTAAAATCGATACTAAGGGAATATGAGGAGGTCTTAAAATGAAAAGGAATTTGATTCGTTGTATAAGCTGGCTTATATTATTTAACATATGTTTAATAGCGGGGTGCAATTCACCAACAAACGAAAGCCCCGCTCTTACGCCAACTCCGGACACGCCAACGCAAACTGAATCCGGCAGTAATGTAAACGCTGGCGAGCCTACGCCAGAACCAACCAAGGAAGTATTGGAAGTAGTTGAGTTTAAAGAATACTATGGCTATGGCGGTATTAATCCAGCCATGTATAAATATATAGAAGATTATCCGGCTAATAGCAAAACCGAAGCCCTTGATATACCTGTATATGATTATAATAGTATGTTTTTTCTTTCGTATGAGGACTTTGGAAGAGACCAACTAGAGGAAAACTGGATTATTTGTTTAGGTACTGACCGAACATATACTAATATTGAGCAGTCTATAGGCACCAGATCACTGGCTGCCTTTCTTACCAGACTCCCCCATGGCGCTATAAGATTGATGCCTGAAAACGACATTGGGTATGTAATGTATGATACGGATAAGGGGGTACGTTTATATTTCTTCTTTGATATATATGAAGGGAAAACAAATGAGTCCAGCTGTATAACGGCTTATGCAGCGCTGATGAGTGAAAAGTTATCCTACTCAGATTATAAGGGAATTAAAAAGGGCGATGAATTAAGAAGTCTCGCCTCAATAGACCCAGCTATGGAAGCATATGCCGATTATTTTTATGGACCATTCACATATGCCTTTACGGATACTATAAAGTCAATGCTGGACTTCAGGAAGGAAAAGGGGCTTCCCCTCTCAACTGTAAGCATCCTATCGGACGGAGCGCTCAAGATAGGATTAGATTACATCAACGGCAAGTTCGTAGTAGACACAATCGAATTCAGCAAGAACTTCACCCTTGAATGCTACGGCGGCGAGATATGCTACCGCATCGCTCCGGTTGATTACGTGGAGTAGAAAAAAGCATGGGGGCGGAGTGATCCGCCCTTCTTTTTGTGTTAGTGAAATCCATGAATCCGTTATTGAAACGTCCATCTTGTCACTAATATTTTAACTAAATTTGGTTTAACTTTTTTTAATAATCAGCTTGACTTTCTCAGCCGTATAGTGTATAATTCCAAATGATTACAATTATGGGAGGAAGACACATGATTACGGAACTAGGAAAGTTTTTACGGAAACTTCGAATAGACCACGGCGAAATATTGTACAACATGGCAACCAAGCTGGGTGTTAGCATTTCATTTTTGTCTTCGGTAGAAACCGGTAAAAAAAACATGCCGTCAGAGTGGATAGATAAATTATCTGTGCTATATTCACTAAGTGACGATCAGAGATCAATTCTGCAGGAATTGACAAGGGATGCCGTTACTACAGTTAAAATTAACCTTATTAATCAAAGTGCTCCAAGGAAAAAAGCAGCTCTAACATTTGCGCGAAGCTTCGGCTCCCTTACTGACAAGGAAGCAGAGGATATTATAAATTATTTTAATAATAAGGATGAAAGGAATTACTAATGAATTATACTTCTGATCCTGTTTCGCGTGTGCAGCTACGAAATTATGCAAGAAGCATTAAAGAAGCTATAGGTTTAACAGGCAAACTATACTTTCCTGTACTGCAATTTCTTGAATGCTTCAGTGAATTGAATCAAGACCCCAGCTTTTATTATGAAGTGATTGATGATTATAGACTACCTGGAAATATCCATGCCGAATATGATTATGACAATAATTGTATTCGCATAAAAGAAAGCGTTTACCGTGGAGCCTACAACGGCAATGGAAGGGATAGAATGACTATAATGCACGAACTTAGTCATGTTCTTCTATTAAAGATGAGCGGGTTACGATTGTACCGCAGTTTTGACAATGAATCAAATCAATACAAGGCGTATTGTGATCCTGAGTGGCAGGCAAAATGTCTTGCCGGAGAATTTATGGTTGATGCAGACATGGTCAGAGGCATGACTGTGCATGAAGTTGCTGAAAAATGTGGGGTTTCTCAGCAGGCCGCTACGGTACAACTGAAATCAATTAAATAAAAACGGCGACCCCCGAAGTCACCGCTTTTATATCGGGATCTCAGATCGAGCGACACCCGACCCTTACCGATGATATACGTTCAATATATCATAACATTACTTTTGGTGTTTGTAAAGGGGCTTTCTCGGTCAGAAAGGAAGGTATTATGTAATGAAGAATAAATATTTTTATATTTTTCGTACATTTATTACCATCAAAGGTGTTAGATATTACGCCAAAGACTATGGTAAGAAAGCCTTTAGAATTAAAGTAAAGGCTAGCTGACAGCAGGGGAGGGGGGCGGATCACTCCGCCCCCTCAAACTCAATACTTGCCCGTCAGGCTCGGATTGTTGCCGTTGCAATACACAAGCACTGCCGACAGCCCCACGCCTATCGCGCCTATCCACCATGGCATCTCCACCCCTGCTGACACTCCGGCCGAAACTACCGCCGTATATACCGCCGAGATAAGTCCTACCCAAAACAATGGGCTTTTAATTCTGCTTTGTGTTTCCATTTTAGCTTATTCCTCCTGTTTTCTTTTTGTCGATTGCGTTAAGCCTGTATGTGTTGTTCTTGACCGTCTCTTCAAGACGGGTTACCCTTTTGTCCAGATCGTCCAGACGTGCGTTTAACATCCGCATTTCTGCGCGTATATCGTCAATTCCCCGTTTTATATACTCCAGATCAACCCGCATCTGCGTCTTTCGTTCAGTATCTTTTTGCGTATCTGTCCTTACTGTCCGTGCCCGCCCAAGCCACCCTAAGCCGATGCCGCTCATAGCCGCCAGTACGGCTATCAATGCTCCCCAGTCCATGCTGATCACCCCTTAATCCATCTCAATGCTGTATGTCTGATCTCCCACAGTTATGGTGAGTGTCGCCTTGTCCGGCAGTACCGGTGTGCCGACAAGCCCGCCGTGAGCTGCCACAAAGGCCGCTATACCCGCCATAGTCTTACTCCCCGCTTTGCCGTCCGCGCTCCCACAGTTATAGCCCAGCCCGTTCAGCGCGGCCTGCAATGCTTTGATGTTATTGCCCTGCATCATGGGTGATGTGTGCTGTATGATCGTTGCCATATCTATGCCTCCTAACATGTCTAATCGCCCGTAATGTGTCCAATAGCCCGTACCCATGGCGTCTATCCCGTGCTCTATAACGCCATCGTCGCGTCCTATGCATTCAATTACCCTTCCGCCTCCGATATATACCCCGACGTGGTAAATGCGCTCTCCGTTGTGTCTGAATGTCAGATCACCAACCCTGAGATCAGCCTTAATAACAGGCTTACATCTGGCATATAAGCCCCTGCTGTTGATGTCGGATGCCTGCAAACCCAGCTTGTTCAGCGCCCAGTAAATAAGCCCCGAACAGTCAAACGCGCGTATTTCGGTTATACCAGACTGTACACGCCTGTCGTACAGGGCAACAGCGCGATTGGCGTTGGCCGTACTGGTCTCGTGCTTGCGTATCCATCCGCGCGGGTCACTCATGCCCGTCAGCAGATGGCCGTTACCGCCCCATACATAGATGCCCTTATCGACTTGTGTACGTAATAGCTCTCTGAACTGCGTGATTAGTGTTGTAATGCTCATTGTCCGCCACCTCCTACATACTCGCTCCAACCCGACACGCCTGGCTCCCAGACGTTGCCGTCAATGTCAGATACCCACCGCTTGCCGACATGGGATACCTGCGCGCCAAGCGGATATGCGTCATGCGCTCCCGTTGGCTGCCGCCACTCTGGCCACTCTATGGCTGGGTCATCAATACGCACCCACAGCGACACGGCTACATCAGGCTTCCAATCGTCTTGTGATGTGTGAGCCTGTAGGCATCGGTACAGCAAGTTGCCATACCTGACGCGGTCACCTGCTAAATAAGTCGTAGCGCTCTGCCACGGCATGAACAGATATGGCGTGTTGACTGCGTCCTCATCTGGTAAGCTGTTACACACCGTATCAATATCGCCCCTCATCTGCCGCGCCCCATCAGTCCACTTGCTCATCAGACCACCTCCACGGGTGATACGCCCAGCACGCCTAACGCCGCCTGCATGTCGGCGTACTCGTTGTATGGCTCGGGCGGCTCCGTCAGGTCAAACACCAGCGCGTGCGGGCCTTGTGACACATCTACAGACACCCGCCCGTAACTGCGTGCAAAATTGTCCTCGATCTCCTGATCTGGCTCTAACCACTCCATGTAGGCGTAGTTGGTCAAGCCCAATCCCTCCGCTACCTCATCAGCGGATAACACGGTGATGTTGCCTGCCATCATGTAGCTGTGGAGCGTCTCGC
>URFJ01000129.1 GCA_900547135.1 uncultured Eubacteriales bacterium | reverse complement strand
AACCGCTGCCATAAGCAAAATTATAATTCTCTTTGCGTTCAAATTTACCTCCAATTCTATGCAGGAGCCTTTGATATTGCCCCTGCATTATGTATTAATTTGCGTTAACGTAAACTAAGGCGCTTTAATGTAAATATCCATTGTCTTGCGTTTCGTTTATTACAACGTCGTTGCGCATGATCTTACCGCATTCGCATCTGAATACGGTGGAGGTTACAGGCACCCATACATGCGTTTCATACCCAAATTTTATTCCAGAACCGCACCCAGAGTACTTACATTTGTGCCAGTGATGCGTTGTATTGCTCACATACGCGGAATCTGCCTGACACCATGGCGTTCTATATACGAACTTATTCATATAAGTTCCACTGACAACTCTGAGCGATACCTTTTCTATTTTTACCGTCACTCCCTGAGGATTTGTGTACGTCGTTGTTGCGTCGATTATTTGATAATCGTTTTCTTTCTTTTCATCGAACAATACCACATGGTCACCGCTTTTTACGGCAAAGTCCATCTGTCTAAGGTCCTGCAATCCCCCTAGCACATGCCCTACGTCGTTTTGCAGCATGCCTGTATTATATTTTGTGCTGAATCTATACGCGCTGGATACCAGGCCGGAGCAGTCTAGGCCAGTCGCTACGCCTTTGAAATCCCCGCCCGTTACATCGCCGGACCTGTAATCATTTATTGTCAGCGAAAACGCCTTTCCGTATGTCGTGCTCATTAATGTATCGCAGCCGTTAAAGCCGCCTCTGCAATAGGGGATTCCCTTCACCGTTTGTCCCACGCTGGCCTGCTGTATATAAGTGGGCAGCTTAATGGAGCTATGCGGCTGCTTGTTTATGGCCCTCAGGCTCCAGGTGTAATTTGCCGCGCTCATGGCACGGGACCTGGCTGTTGACCGGCTTACGCCTATGTTATATACATGTGCCGCCTTTTCAGACATATCTTCCTCAGCGTGCTGCATCTCTATTTCCGCGGCTTGCCGGGCCAGCTTATCCATTTGGCTTTCATATGTTGTGCCAAGCCGGATAGTCTGTATGCTTACATACCCGTCCCTGCAGGCCATATAATATACGCTGCCATCCGACTGTATGGAAAATTCCTGGTTAGGATATGTATAATCATCGGCAAAGTCTATCAATGCGCATCCTGTCAGCTTTCCAGTCTGGTCGTATCTGCGCAGCGTTTTTTCCATCAGGAATACGCTTGTATTGGGAACCATCTCATAAAATGCCGTATACAGGCTGCCATCTGAATCCGTGCCTTTCGTGTCAATGTCATTGATTATATTTTCTCTGTCAATGCTCCATGTCTGTTCTCCATATTTAATCCAGGCCGCTGTTTTATCCAAATCGCCTTCACGCTGCTCTGGCGATCCAATGGCCGAGTATTCCTTTCCTAATTTAAAACTGCCGGTCTGGTCAAGGTAATAATGGTTATTTTTAATATCCGTTACCGCTACGCCTGTTTTTGCAGCATATAAATCGCAGACCAGCTCCCCGGGCAGGCCTTCCGGCAGATCGTACTTTTCCATGTTCGCATTTGCGCTGTCCTGTGCCGCTACGCCTGAAGCCGGCACGGAGATAACCCTGTCATAATCGTAATCAAGTACGTAAATCCGTCCCTCATAACAGCATATCTGCGTTGGCCATGCGTCAGCGGGAAGCGGAATGCTGCGCTGATATTCACCCGTCAGATTGAATACCTGTATGCGCCGGTTGACTGAATCCAGTATGAACAGCTCGCTATCCATTATAACAAATCCGCCAGGCCCCTTTAAATGCAGATGATGCAATCCATAGTCGTATCCAACTTCGTAATCGCCGTCGCCTATACCCAGCCTTAAAACTTCGGTAAAGACGACCTCGTCAGGGTTGGAGACGGCTTCGGTGATAGGGGCTATAGCGACCAAAGCCACAATCAAAGCCATTAAAGTAGCAGAAACTATTTTTAACATCCGTTTTGCCATCATATGTCCCTCCATATTTGTCCCTTAATAAAAATTGAAACTTTATAAATAAGAAAGCGCACAAGCTGACGACTGTTAAACAGTACAACTCATGCGCTTGACAGCACGATTTTAATTCGATCCCTCCACAACTGGAAGCCGCGCCAAAATCGCATTCGGGCAAAATCATGATGCTTTTTATTATTTAGATCAATACAAAGCATGATGCTAACCTCCAATCTAAGTATCAGATTAATTTAGAGATGAATACCTTTAATCTACATGATACAATGCGTAAGCATGATGTGCAATAGATTCAAAGGAATTTTTTGTACGACATGAACAAGCGCCCAACCGGTTTGTTGAGATACCGAGAGAGATACCGATACCTTTCAGCGTGTGTCCCAATATCTCGCCCACGGTGTAGAAGTCACCCGTCAGTTGGTGCATATTTGTTGCCGCTGTGTGGCGCAAAATCGTGAAAGCGGATATGCGGCATTTCAAGGTGACGGATTAACTGCACGAAATTAGTTGATACGACATCACGCCGATATGGTGCGCCGTCCGGCTTTGATACTACCAAATCGTTTCTTAGGAAACTAATTGCGATATTGAAGTTATATTGAAGAAGTTAAAAACGCCAATTCGGTATCACGCAGGGTCTGTGCCTGTAATGCCGTATATGCGGTTTTCAAAGTACGGTTGTCCGGGGTCTATAAAAACTCCCTTCACTTATCGCGGCGATAACGGGGTTTTGTCAGGGTAGTTTTTCAAAAATTCCAAAAGTTTTTTTCTGGCTTTTTCGATACACTCATAGACACTTTGGAAGGACACGTTCTCATGCATTGCGATTTTACGCAGATTTAATCGGACGGTTTCAGCAACTGTCTTACCGATGCTCAGCGTAGGCGGCTTTGGCTTCACTACGTAAGATAAGCATCCTCCACGGAAGCAACGGCTACGGCTTCTTTTGACAGTCATTCCAGAGAGAGTATGTTGTCCGCATACAGATGCCGCTCTTTTTCGGCGTTGTGGTATTCCTCGTCCGACAATGCCTTAAAGCGGAGGAACTCATCCTCGCTGGAAAAGTGCTCGCGGGTCAGGCGTATGATATTGCCATAAGCATCCTCGTACACGATGGCGCTGGCGTCTCTCTTGTTGAGAACATAGATATTTTTGGATTCAAACATTGTCGTAATCTCCTTTGAATTTTTGAGTTTTGGGTGAACGTCAAAAATTCGGAGATCACGGGTAATTGGCTATGTAGCAAAGCCAGAGATATAACATAAAAGTCCTTTCCCAAGCGAGAGGGAAGGGACTTTTAACGCAGTACGAAGGTAACCGGGCAAAACAAAAAGCGCCGTAGAAATCGGGATGAGCTTACGCTCAAACCGGCCTCATACGGCGCTTGGTAGTCTCCTCCGGCTTACGCCGGATTCTCTCCGCTTGCTCAATTAAAAGTAGTTTGTATGGTATTCAGTTGTGGGGTGCTATCGCTTCTGGCGTTTTCGCTTTGGATAATGCTCGCAGCGACGCCGTTGCTTCATACGGCGGAAGTAGCCGAGATTGACAGGGTATTCCGCCTTGCACTTTTTGCAAAAGACCATTTTATGTCCAACCGCATCTGAGAATACCCGCGCGACAAGGTAGCCGCAGTAGGGACAGTCTTTTGATTGGGGGCGACAAATGCGGCGAGCTTCTGGATAAGAGCCTTGCTCTTTTTGTTCGTAATAAAGCGCGAAGACTGCACCGCGTCTATTAGGAGCTTGACCTCCGGGGCTTCAAAATGACGGTTAGCGACGTGATATTGGTTTTGCACCCTGCGGTCTACTACGATGTCTATTCCAAAGTCAGTGAGCTGGGCGATGTCCTTGCGCAGCGTCCGTGGGTCGGCGGTGATGCCGCAGCTCTCCAGATGCCTTGTAATGTCGGCAAGGGAGACCGTATGCGTTTTGTCTGTATTGTCCCACAGGTATTGTAGTATGAGCAGTATCCGATTATTGTTATCCATACCTGCAGCTCCTATTTAAGTGCATCCAGGTCGATCTTGTATATGAGTTCCTCCGGCGATTCCATGCGCCGAATGAACATCAGCATATATACCGGCAGATATATCACCTTCCCGGATGCGCTCACATTCCCGTTGTGAAACACATAAGCGGCAGGGATGGCGTAGTCCTCATTTGCGAGTACGTTGCTCAACGCCACATGCTTGGTATAGTCCTTGCCGGACTTTATCTCGATAGGCAGCACTTCGCCGCCCAACTCCACCAGAAAATCCAGCTCACCCTGCTTTTTGCTGTTGAAGTAATAGAGGTCAAAACCATGGGCTTTCAGCTCTTGGGCGGCGGCGTTTTCGTATACGGAACCAAAGTTTATATCTTTCTCGCGGTTGAGTATCTTCACCTGAATATTGTCCATATACATGGAGGCCAGCAGTCCCACATCTGCAAGGAACAGCTTAAACAGGTTCGTGGAACGCGACAGCATGAGTGGCACGGTAGGCTCATTGACGCAGAAGGCAGGGAGCGCGACGCCGGCGTCCTTGAGCCACAGAAAGCTGTTCGTGTATCGGGACAGCTTGAAGTTTTCGTTGAGCTTTTTTAGGATAAACCGCTTGCTCTTTGCGTTCAGTTCGCTGGGAATAAGGTCGAATATATCCTCAAGATAGAGCTTGTTGTTCGGGTCATACCGGGCAATATCTCGCTTGTAAAGGGCGAGGATAGATCGCTGCTCTCGCACGACCTCTCTGAGATTGTTCGTGTCCAGATAGACCATGACGGCGGCGGGCATACCTCCGACGATGAGATACAGACGGAACAGGTCCATCATCCTGTCGTGAATGACCGCATCCACCGGCGTCTTTTCCTCAAAGGACCTACCCCCCGCCACAAAAACCCCCCCCGCGTGGGTAAAAAACCCCACCCCCCCGGTGCAAATTTTTTACCCCCCACGGAGGAACGATTAGATGTTAGCACATTAGCACACTAATTGGGGCGAAGTTTTTCTGAAAAGACTTCGCTTCTGATGTATCCGGTTGTAGGATTATAT
>URFJ01000128.1 GCA_900547135.1 uncultured Eubacteriales bacterium | reverse complement strand
GAAAAATATCGTGGATATGAGGGGGAATGTTGGGGTTATCAGGTGTATAATAAGCGCTGTCAAAGAACACGCGCCTGTCCTCAAGCACTTTCAACAGCTTATTCAATTGAAGAGGATGCAGTTCGCCTATTTCATCTAAAAACAGAATGCCGCAATGCGCCCTGCTGACCGCGCCGGGTTTTGGCTGCGGAACGCCTAGAGATCCCCATGAGCCGGCGCCCTGGTAGATTGGGTCATGAACCGAGCCCATAAGAGGATCGGCGATAGCGCGTTCGTCAAATCTAACGCATGTAGCGTCGACTTCTATAAACTGGGAATGTTCATTGAAGGGTGAGCATTCGCTATGTTTGGCTTCCTCCAGAACAAGGCGTGCTGCGCAAGTTTTCCCCACGCCTGGAGGTCCATAGATAAGTACATGCTGTGGGTTAGGTCCGCATATAGCCGCCCTAAGCGCCTTTATCCCTTCCCTTTGGCCAACTATATCGTCTAATCTCATAGGACGGGAAAGCTCAGTCAAAGGGACGCTTAATGAACGGCTGCGGGAACTTTTCAGTTCCGCCAATTCCTTATTATTGCAGTTCTCTTTTTTTACAGGTTTCTTGGGAGATTCAAGGGCCTTACGCTGCCTGGTAAAGATAAACCAGCTCATTAGCAGCATTACGCCGCATTGAATAACAATCCAGATAATCCATTCCATAAAAGAGCCTCCGTACATATATCTCGTAGGTATTATGCGCAGGAGGCTTGCTTGTTATTGATGTATAGTTTGGTACAAAAATGGTTAATTTTAAAATGTTAGACCAATAAAACTTAATAAACGAGAAATTCCATCTCACCAAATTTTATGCAGTGCCCCAGTTCATTATAATTATAAGAAAATGATGGGGGATCTATTTCCAACAGCCAGTCAACCATTGTTTCCTCATTGATAATTCCGGAGATATGTTTGCTTGTCATCCCATTACGCCAGAGGTTTCCATCGGATGCATCCGAACTGTCGATAAGCGCCTTACCATATGATACTTTTAATATATAGTTTCCATTAAAGATGAAAATGAAGTCCTTAACTACGGTATTAACCGATTTACCGGGGCCTTGAAGAGGTCCGCTATAAACGCAATAACGTTCATAAGCAGAACTTATTGACATCAGTGTCTCATTATCCCAGCTAGTCACATCAGCGGGATTTATATTGATAGGTTTAGTCATTGCCTTGGCATTGGCGGTAGGCTTTGTAAAATAGGATGAGACATGCTCTACATAATCGGTTTCTATGCTGAACAATAAGCCATTGCCCGGATATGAGGCGGAAAACATTTGCTCTTGATAAATTTTCAATCTGCTCCCCATTCCCGTTTTGCTTAGTACCGTAAAGTCATCCATGTTCTTCATTATATAGTCCATATCATAAGTGTAATTAATATCGCCTTTATCATTAATAGCGCTTAGATAAAGAGCCTCCAGCTCCGATTCAAAACTTGTATCGGCTAAAGCATCTCCTGACTGCGTGTTCTCATTTTCAGTTTCCGCCGCCTTTACTGGAGATGGCATTGTGGTGAATGAAACTATTGTTAACGTCATGGTGAGCGCCAGTATAAAATTTATTAAATATCGTTTCGGCTGAAAGTTTGCGATCATTGCCACCCTGTTGCGAAGGTTTATGCTGCTGCCAAACATGGCTGCAGTAGGCGAATACTTTGCGTTTGCCTGCGCACACATGTCAATAAGGGCGCGCCCATAGTCAAGCCTTGTATAAACCGGAATATCACTGATTGCATCGGCATCCGCGCAAAGCTCAATGTCCTCCCTTATGTATTTGCCCATAAGCCATACAAGGGGATTAAACCAATGAACTGCCTGTACAAGCATTAGAAGCCTTAAAAATAGAATATCTTTTCGCTTTATATGAGCGATCTCATGCTGGATAGCAAATCGCAGCTGCGCGTCTGTGCAGTGCGCCATATCCCTAGAGATCAATATACGCGGCCTAAGTAGGCCAAACAGGGCGAACGTACAGCTTCGTGATACCCAAAAGGCTGAGCATCTCACATTTTTATGCTTGCATTCCTCAGCTACTATCCGGTTTATGCGCGAATCTTCGCACGGAGTAATTGAGGAGTATTTCCTAAACCTTATGGAAGTTAGGGCAAAACTTGATAATACTATTACCGCTCCCGCACCCCATATGGACAATGCAATGGATTCGGAATTAAAATTAATCGGGTTTACGGATTGTTCAACATCGGTCAAAGCCGCTTGGGCAGGCGGGGGTACCTCATCATATTGCTCCAGTTGCTCGCTTACGCCTGACTCGTCTATTGGATAATAATTAAGAATAGTGGATTCGATTTTCGGTTTGTTGTCAACTATGAGCGATAGAACGCTTATGGAAGATGTTGTTACAATGGGCGCGGCAAGTCTCAGCATTATTAAAAGCCATGCGGTTACGCGCCAATAGGAGGAGGCCTTATGAAGCATCCTCCTACAGAGCAACACTAACAGAACAAACGCGCCACAGATCAACGATATGGCAATACATCCATAAGCGAATTCCATAGCAGCCTCACTTTCTCTGATTCAGCAGGCTCCTCAACTCATCCAATTCCTCTTTTGACACCTCATTATTGTCAATAAAACTGACCATCAATTTATTAATCGATCCGTTAAACATCTTTTTCAACGTCGCCTTAGCCATGTTTAAACCAGCCTGTTCAAAAGAGACGGAGGCGGAATAGAGGTTGACATCCCCCTTATCAATACGAACCATCCCCTTTTCATTTAATCGGGTCAGGAATGTCCTTATCGTATTGTCCGCCCAAGGCTCTGTCCTGCGGGCACGCTTTATTATTTCGGCAGCAGGCAGAGGGGATTCCTCCCATAAAATATCCATTATTACGCGTTCGCTATCCGTTATATTCTTCATACAACCACCTCACTACGCATAGTAGTTAAATTATATAAAATTAAATTTAATTTGTCAACATTTACTTATATAATTCGATCTGTTTCATAAAATATGTTTGTGTATGACCCAAAACCTTTATGTGCGTTTTATTTGACCTTTAAATATACAAATCATGGATCTAATTTTAATATACAATTAATTTAAAGCTGTTGCAGTACTGAGCGCCAGCTGATATAATAATTTGCTAAATGAGGCGTATGTCGGCGTTTTTATTCGCAGACGCCTAGTGTATTACAGGAGAGAATACGTTTGAAATATGAACTATTAAAAACGTGCGTAAAAACGAACGCTCGACTTGGCAAGATATATACCGAGCATGGCATAATAGATACGCCATGCTTCATGCCGGTAGGAACACAGGCTACGGTAAAGGCAATGACGCCAAGGGACCTGATAGAGGTTAAAGCCCCCATAATTCTTGGCAACACGTATCATTTGTATCTGAGACCAGGGCATAACATAGTGCGCGAGGCTGGCGGCCTGCACCGGTTTATGGGGTGGGACAGGCCCGTATTGACTGATAGCGGTGGGTTCCAAGTATTCAGCTTGGCCGGAATAAATAAGATAAAAGAGGACGGGGTAGAATTTCACTCTCACATTGATGGGAGAAAGTTGTTTTTCACCCCAGAAATGGTAATGGATATTGAGCAGGCGTTGGGAGCGGACATTGCCATGGCGTTTGACGAGTGCGCGCCATACCCAAGCGACAGGGCGTACACCATAGAGGCGATGAAAAGAACCCACAGATGGGCTAAGAGATGTAAGGATTCGCACAGCAGGGAAGACCAGGCGCTGTTTGGCATTATCCAGGGAGGAATGTACCGAGACCTTCGTGTGGAAAGCGCAAAGGCGATTACTGATCTTGACTTCCCAGGATACGGCATAGGGGGGTTGTCGGTTGGGGAACCGAAACCAATCATGTACGAAATGCTTGAAACGCTTGCGCCGCACATGCCTGTAAATAAACCTCGTTATCTTATGGGCGTTGGAAGTCCAGACTGCCTAATAGAGGGGGTAATGAGAGGCATTGATATGTTCGACTGCGTCCTTCAGACGCGAACCGCTAGAAATGGCCTGGCATTCACAAGAAACGGTAAGCTAACCCTTAGGAACGCGGGCTTTGAAAGGGATTACAGCCCCATTGAAGAGGGATGCGACTGCTACGCTTGCGCCAACTTTACGAGGGCCTATATTCGCCATCTCATAAAGGCCAAGGAAATTTTGGCCGCTCAGCTTATAACTATGCATAATCTTAGGTTTACCCTGAAATTGATGGAGGATATCAGAAGCGCTATCTTAGAGGATAAGCTTATGGATTTATATCATGAACTATTGGATAGCGGGGCGCTCAGCTGATGCAGAGAACTTTTGTTTTAAAATCCGAAGAGGATACTATAGGGTTTGGAGCGTCCGTGGGCCTGCTTTTGACACGGGGAGCGTTTGTAGCGATGTACGGTGGGCTTGGCACAGGGAAGACCACAATGGTTCGCGGTATAGCTTCCTCTCTGGGGGCGGAACAGGGGGACATTATGAGCCCAACCTTTACCATAGTAAGGGAACATGCCCTTAGCGTTCCATTATTCCATTTTGACGCATACAGGCTTAGCGGTTCTGATGAATTATACGCTATTGGCTTTGACGAGTATTTAAACCGTAATGGTATAATAATTATGGAATGGCCGGAAAACATTCAGGACGCGTTGCCAGAAGAACGGCTCGAAATCCATATTGAAGGCGATGGAGCTAATTCAAGGGTAGTCAGGCTTAATTCCCGCGGCAGCAAATATGAGCTAATGATAAATAATCTTTACAACAATACTTGAGGGATACGATTATGATTATGCTTGCTATTTCCACTTCATCAGCCGTGGCTTCCGCCGCCCTGAAGATAGACGATACATTATTTTCAAGATCGGCCGAAACGGCAAGCGGAACTCATTCTCAAACAATATTACCACTGGTCGATGAGCTTATGGCGGCAAACAGCATAACTCCTGATATGATAGACATATATGCCGTTGATTCAGGCCCAGGCTCCTTTACAG
>URFJ01000127.1 GCA_900547135.1 uncultured Eubacteriales bacterium | reverse complement strand
AAATTGACGTAATATGTTAACTGACGTACGGATGTACAACTGATACAACTTATTTGGAGGACACAACGATGCTATTTTCCGACGCTGCCGGCACGACCGGAGGACTGGGTCTGTCAGACCTGATATCTACGACGATAAGCCCGCTGCAGGTGCTGTTAACGCTTGTACTCGCGCTGGCTGTGGGCATATTTATTTTCTTAATTTATAAGAAAACCTTTGCCGGCGTCATGTACTCGCGCAACTTTAATATCAGCCTTATAATGCTTACCCTGGTAACGTCGCTGATGCTGATGCTAATAAACAACAGTCTTGTGCTCAGCCTGGGAATGGTCGGCGCGTTGTCGATAATCAGGTTCCGTACGGCGGTAAAGGATCCTATCGACACGGTATTTATGTTCTGGGCTGTCGGCGAGGGCATCGCAGTTGGGACTAGGTTCTATGATGTGGCTATAATCTCAGCCGTCTCTATCGGCGTATTCCTGATTATAATCAGTCTTGTAAGGTTCAGGTCAACCGAATCATACCTTTTAATAATCCATTATCATGAAAATGCTGGCTCGGTAGTTAAGCAATTTATCTCCAAGCTGCCCAAGACAAAACTTAAAAGCAAAACCGTACAGCGTGACGGAATAGAGATGACCCTGGAACTGCGCCTTAAGGATTCGGAAACCGGATTCGTTGATAAATTGCTCAAAATTGAAGGCGTATATGACGCAACGCTTATAAGCCATCATGGCGATATGGCGATGTAGATAGAATTATAATACATAGGCTATTTCTACTAAATGAATAACGGCGCGGCAAGGTTTATGCTGCGCCATTTAATATACGGTTTAAAGAGAAATTTTAGGTAAGACGGCATTTTAATATATAATAACGAATTGACACGCAGGAAACATTTATAGCCTTTAAGAACATAGACACTGATACAAGGATGAAGCGATTATCATACTCAAATAGTCGCAGCTATCTTGACCAAAGGCGTTCCGTTGTTGGATTCCAGAGGGTATGTCATCATTCTAAGCAAGACCGCAGCAAGTTTACCATTAATAAGCCTCAGATTAAATCCTTGCGGCAGGTTCCGCTCATTTTATGTCCCAACAGGACGCTGCAGCTGGTTGATAGATACACCCTGCAATATGTATATCTAATTATACTATTCATCATATAAGAATAGGGGGCTGTTATTATTCTTATGGCAAGAGGAAGTATTCCCTGGTAATGGGCAAAGTATAGGTTTTTTGGGTTAACTTTAACGTAGGCCGTCCTATGCTAATAGCGAATACTGCATGCCCTTTATATCCCTACAGGACATAAAGGGCATGTTTTATCTTGAATATGGTTTAAAATAGTTTACAGCAATGCTTATTTCCCACAAGCGCATTTTATAGGCTTCAGCCTGTAACAATACTTTAGCTCCGAAGCGTCGTTGATTAGCTACTGTTAATAAAAAAATACAATGCGCCAAGTGGGATCTTCTTGACGCATTGACGACTATTGATTGTATACATGCTGTAAAGCTGAATCCTAAGGGTGGGTGAGTGCTTTCCGCTGCACGCTTGGGCAATGATTATGAGGATTGGGTTTAACAACAGCAGATGGTTTAGAGGACTTACCGCATGTATACGCTAGAATTAACTATATTAACAGGAATTTACCGCTTTGCAAAGGTATATTGCGGTACTAATACTAACACTGAGAGGTTTCGGGGTCAATGGATTTAATACAGCATAGTCATCCATCTGCCCAAACTAAGCATATCAGGGCATCCTATACCAGGACGGGGACAGACGTCTCGAATTGTCGGCATGCCTTTGCCGCACTTGCATTTGCAATAGTATATGTGGGTCGCGCGGTCACATACGGATTTAAAAATATAGGACACGTGATCTCTTGAGAATGTTACCTCCGATATAACAATTTCATATTGACACTTTGTGCAAACTTGCAATTCAGTTACCCTAACCTTGCATTTTCCATTTTCATCGCCTAGATATTCTTCACTACTAACAATTTCATATGTATGGCTGCATCCCTTATCACCACCAGGTTCTACATCTCCTAAGGCCTCAGCAAAGGTTATAGCGCTAGTAGTCATGATGGAAACTACTATAAGTAAGGCAATAAATATACGTATTTTTTTCATGTCATTCTCCTAGTAATAAATTTATGTACAATATACAAAAAGGTATTATGTATACTACACATATATATCCACAATTATCATAAAAGGTAACGCGAAAAAAATAATATATTAAGGTTTTCTGTAAAATACCTTATCAAAATGATTTAAGAATCTGCACCATCTCTTCAATGGTACCCCCTGCTAAGGTAAGATCATATTGAACCTTTCCCAACATCCATAGGGATCTGATACTGTTTCCTACTTTATAAACATAAAAGTCAATACCGTTAAAGTTATATATATGCTCGTAATCAAGGTTTTCTTCAGTTATTATTGACAATCCATAGATATGGTAATCGTAGTCATCAATCTTAAGGTGAATAGAACGATTGTGTTCTAAATTTAAATAACTAAGAAGAATTATTCTATGATATGATACATTATAGCCTTTCACCTTTGGCTCTCCTAAATCTGAAGGCATATAGCTTGGGAGCCTCAGCGGCTTTACGTCCAGCCGCTTGTAGGCTTCGTCGAGGGATTTGAAGTCCTGCAACTTCATCCTATAGGTAGGAAAGTTTTCAGTTCCGTCTGAATATTCATCATGCAATTCGGAACTAGGATTCAATATAAGGCCGTTGTTGCCCCAGGTTATTATAGACGACCATCTGTTGATACTAAACGCTTCAGCAAAGCCAGATACAGCGAGCAATAGGCCCAAAACCAGGCATAGTGCAACTGCAGGCCTGAGAAGCCTTTGCGGAACAAAGGCGGGTTCTTTATAACTATTTATCTTCTTAACTATTTTATCATTGACATATAAATGAATGACATCCAAAGTATCAAGGCATTCGGTTATAAGATCCATATCCCTGGATTCGGTGGGTTTCCCCATCTCTTCAAACATCCTTTTTTCAATGGATTTTATAAGCCTAGCGCATTTTCTTAAGGAAAGCGTTCCTATTTGTTTTTCATATTTACTCGTCATATTTATCACCATCTTTTATATATCCCCGTTTTTTAGTAAAGGTAACGCTAAAAATTTATATATATTTATTAAGCTCCTTAATCAGCTTTATACGGACCCTGTACAGCCTCATCTTAGCAGCATCCGCAGAAATATTAAGCATCTGACCGATTTCAGGTGCTGTTTTGTTTTCCACATAATACAGCCGATAGAGCAGCTTCTCCGTTTCGTTGAGCGTATCTACGATTCTGTCCCTGATTGCGTCTACCTCGTCCTCAAGTAGCGGGTCGATCTGTGTAGTAACAGGCATGGATTCCATAAGGCGCTCAAATTTAGTCCGCTCCATCTTTATACGGCGCAGTTCTTTTTTGATACAGTTCTTAGCTGTAGCATACATCCACCCGCTTATATTGGGGTGCTCCATCAGGTTTCTAACTTTAGCAGCGGCCACGTCAAACACCATATGCACGCAGTCGGCCGATGAGTCGATATCCCGATTTAAGTATGGCAGGCAGTAACGGAACAGTACATCATAATACTGCTCGTATAATTCATCCAGGAACTGTTTTTCTCTTTCAGAATCAGAGCTAAACATGCTGACATGAATAACCTCCATTTTTAAGAATATTTGTCAATAATTAATACTAACAAATTACAATACATTTTAAAAATATATTTTACTTACTATTATCTTTACATTTCTATTAAAGTCAACCAGTCACAATAGAAGATAAGGATATAACGTAATATAAGCAACAAATTGACTTATATCGACATTATACTATTAGGAGAACAAAATGACATCAATATGAAGGAATTAACAAAATATATGATTTTTCTTGCGTTACGTTTAGAGGCTTTTGGGCATATATAGGTGTAAGGACAAGCGAGAGACTTGGGAGTGCATCAGACATTGATTTGTACTGTAAGGTGCACAACCAAATTACATATCTCTAACTTCCTTCCTCACCAATCGTTCAGTCATGTAATCGCCTATAGGCCAATCGGTCCTGCGGTGAGAACAAGGGCGCTGTGGCTGAACGATACTAAGCATCCTGTTTATGGAGGCCATAGGCCAACATATTCATGATATACCTTCCCCACATTACATGCTATGATGCCGGCTTCTCCAATTCCCAGTGGTTTGTGATTAGTGAAAAGCTCATCATTCAATACATGTATGCTAGAAGCGTTCCATACTTACACACATTTCCCCTAAAGCGGCATCATGGCATGTAACATAAAAGCAGTGTGTCAGGACGATCCCACCTGACACATTGTTTTTATATGTAACTCATCAATAATAAGGGCTTGCAAAATTCATTAAAACGCTGTAAACTATATTGGCCGCGCCAGACGGGGAGTTAGCGGTGCCCTATACCTGCAATCCGCTGTAGCAGGGTTGGATTCCCGTCCCGAGGCATTCGTTTGTAGGGTCTGGCACTGATAAGGAGTGTTGATGATTTGGTCCTGTGCAACTGGCGTCCGTGAACCATGTCAGGTCTTGACGGAAGCAGCATTAAGCGGATGAGCTGGTGTGCCGCAGGATGGCCTGATTGGAGCCACCTGTCAGGGTTCCGCCTGGAAACGTTATGTCGAGGGATGGGTGCGCGGCATTCTTATTTTGATAGGGTAGAGTTACAGCCTGAATTATGGTATGCTACCCTATGCAGAACAAAATTGCCTTATCAGCGGGATAGCTCATGTATGGTCGTTTAACTTTGGAGCATAGGGTTGAATGGAAGTCCGGATACAATCTTGTGCCATTGGCAGAGGCAGGCTAGGTTTATCAAAATCCGGATTTTACAGCTAAAGCCTCTCCGCGCCTATTTGATGCCAACGCAATACGATGAAATAAACATACGCCCGTAGCTCAGCTGGATAGAGCGTTGGACTCCGACATAAGAGACTGGCAATTCCCGAGAGCGAA
>URFJ01000126.1 GCA_900547135.1 uncultured Eubacteriales bacterium | reverse complement strand
CTGTCAATTTGCAGGAGCCGGACCCGGAGCTGGATCTGGACTATATCCCCAACCAGGGTCGCGCGGCGCAGGTGGAGTATGCCATGAGCGATAGTCTGGGCTTTGGCGGCCATAACGCCTGCGTGGTATTCAAACGCTGGGAGGGATGAGGATGAACTGTACGCCAAATGAACCGCCCCGGACCATGACCGCGGCAGAAATCGAAAAGATTCTGCCGCACCGCTACCCGTTTGCTTTGGTGGATAAGATTCTGGACTACACCCCCGGCCAATGGGCGCGGGGCGTCAAATGCGTGACCCGCACAGAACCGTTTTTTCAGGGGCATTTTCCTGGAAACCCGGTAATGCCAGGCGTAATACAATGTGAAATCATGGCTCAGGCGTGCGCACTGCTATTAGGCGACAGGCTGTTAGGCAACACGGCGTATTATACAAGCATGGATAAAATTAAATTTAAAAATAAGATAGTACCAGGCGATACGATAGAGGTAAGCGCAAGGCTGAACCGCCGTAAAGAGCCTTTCTATTTTGCGCATGCGGAAGCTAAGGTGGACGGACGGCTTTGCTGCGAAGGCGAACTGTCTTTTGCACTTATGGAGGGAAGATAAAGCGTGTTTTCTAAGGTATTGATCGCAAACAGGGGCGAAATAGCCGTTAGAATAATCCGTGCCTGTAAGGAGATGGGCATAGCTACTGTAGCGGTGTTTTCAGAGGCTGACCGAGACGCGCTGCATGTAAGCCTTGCTGACGATTGTCTCTGTATAGGTCCTGCGCCGGTGAAGGATAGCTATCTCAATATGGTCTCAGTATTATCCGCTGCCATATTGAGCGGAGCAGAGGCTATTCATCCCGGCTATGGATTATTGTCGGAAAACCCAAGCTTTGCAAGGATGTGCGCTGATTGCGGAATCGCGTTTATAGGACCGCCGTATGGAATTATAAAGCGAATGGGTGATAAAGACGAGGCTAGAAGAACAATGAGGGCCGCAGGCGTGCCTGTAATCCCTGGAAGCGATATCGTAAACTCCGCAGATGAAGCGGCAAAAGAGGCCGAGATAATAGGTTACCCACTGTTGGTGAAGGCCCGCGCTGGTGGAGGCGGCAGGGGAATAAGGAGGGTTAACGGCTCCGGTGAGCTTGAACACGCATTTACCGCGGCGGCAGCTGAAGCAAAAAGCGCATTTGGCGACGGCGCTCTATACCTTGAAAAATACCTGTTTCCGGTGAAGCACATCGAAATGCAGCTGGTTTGCGATAATTATGAAAACGTGGTTTGCCTGGGAGAACGTGAATGCTCGATGCAAAGAAAAAATCAGAAGCTTGTTGAAGAAAGCCCCTCTCCGGCAGTATCGCCGTGTTTGAGAGAAGACATGACGGAGGCAGCGACGCGCGCCGCGAGAGCGGTGGGCTATAGGGGTCTTGGAACGGTGGAGTTCCTGCTCGACGGTAATGGGGAATTTTATTTTATGGAGATGAACACCAGGCTTCAGGTCGAACATCCCGTTACGGAGATGGTAACAGGGATAGACCTGGTTAAATGGCAGATAAGAATTGCAGCTGGAATGCCGGTTGAATTTTCAAACGAAGATGTCCGCATCGACGGCCATGCGATTGAATGCCGCATCAACGCAGAGGATCCCAGCCGTGGTTTTGCTCCAAGCTGTGGCACAATCGCCATGCTTCATGTCCCCGGTGGGCCTTGGGTTCGCTTTGATACGGCGCTGTATCAAGGATACAGGATACCTCCATTTTACGACTCTATGATAGGCAAGCTGATAGTACATGCGCAGACGCGTGAAGAGGCAATACGTAAAATGCATGCGGCGCTTTGTGAAATGGTGGTTGAAGGGATTGAACATAACCGGGCGTTTCAGCTTGACCTTATATCCCGCGCTGAATTCACAAGTGGAGCCTATACAACTGATCTGATAGGCCGATTGAATGATTTAGAGTGAGGTTATTAGTTATGATTAACAAAAATATGTTTGTGAAACCCAAGATCGCGCTCGAAGGCAAAAAAAACGCGCCGGATCATTTTGAACAGTCCGAGGATAAGCTTACAGCATGTCCATCCTGCAAGCATGCCGCCTTTGCATATGAGCTAAGGGAGCTTTTATATGTTTGTCCCAGATGCGGCCATCATTTTATGATAAGCGCCCGTGAAAGGGTACGCCTTATTTCCGATCAGGATACGTTTAAGGAGATTAACTCCAATATTATGGCAAAGGATAGGCTCGGATTCCCGCAGTATGAAGAAAAGCTTAAAAGGGCCTGTGAGGCCAGCGGTGAAAACGAGGCCGTGATTACGGGAACATGCAGAATAGAAGGCGCTGAAGCAGCACTGTTTATTATGGAGTCCCAGTTTATGATGGGAACGATGAGCGCTTCGGTGGGCGACAAAATAACCCGTCTGTTTGAATTCGCAAAGGAAAAGCGCCTGCCGGTAGTGGGATATACGGTATCGGGCGGAGCAAGGGTACAGGAGGGAATGCTTTCATTGATGCAGATGGCAAAGACCAGCGCCGCGGTAAGGCGGCACAGCGATTCAGGCCTGTTTTATCTAACTATTTTGACCAATCCTACAACCGGAGGGGTAACTGCGTCGTTTGCAATGGAAGGGGATATAATACTTGCCGAGCCTGGTGCGCTAATAGGCTTTGCAGGGCTGCGGGTAATAGAGCAGACCATGAGACAGACGCTCCCTGAAGGGTTTCAGCGCGCAGAGTTTTTGTTAAGGAAAGGGTTTGTAGACCAGATAGTATCCAGAGGTGAACAACGTCATGTAATAGGCTGGCTGCTTAAGCTGCATGTACCGGAACAAAGGAGGATTGTCCATGAAAGCATATGAACGCCTGATTAAGGCGCGTGCCAAGGGCAGGCCTACGTCGCTGGAGTTTATAGCAAATATTTTCGAGGATTTTTATGAGCTTCATGGCGACAGGCTGTTTGGAGACGACCTCGCTGTTGTCGGAGGGCTGGCGCGCCTTAACGGGATGCCTGTAACCGTGATTGGCATTGAAAAGGGCGTAGATACAAAGGACAAAGTCATAAGAAACTTTGGGTCGGCTAATCCGGAGGGCTACCGCAAAGCGCTTAGGCTTATGAAACAGGCGGAGAAGTTCCATAGACCGGTCGTGTGCCTGGTGGACACCTCCGGAGCGTATTGCGGCATGGGCGCTGAAGAGCGCGGGCAGGGAAGCGCGATAGCCATGAATCTTATGGAGATGATGAATCTGGAGACGCCCGTGGTTTCCATCCTTATCGGGGAGGGAGGATCAGGCGGGGCGCTTGCGCTTGCGGTCGCGGACGAAGTATGGATGCTTGAAAACGCGGTCTATTCCGTTATATCGCCGGAAGGAGCGGCAAGCATAATCTGGAAGGATACTTCAAGGGTTGAAGCTGCAGCTGAGGCGCTTAAAATGACTGCACAAGACCTTTTAAGCATGGATATAATAGAGCGTATATTCGATGAGCCGGACGCTGCATGCGGACAGGGCTTTAAGGAGGTATATTTGGCAATAAAATCAGCTCTTATAGATACATTCAATAAAAATTTAAATAAGCCAATACGGGAAATGCTGGATGCCCGTTATGAAAAGTACCGTAAAATCGGGAGGATTAACTGATGATTGTCATTGCTACTGACAGCACCGCATGTTTGACAAAACAGGAGGCCAGACAGCTGGGCGTAATTTACGTTCCCATGACCTATACGGTTGCGGGTAAAACATATACGGAACATTTTGTTGAAGATAACGGAAACTATGAGTCTCTTATAGCCGGCACAGAGGATCTGCATACCTCGCAGCCTGCTATAGGATGCTATGAAAGAACATTTTCCACGCTTCGCCGTTCTGGTTTCGAGGTGCTTTGTCTGACCATTTCATCAAGGCTCAGCGGAACATACAGCAACGCATCGCTATGCGCTAGGAATATGGGGGAAGAAGGCTCTATTCAGGTGGTTGATACACGGACAACCGCAATAGGGATAGCATTCTTAGTCCGTGAGGCCAGACGCCTAATTCAAAGCGGCTATAGCCTAAGCGAAACTGCGGATGCAATTACCAAAATGCGAGGCCAGGTTAAAACGCTTTTCTCCGTAAGCGATATGACGCCGCTTAGGCGGAGCGGCCGCTTGGGGCCTGTTAGACAATCTGTAGGCACTATACTAAATATAAGGCCGCTTCTCACGTGTAAGGACGGGGCGGTCACCGCCTGCGGCGTTGCGCGGGGAAGGAGCGATCAGCTAAAGAGCTTGTTAAAGGCGGTTCCAGAAACCGTTGAGGAGATAGCGGTACAGTATATAAGCGAGGAGGAGGCCGCTAAGCAGCTTGTTGAACAGATAGAGAAGAAGTGCGGGGTTAGCGTTACGCTCAGAAAACTCGGCCCAGTATTGGGAATCCACCTTGGCATTGATATACTTGGAGCTATGTGGTTTGACCCGACAAGCAAGGTTTGACCAAGGATACAAACTGGCACTTATGCTGTTGGCGACTTATGCAGTCCTAAATTGATATTGTTTAATGAAGATAATTGACAAAGAGTCGGTTTTGTCACTTACAGGATGTGCCGCAAAGAGTGGCATGTCCATTTACAAAACCGTTTTCACGCGCATTTGTTCTAAGCTTAAAGCAGTCGTCCACGCGTATGATTATGATTGAGGAAAACGGTTTGTCGATAAAGAATGGATTATATGTTAACAATCAACGTCTGCCTCCTAATCAGGCTTATTCTTAAACAGGTTTGAAAGCTTAAAAACACAACATGAGCTGGATTGTTAAATATATTTGATAACAACGACCTTTGGTTATGTGTAAACCCAAATAAGGAAGAGCACTCTACCCCCACAAATAATGAAATATTAAAAGCGGAACAGAGTAAATCGCTGCACCGCCATTGAAGTTAGTATCCTAAGATACCTGTTTTAGATATATCGAAACAGTTGTCGGCTAGCTTTTGGAGACGCGTCCGTTGTCTTTTGAAACCGCCGCAACCTGCTCGTTCGTTTCAATTTTTGAAACCATCGCCCACTCAACCCTATGGTCTTCGAGCTTATCAACCTTGATATGCAGTCCAACAACATCCACCTCAGGCTTGCTTCCGTCTGGAGGTATC
>URFJ01000125.1 GCA_900547135.1 uncultured Eubacteriales bacterium | reverse complement strand
ATGAAGTAGGAAACGCAGCCATCGCCGCTTCCCCTGCCGCCACTACAGTTCCGCCCTTAATCACACAATACGAGCCATAGTCAAGGGCGCCGTTATTGGAATTGATGTCACTGTTGATGAGAAGCGTTCCGCCGGCTATGATGATGCCGCCGTTGGAATCTATTCCGTCGCCCCCCGAAGCTATACTTATTGAGCCGCCTGTAATGCGTATAATACAGCCGTTGTCCGTCCTAAAGGCGTCCGGCTCCCGACTTTTGCCATTATTATTGTCGTCAGAACCGCCGCTGGCATTTATGCCATCGTCGTCGGATACTATTGATAGTGTGGCGCCCCCAATATGCACAGCAGACCCCTCAATGCCTTCAAAGGAATTTTTTATTTTAATATTACCCCCTGTTATGCTTACATGTTCGTCGGCATGAATCGCATCGTCGCCAGTGGATATGGTGATATCGCCGCCGTCCACCGCAACGCTGGCGTTTGAATGAATTGCGTCGTCCGCTGAGTTTAATGTAATAGTACCGCCGGTAATTACTATACCCAGGTCGGACTTTAACCCTTTCATCCCGCCATCCGCGTTTTTGTCATATTCGGTATAGCCGCCACCAGATGTAATATCGATGGAGCCGCCGTCGATTTTTATTACGCTTTACCCGTCCACGGCATTGCCCGAGGATGCTATCTTTACGCTTCCGCCCGTTATTTGAATAAATCCCTTGTCAACATCGTTGTTTGTAGTCTTTATTCCTTCATCTCCGGAGATTAAATCAATTTTGCCCCCGCTTATCAGCACGCAGTCCCTTCCAACCAGTGCGTCATCCTCTGCTTTGACCGATATAATGCCGCCGCCGATCTTCAGCTTATCCTTGGAATAAATCCCGTTATTATAGTTGGCTTTGACGTTTAACGTTCCGTTACCGATTATTGTGAGGTCATCCATAGAGAAGATGGCGGAATTCGGATCATTCTCATCATTTGCCACACTTGAATAAGTACTTCCGTCTGAGATGCTGTTTACCTTTCCATCAGCAAGTATAATAACCAGCTTCTTTGCTTGCATCACATAAATGGCGGGGCCGTCCGTACTGGATATATCGGCCCCGTTAAGCACAAGCCGAACAGGTTCGTCATCCGTACTATTGATCAGCAGCCTTCCACCCTGCAAACTACCGCTCAATACATAGGCGCCGCCTGAATCTACCTTAATAACTCCCGAGGAATTGTCTAAATCGATTGCTTCCGAAGTTTTGGCGCTCCAGCTGTCGTCAAGGTCGGTTGACTTAAACTCTGAAAGCTCTATTCCAGAGATTATTTCATCCTTGCCCTTTATTGATATACTATCCTGAGATGCGTCATACCTGTCGGAGCCGATTACAGCATTGACACCGTCTGGCGGATAAGTATTTGACGGATTGCTATGAGGGTCCGAAACGCTGCATCCCAAAAGCAAAACTGTGGATAATAGGATTGAAATTATAGCGGCGGCCTTATTATTCATGGTACCTCCTATGGCAAGCTAAATTTAGGTTTTGACAAATGAACCTAAAAGTAGTATAATCCTAACTCGTGGATATTTCATGAACAGAATTGGTCATTTTAAGGAATTTCACAGCCAATCAACAGCATTATACTGCCGACAAAGAGGTAGGCTCTATAATAGAATATATAATTTATGACGCTGCAACCTTTGCGTTGTTATAAAAGAATTATTGTTGTATAATTGGCAAATAGACTCATCCGGCCTCGCATAATGGAGCGAAATCCCGGTTGCACGGCTGAAAAGGGCCTTAATAATTCAATTTTTGGAGGAAATCTATGAGGCGATCATATGTAATAAGCGCCATTGCGCTTGTTTTAGTGGCAATAAACCTGTTTGTTGTTGGATGTGGGTGCAATAAGGAAGGCGGCCAGATTGATGTAAACAATCCAGTAAACACCGCTCAACCATCCGGCACGGAAATACCTATTGACGAACTTGACGGCCATGACGACGCCACACCGCCCCCCCTTCTTTCATATGAAGAGTACAGGGCGCTTAATTCAGATGTAATTGGGTGGATAAAAATTGAAAACACCAAGGTTAACTATCCGTTGGTCAAGTGTCCGGACGGCGATGAGAACAAGTACTATCTAAACCACAGCGTTGAACGCAACAATTCTAAGTCCGGAGCTATATTTCTGGACTACCGCTGTGATGTTGAAAGCAAGCACAAGATTCTGTTTGGTCACAATATGAGAAGCGGAACGATGTTTGCTGATGTAAACAATTACTCAAACGCCTCCTTTTATAATTCTCACCGCACATTCACGGTGAAATTCGGCGATAAGGACTATACTTATAAGGTATTCGCCGTATATGACACACATGTGGATAATGCAAGGTATATGAAGGTTGATTTTAAGAGCAACTCTGGTTTTGCGGGCTTTATGAATGACCTGGCCAACTTGTCGATGTACCCCGTTGACACAAAGGTGACCGAGTCTGATGAAGTTATAACGCTTTCCACCTGCAACCATAGCAATTACCAGAACGGAAGGTTTGTGGTTCACGCGGTAAGGGTTGGTTAGCATCAGAAGGTCCAAAAACTGCAAGCCGCCGCGCCCTCATATGAGGCGCGGCTCTTTAATATGATTAGTGTCATTAGAATTTAATATATATTATATCAATTTTAATGGTAATAGTACTATGCTATAATAAATAATTAGGCGGTTTTTGAGCCGCGGCGTTTGTTAGGCGGGCGGCTCAGCTGAATCTCAACTATTATAAAGGCTGGAAGATTTATGGAAAATATACCCCAGAACAAGATGGGATCGCATCATGTCCCATCCCTATTAATCAAGATGTCGTTACCAATGATGTTATCCATGTTCGTTATGGCGTTATACAACATAGTGGACAGCATATTTGTGTCCATGCTGAGCGAACGGGCGCTTACCTCGGTTACCCTGGCGTTTCCATTTCAGATGCTGCTGGTAGGTGTTTCAGTAGGTACAGCAGTGGGCAGCTGTTCGCTTATATCAAGGCGCCTTGGGCAGGGATTGCAGCACGAGGCGGATTCTGCGGCCAGCAACGGTATGCTTCTCGCCATATTCAGCGGGATAGTATTTGGCATACTTGGGCTTACGCTTTCAAGGCCGGCCATTGCTATGTTTACCGACGATATACCCATGCTAAACGACAGCGTAACATACCTCGCAATATGCTCCTCACTGAGTATATTCTCAATGATCCAGATCATGTGTGAAAAGACACTGCAGGGTACCGGCAACATGATGCATCCGATGATAATACAGCTCGTTGGTGCGGTTATCAACATAATTCTTGACCCAATCATGATATTCGGATTACTGGGTTTCCCTGCCATGGGAGTTGCAGGGGCCGCCGTAGCGACAGTGGCCGGACAAGCTGTAGGTATGGTGCTTGGGTTGATACTGCTGAAAAGATCAAAGCATATAAGAGTAAAGTTATTTAAGGTAATCGGAGAGGATGGCAAGAGACGGGTCTCTCTGTTTAAGCCGAATGCATCCGTTATCAAGGAAACCTATAAGGTGGGCCTGCCTGCTATAGTAATGCAAACTGTAGGCTCCGTGACCAATCTAGGTTTAAACGCTATACTGATCAGCTTTTCTGAAACTGCGGTTACTGTGCTAGGGCTATACTTTAAGCTGCAATCGTTTGTATTTATGCCTGTGTTTGGACTTAACTCGGGATCGATGCCTATAATGGCTTACAACTATGGGGCCAACAACAGGTCAAGGCTTATGCAGGCGCTGAAGTATGGATGCATATACGCAATCATAGTAATGTTAATCGGTGTGGCGTTGTTCCAGCTTATACCCTCCCAACTATTATCGCTTTTCAACGCGCAGGACAACCTTATGCACATGGGAGTTAAAGCGTTTAGGACAATAAGCCTATGCTTCCCGTTCGCAGCGCTTAGCATAATGTTTGGAACCATGTTCCAGGCATTGGGCAAGGGGATTTATAGCCTTATTGTTACCATTGCCAGGCAGCTAGTAGTTATATTGCCAATGGCCTATATCCTGGCTAAGGCTACAAACGACGTAAATGCCGTATGGTATGCCTATCCGATAGCCGAGGTAATCTCACTGTGCCTAAGCACAGCTCTCCTGTTCAATATCTACAACAAGCATATCAAGCATCTTGGAAATGAGCTTGTTACGTGATATAAAGGAATAAAAGCGTCTTTACAAACCCTGCTGCAGCAAATAGAAAGAAAATCCCCCGCCGAATCGGCGGGGGATTGGTTTCTAATACCGTTTATCGCGCCATGCGAGACAAAGGGGATTAGTTGGCCCTCCTGCTGCGGAAGCATTCGCTGCAATATACGGGCTTATCGTTTTTGGGTACGAAAGGCAATTTGGTGGGTGCACCGCACTGTGCGCATACCGCATCGTACATCTCCCTTTCACCACTATTGCGCTGGCCCTTGCGCTGTGTACGGCAGTTCTTGCAGCGTACGGGTTCATTCTGGAAACCCTTCTCTGCGTAAAATTCCTGCTCACCTGCTGTGAACGTGAACTCCGCGCCACAGTCTCTACAAATAAGTGTCTTGTCCTGGAACATGTGTTGATAATCCCCTTAAAGTATAGTTTCTGGCTTCCATGCTTTCAGCTGACCTGGTCTTTGCCCCCACATCCGCCGCCTGAAGGTTTCGCTACTGGGCTTTCGCTTCCCACTACTAACTCTCTCGAGTGTATGCACCCGGGCGGACTTACTTCTAAGCCGCACCATGCTCACCGGCGTTTAGCCTGCTTACGTGGATCGTTTTGCCTGCGACTGGCTTCGATTTTCAACCACAGACCTAAAATCATGGATAACCGTTTTCATTATAATCCCTTAAAAACAAGTTTGCAATACAAATTTTTAAAAATGTTCAAATATTTGTCCACACCAAGCCTCAATCAAGATTGCCTCGGGTCCAGAGCCTGTGCTACAATGTAACTTTAGGAGGTTTCTGTATGAATTTTTGCACTTGGAATGTAAATGGATTGCGTGCATGTATGAACAAAGGCTTTATGGACTTTTTCGATTCGATCAATGTGGATATATTTGCGGTACAGGAAACCAAGCTGCAGCCGGGACAAATTTCGCTGGATTTTGACGGTTATAAGCAGTTTTTCAATAGCGCTGAGAAGAAGGGATATTCAGGTACTGCAGAGTTCGTGAAG
>URFJ01000124.1 GCA_900547135.1 uncultured Eubacteriales bacterium | reverse complement strand
ACTGCCTCGAAAAGGGGTAGATCGCTATGATATGTTAGCTTTTGATTGATTAAATTACCATCCACAAATCTCGCCCTATTGCCTGCAAGTTCATAAACGTAGCAATCATCGGTGGCTTCAATCTCCTGCGCTTCGGCGCGCTCATACGCGCTTAGTATCTCGGGGTAGGAGAAGGTTTGCGGCGTCTGGGCCATAATCAGGTTTCCTCTTTCAATAACTTTGCCAGTATGCGCGTCGCGTATGGTATCCCTGCATCCAATAGCTGCTATCCCACTTCCATGGCGGCCTGCGGATTCAACCGTACTTATAATCAGTTCAGGGGTTACAAGGCACCTGGCCGCATCGTGAATCGCCACTATACGTGTATCTTCAGGAAGCTTCCTTAGCGCGTTGAGCACCGATCTTTGCCTGGTGCCGCCGCCAATCACAACATTTATATTGCTGCTGCCACGTATTGAATTTAGGTATTCCAGGTTTTCGTAGCCGGCAGTGATTATGATGCGCCTAAAACCGCTTAGTAAAAACGCTTTTATGCATAGTGAAACCGGCGTTTCCCCCGCAATCGTCATGGTGGTCTTATCCCCGCTCATGCGTGTAGAAGCGCCGGCTGCCAATATTACCGCGGCGTCTGTTTCACAGACGATTCCTTTATAAGTAGTATCCCCCATTTACGTCAATATCTCGTACATTCCCGAAGCATCCGCCTTGAGCGCGTGCTCCTGTACGCTTAACACCTTTATTTTCATAATTCTCTGACCCATACGCACCTCTATCACGTCGCCCTCCTTTACCTCGCTGGATGGCTTGGCAACCTTGCCGTTAATACTGGCCCGGCCAAGGTCGCAGGCTTCGTTAGCTACAGTGCGCCTTTTTATTATCCTGGATACCTTTAAATATTTATCTAACCTCATATCTACATCAATCCCCGTTAGCGTTTCCAGTTGTCTCCGCTTTCCTTCCAACATGGCGGATACGGTCTGTATAAATGGTTACGGATTCGTCTTTCATCCACTCATCTATCAAAGCCTGCCATTCCGAGGTATGTGCGTCGGCGGCCACCAAGTCCCCAATAGCCTCCCTATGCTCCTCCAAAGGCGCTTCGCCGCTGGTTTCATCACCAAGATAGTAGATTATGTGATAACCGTCTTCATCCATAAACATATCGGAGTACTCTCCCTTTTTAAGCTCGGTAAAGGCGGCTTTTACCTCTTTAGACCAGTCCACATAGCTTTCTTCGTCCCCGTCGCTTATAAGCATACCCTTTTGCTGGAGCGCCTTAAAGTTAATTATATTCACGTCCTCGGTATATTTCATCATTACTTCGTTGAATTGTTCTCCCGCTTCCAGCTTTCTATATGCTTCCTCAATCTTCTCCCGGGCGTCCTTATAATGATCCTCGAACATATCGTCGGCTTCTTTTTTCTTATTCCTGTACTCTTTCATTATTTCCGTAAGGCGTGCCGAATTACCATCCTCGCCTGAAAGCTCGTCATCAATCGCAAGTTCCCCGTATTCGCTGATCAGCGCTTCTATTTCACTCTTAAGAGCCGTATACTCGCTGCCAAGACTGCTCTTGGCTGTAGTATAGATATGCAGTATCCTGTGATATCCCTTTGGCGTATATAACACCGGTTCTCCTCCGTACATGTCATAATACTCCATGTCGTCCTTATACGCGCTTGGATCGCCGTCATACTTGGTCTTTTGCTCTTCAAGCTTTTTATCATACCAAGCCTGTATGTCGTCGTCGCTTGCGGCTACGTTTTCCAGCGCCTTTGATTCCACAACTGAAATCATATAGTTGTCTTCAACGGTTTGTTTTAGATAGGCAATATATTCATCATAGCTCATTGAACCAACATAATGCTCCGCTTCCTCTTCCACAAGCTCCCGTACCCTCGCGTCTATATCCTCGGCGCCTTCCTCTTGGGCAAGATTAGTATAATATTCTATCAGCTCATTTAGGTCATAATCTATCTTTTCCTGCAGCTCCGCCTTCTGCTCATCGTTAAGTTCAAGCATCCCCTGCTTTTCGCCCTGATAGAGGACGACGAGCTCTCCCACCATCAGGTCCAGAATATTATCCTGAAACGTTATCAGATCCTCCTCGTTTGAGGTCATATCATAACCATAATTCTGCCATGTCGTCAGGTACATGTTAAACATGCTCTCAAACTCTCCAAGCTTAATGGTTTTTTCCCCTACCTTCGCAACCACCGTATCAGCGTTATTAAGGTTGCAGCCCGTCGCTACAAAGACTGCGGCCGCAGCCCCAAGTATAAACATCGCGCACAGAACTATACATACTGCTCTTTTCATTATGGAAAACTCCTTGAATCTGAATGAATTTATATACCTTTAGGCTAAAGCGCTGTTAAAGCGCCCGTGTGCCTACATCAATAAGTATATCATCTTTTACTATCAATGCAATCAACTAGAGCGTGAATAATTTGTAACAAAGATCTCATTATATTCGGTATTGTAGCATTTCTCTGAATTATCTGCAGCACCGGCATCTCGGCCATAAAGAATCTGGCCCCCTTTATGCGCTTTGCGAGGTTAATCAGCTTTGACGGATCTATTGGCGCATCGCTGTCAAAAGCAAACTTAACTTCCCCCTCGTTTATGCTTAGATTTGTAATGTAGGCCATCTCTGCGCTTCCCTTTATTACGGATATGTCAAGAAGGTTCTGAACCATTTCGGGGATGTCGCCATAGCGGTCTATCAGCTCATCCTGTACATCCTGCATGTCCTCCTTCGACTTTATAGACGCAATACGGCGATACATTGACATGCGCTCCTCTGTTCTTTTAATGTATTTTGGGGGTATATTAGCGTCAAGCGGTATATTTACCACACAGTGGACCTGTTTTTGCTGCTCCTCTCCCCTGGCCTCCTTAACGGCCTGGTCAATCAGCCTCAGATACATCTCATATCCCACCTGCGACATAAAGCCATGCTGCTCTGGCCCCAGTATATTGCCCGCTCCCCTTATTTCAAGATCCCGCATCGCTATTTTGAAGCCCGAGCCGAACTGCGTAAACTCGCCTATGGCCTTCAGACGCTTTGCCGCAACCTCCGTGAGCACAGCGCCGCTTTTGGTCATAAGATACGAATAGGCCAGGCGTGTCCCCCGGCCCACCCTGCCCCTTAGCTGATATAGCTGCGCAAGCCCAAGCTTATCGGCATCATATATAATTATGGTATTGACGTTGTTTATATCAAGGCCGCTCTCAATTATGGTGCTGCAAAGCAGCAGGTCGTATTTATGCTCTATAAACTCAAGCATTGTGCGTTCCAGCGTTCTCTCAGGCATTTGACCGTGTGCAAACGCTATCCTGGCTTCAGGAATAAAGCTTCGGAGCTTGCCTGCAAACCTCTCCATGTCATGCACCCTGTTGTATACGAAAAACACCTGCCCTCCCCTGCCCATCTCCTTCAATACAGCTTCCCTTACCATTGATTCGGAATACTCCATTACAAATGTGCGCACCGGATAGCGGTGCTCGGGCGGGGTCTCAATTATGGACATGTCCCTTATTCCCGTCATGGACATATGAAGCGTACGCGGTATCGGGGTAGCGCTCAGGGTCAAGACGTCAAGATCCTTTTTCAGCTCCTTTATCTGCTCCTTATGCCCAACTCCGAACCTGTGCTCTTCGTCTATTACGAACAGCCCGGGGTCCTTGAATTTAACATCCCTGGCAAGAAGCCTATGGGTTCCTATGACAACGTCGGCCTTTCCGGACTCCAGCTCGTCAAGCGTCTGCCCCACCTCCCTTTTTGGGGTGAACCTTGACAGCATGCGCACTCTTACGGGAAACCCCGCAAACCTTGACGCCGCCGTATTATAATGCTGCTGCGCCAGGATAGTGGTAGGCACCAGAAATATCACCTGCTTGCCGTCCATAACGGCCTTAAACACCGCCCTCAGCGCCACCTCGGTCTTTCCGTATCCAACGTCACCGCATAAAAGCCTGTCCATAACCTGAGGGCTTTCCATATCCCTCTTTATTTCCTCAATGCATGTAAGCTGATCAGGCGTTTCCTCGTATGGGAAATCCGATTCCATCATGGTCTGCCACGGCGTATCCGGCGAAAAGCTGAAGCCTATTCTAGACGCCCTTTCACCGTATAGCTTGGCCAGGTCAAAGGCAAGCTTTTTTACGCCTTCACGCGCCCGCGATACCGTCTTTTGCCACTCTGACGACCCGATCTTTGACAGCTTGGGCGGTTCCTCTCCGGTGCCAATGTACCGCTGTACCCTGTCAAGCTGGTCTGTTGGCAAGCAAAGCGAGTTACCATCTCGGTATATCAGCCGTATATAGTCCCTTACCCTGCCGTCGGCCTCTATCGTTTCCACGCCGGCAAAGCGCCCTATGCCATGAATCTCATGGACGATAAGGTCGCCAACATTGAGTTCTGAAAACGCAAGCTGATGTTTTTTAGTCCTCTTGGATGCTGGGCGCTTTGAAGCTCCGAACAGTTCGTATTCGGTGATTACAGCGACATGCAGCTCTGGATATTCAAAGCCGCGCGACAGCGACTCGCGCACTATTATCAGCTCACCGAAAACCAGCTCGCGGTCCAGCGAATCCGCCGTCGGGGCGTCCAGTCCCATCTCCTGGAGGCTTTCGCCGATCCTGTCCGCATGGGCTCCGGCGAAAATTGCTACGGCTGTTCCGTTCCTCCTCCAGTGAATGATGTCGTCCCTGAGAAGCTCGTCAACCTTGAGGTATCTTGGTATCGACCGAGTGCTAAAGCTGAACAGGGATTTCGGCCTTAACGCATTATAGGCGCTGGTAAGTGTGTATAACATAACCGTTTTTCCCGCGTCAAGCCTTGATATGACCTCTGCCGGCGAAAACATAAGGCCCGCCTGCGACTTATGCGCCGTTCGCTGCGATATAAAGCCGCTTAGCGACTCCATGAAGATATTGTACGCTATGCTTGAGCCTTCTTCGGACCTTGGAGGCTCGTCGAAGAAAATGGCGGTGCTCTCAGGAAGGTAGTCTAGCAAACACGCCCCATCCTGATAAAGTATCGGGAGCAGATTCAGCGGGTCTATTGGCATAACACCCTGTTCCAGAAGCTCTCTTGCCTCGCTGAACGCATCAATGCCCTTCATCCTCGAAGCTGCGGCTCGCATGGTAAGGCTATCGCATGGGACCTCTGTAGCGGGTGGTATCCTGATAAACTCCGTGTTGCGCGTTGAGCGCTGGGTAAGGG
>URFJ01000123.1 GCA_900547135.1 uncultured Eubacteriales bacterium | reverse complement strand
TCAATGTCATAGTCATCGACGTATATGCTTTGTGACGCATCTACTCCCAGCTCTTTAAGCGCCGCCTGATAGATCTTAGGATCAGGCTTCATCACGCCTATAAGATCCGAACATATGAAACAGTCGAAGTATTCGGCTATACCTATCTCGTCAAGCGTCGCCCTCAGCGATGGGGCGGTATCGCTTATCACGCCCATCCTGTATCCATTCCGCCTGAAGTGTTCAAGCACTTCCACCGTCTCAGGATATGGAATGATGCTTTTGCACCACAGCCTTGTAAACAAAAGCCCCGCCTTTTCCTTAACGCTTTCGGTTACCCCTTCCTCACGGAGCAGCACCTGATAGTAGTGAATGTAAAATCGCCGTTCCTCCGCAAGGTCATAAAAGCCTCCGTCCGGTCTGCCCGCCAGCTTGTGCAGGGCCGTCGTCTTCTCATAATTCATTACATACGGCTTTTTTGTCCAGCCCTCGACCGTCCTCTTTTCCCATTCGGTTTTGGCAGGATTACTTTTGGTAAGGGTGTTGTCTCGGTCGAAAAATATGGCCTTGTAATTCATACGTAGCTCCTTATTGGTTGCGTGTCATTAAGTAACCCGCCTATTTTACAGTAGCGCCGCCTCGTCGTACTTCAATGGTTTACTCGCTAAGAGCTGGGTGTTACGAACCATGTGTGCTGTGCCGCGATACCTCGCCTCAACGCCGCTATAGCGGTTTATGCCCCAAATGCTAAAAATGTAATATAAACTGAGGAAACCCTTCTGTATTGTATTTAAACGAACCAGTCTAGCCCGCGCTATTTGTTAAGGTCTGGTCAGCGCACAGGATTAACGTTTTTATCCTTAAGTATTACGTCATGCGCGCCGCCCTCGACTATGCTTACCGATGAAACAAGCGTAAGCTTCGCGTTACGCTGAAATTCCGGTATTGAAAGCGCGCCGCAGTTACACATGGTTGAACGCATCTTGCTGAGGGTTATTCCAAGGTTGTCGCGCAGCCGTCCGGCATACGGCACATATGAGTCCACGCCCTCCTCAAAAGATAGCTTGGCCGCGCCGCCGGTGTCATAACGCTGCCAGTTTCGCGCCCGCGCCGAGCCTTCTCCCCAATATTCCTTCATGTAGTTTCCGTTGACCATTACCTTTGCCGTTGGACTTTCGTCAAATCTTGAGAAGTATCTGCCCAGCATGCAGAAGTCCGCTCCCATCGCCAGCGCCAGGGTTATATGATAATCATGCACTATGCCGCCGTCCGAACAGATGGGGACATAGATTCCGGTTTCTTCATAATACTCGTCGCGGGCCTTTGCAACCTCTATAACCGCGGTAGCCTGCCCCCTGCCAATACCCTTTGTCTCACGGGTTATGCATATCGACCCCCCGCCTATTCCAACCTTTACAAAATCCGCGCCCGCGTCCGCTAGGAAGCGGAAGCCTTCCCTGTCAACAACGTTTCCAGCGCCTACCTTTACCGTATCTCCATATCTGGCTCGGATAAATTCTATTGTTTTCTTCTGCCACTCTGAAAAGCCTTCTGACGAATCAATGCACAGGATGTCCGCTCCCGCTTCAACCAGGGCTGGAACGCGCTCGGCATAGTCCCTTGTATTTATTCCTGCGCCTACCACATAGCGCTTATGTGAATCAAGCAGCTCATACGGGTTCTCTTTATGTATATCGTAGTCCTTTCTGAAAACCATGGCGACCAGCCGCTGTTCATCGTCCAATATGGGAAGCGCGTTTAGTTTGTTGTCCCATATGACGTCGTTCGCCTCGCTCAGGCTTATTCCTTCTTTTGCATGGATGATGTGCTCTATAGAAGTCATGAATTCGCTGACCTTGGTGTCCCTGCTCAAACGGCTTACGCGGTAATCCCTGCTGGTAATTATACCAAGAAGCCTTCCCCGCGGGGTGCCGTCGTCCGTAACCGCCACTGTAGAGTGGCCCGTACGCTCCTTAAGCTCAAGGATGTCCGACAGTGTCTGGTCGGGACGTATGTTGGAATCGCTTATTACAAAGCCGGCCTTATGGCTTTTTACCCGACGCAGCATTGCCGCCTGCTGCTGTATGGATTGCGAACAATACAGAAACGATATTCCGCCCTCCCGTGCAAGGGCTACCGCCATGCCGTCGTTGGATACCGACTGCATAATGGCTGATACAAGCGGAATGTTTATGCTTAGCGCCGGCGCTTCACCCCTTTTAAATTTTGTTATCGGCGTTTTAAGGGATACGTTGGCAGGTATGCATTCGCTTGAAGAATAACCTGGAACCAGAAGGTACTCGCTGAATGTATGAGAAGGTTCGTCATAATAATAAGCCATCGGTTTCCTCCTATTTTTATTATGTTGAACCAAAGTATACGGGTTTAAGAGGTAGATTTCAAGCGCCGGTGCTTCAACATATAATATATTTTATCGTTGCTAAGCTGCGCGGCCGTGGGACCCTAGCTTTCTGCATGTCCCGCAGTCGGCAGACGGGTCCATACCGCGCCTGCTTTATGCATTCTATAAGGAAAATCCGTATTATTCACCGTATGGTACCGGCTTTGCATGCCACCGCCATGGCCACTGTAAAAAATCCATGCTATAAATGTGACAATGTTGCGACATTGATTGTAAGGGGCTTACATTGTGCTAAAATTATCTTTAAAGAATTGATTATGGAGGCGGTTATGCGTTGTGCCCTGCATAACTCCCGTATGCTGGAGTTCAGGAAACCTTTTGGCGCGCTGCATCCAAACGGAACGGTGCAGCTTTCTATAAGGTTATCCGGTTCTCTGCTTGACAGGTGCAAGGCGGTTAGGCTCAGGCTATGGATAGATGGCTGTGAGCGCATAGTGGGCGGACAAAGGGCCGACACAAGCGGCTGCGCCGATTTTTCGTTTACAGCGGTCATGCCTGACCACACGGGCCTTGTCTGGTATTATTTTATAATCGATACCCCGGACGGCGCTATATATTACGGGGGGAAAACCGGCGAGGGCGCGCTTTACAGCTACCCGCCGGATTCGTATCAGATTACCGTATACGACCAAAGCTATAATGCGCCGGAATGGTTCCGCGAGGGCGTTATGTACCAGATATTTCCCGACAGGTTCAACCGTTCCGCCGGTCTAGGCGGCCTTGAGCGCGTCGGCTATCACAAGGCGCTTGGCAGAAAGGCCGTTTCGCACTGCGACTGGAATGAGCCGCCAATGTATCTGCCCCTCCACGGGGAGAAGGATTACGACCCATGCGACTTCTATGGCGGCGACTTTGACGGCATACGGGAAAAGCTTCCGTATCTGAAGGAGATAGGCGTTACATGCATATACCTCAATCCGGTATTTGAATCGCCGTCAAACCACCGCTATAACACCGCGGATTACATGCATACCGATCCCGTGCTCGGCTCTGAGGACGATCTAAAACGGCTGGCGTGCGCCGCTAAGGGTTACGGCATCCGCATTATGCTTGACGGGGTCTTCTCCCATACCGGCGACGACAGCGTATATTTTGACAGATATAGCCGGTATGGAGGTATCGGGGCGTATTCAAGCTATGATTCACCATATAGAAAATGGTATAGCTTTGAACGCTATCCCGACGATTACCGCTGCTGGTGGGGCTTCAAGACGCTTCCGGAGATTGATGAAACCGAGCCTTCATACATGGAGTTTGTCAGCCGTGTGCTTGCGCGCTGGGCTTCTATAGGACTGACAAGCTGGCGCATCGATGTGGCCGACGAGCTGCCCGACAGTTTTATTAAAATGCTTCGCAGCGTTATAAAACGCAATGATCCTGAGGGCGTGCTGCTGGGCGAGGTGTGGGAAGACGCATCCAACAAGCATTCCATGGGCGCCAGGCGGGAATACGTTGACGGCTTTGAGCTGGACAGTGCGATGGGTTATCCGTTTAGATCGGCAGTACTGGATTTTTTGCTCGGCTGCATCGACGCATATGGCCTTAACCAAAGGCTTGGTTCGCTTTGTGAAAACTACCCGGAACCGTTTTTATACGCCCAGATGAACCTTCTTGGAAGCCATGATACCGTAAGGGTCCTAAACGCGCTTGGCGGCGCGCCGGACCGCGACGCGCTTACTCGGGAACAGCAGGCGGAATATTCGCTGACAGAGGAACAGACGCTTTTAGGCAAACGCAGGCTTATACTGGCAACGGTCCTGCAGGCGTCGATGCCTGGCGTACCCTGTATATACTACGGAGATGAGGCGGGTGTAGCCGGCATGGCGGATCCATTCAACCGCGCAACGTTTCCTTGGGGAAACGAGGATAATGCGCTGTTTTCCAAAATCAGGGATATCATGCGCCTTAGGGCTGGCAGCGCCGCGCTGAAGCGCGGCTGGTACGCCATGGCGCCGCTGTGTCCTGACGCGTTTGCAATAATCAGGTCGCATGGCAAAGACTCCATAGTAGCGGCGGTAAACAGAGCTGACTATGAGATAAAGGTGACGGTTTCAGCTGGCGCGTTTGCCCAAGGGCCGCATCCATGGTTAGCGCCGGATGACGGATTATATGCAGATGTGCTTTCAGGAAACCGTTATATATGCCGCGAAGGCCGCATTGAACTAGCTATGCCGCCTTACTCGGCGGTACTGCTTAAACAGGGCGTTAATACACTTTGAGGACTCCAAGTAAAGATTTTTAAGGAAGGGATTTTATTTATGCTTAAAGGACGCTATGGGCAGGACACCCTAAATTGGGTTCTTATAGCGCTGGGAATATTGTTTTCTATGGCGTCGATCCTGCTTTCATCCTTATCTCCGGTTTTATATGGAATGCTGTTCATGCTTTCCACTCTTGTTTTCGTGCTGGCGCTGATAAGGATTTTTTCAAGAAATATACCAGCCAGGCAAAGGGAGCTGAATGTTTTTATGGGCTTCATATACAAGGTAAAGTCATGGTTCAGCCGCACGCTTGGGGCGGCAAGCGTCCAAAGGCGGCAGCGCAGGGTTTATAGATTTTTTACCTGCCCGCAATGCTCGCAAAAGCTGCGCGTACCAAAAAATAAGGGAAAGGTCAGGATTATCTGTACCAAGTGTGGGCACAGCTTTATAAAAAAGACATGACCGCGTACCCTTAAATCATTATTTGAGTCAAATGATAAAATCATCTTGACAGCCTAACTTCATTGCGATATACTCTTTGAAGTGTCAAAATTGATATCGATGCGCTTGTAGCTCAGTGGATAGAGTGCCCGGCTACGAACCGGTAGGTCGCAGGTTCGAATCCTGCCAGGCGCGCCAATGAAAAAAGCAAGTCCAAAGACTTGCTTTTTTAGAACTCATTGTGTTATGTTTCGCTAATGAG
>URFJ01000122.1 GCA_900547135.1 uncultured Eubacteriales bacterium | reverse complement strand
TTTGCCGATATTAACCTAAAATCAAAGATAACTGTCCCCATAATACGGCGCTCATTTACCGCGCCAAAGTGCCTGGAGTCCACCGCCGTCTCCCGATTATCCCCCAGAACATATACCGTTTCCATAGGCACCGTGAACTCATATTCTATCGTTTCACTAACCGGATACGTCGTACCCTGAACAGATGATCCGTCCTCCGCCTCTCCGTTAATCAGAACGGTTCCTGTATTTTTGCTCATCATGATAACGTCCTCCTCTATTGCTGCAACGCGCCTGATCAGCGTTTTATTGCTGGAGGTTGTGAAGGTTACGATACTGCCCCGTCTTGGGCGTCCCAATCTCAGGAATACGACTACGTTGCGCCCCGTGAGACCAGGTTCCATCGAATCGCCCTCCACAAGCGCGACGCCAAAGATTACGCCAAACAATATATAGATAACGGACGCCAGCAGAGCAGCGGTGCCCAGCCTGCGCAACCACCTATTATTGCGCGGCTTCTTTGAAATGGAGCGGCTCAAAGCAGCTTCTATCTGTGGTTTAACTTGTCGTGACCTTTCATTCATTCTTCAATACTTCCGCTGATTTTTAAGTGCCACCCCGGTACCGTAAAAGCGGGCTGAAGAGGCAATGTGGTAATTCTGTAAGAATGCCAAACAGTGGGGTATCCCATTGTCAGAATTTTATGGACGGGATTTATGCCAGCACTTCATGTTTTAACTTTTTCTAAATTTGCTTTGCTTAAATCCTCTGAATCAAATTCCGAGGTTATAACCTGATGCAGGGTAAGTTCCAAGGTAGCGCCGATCCGCCGCTGCAAATCATCGTACAATTTATGCACGGGGCATTTTCCAACAGCATCCCTGTTGCAAAAATGATCCTCCTTCACGCAGCGATTAATATGAATGTCTTCTTCCATAGCAACCATAATGTCCTTCAACGTAATCTCGTTACTATGGCGCCTAAGAAGAATTCCGCCATTTTTGCCCTGATGCGTTTCGATTAACTTTGCTTTCTTCAGTAACCGAATAATCTTACGCAGATTCGAAAGTGGAATCGACATAGCATCCGCCACCTCTGTCGCTATACAAATCTTGTTGCTAGCTGCCAGCTGCAGCATGCACCTAATCGCATAGTCAGTTGTAATACATAACAGCATATTATCCCTTCCTGCTTTCCGGCCAAGCCGTTAAAGTGATACGCGCAACATCACTTTAACGTAAAATATTGCGATGTAGTAAATACGTCCGCAACGTAATAGCTTTGATTCAGCATAAACAATAATATCCCTATATTTCCAAAAGTCAATTTACAAGCCAAAATATATTATGATTTTAATGTATTGCAGATTTTTTATCACGGCCAAAGAGAGATTCCATTTCATTGCCGCATGCCAGATGTGCCGTTAAAAAGGGATTTTTATTCATATTGCCTTTCGCGGTTAAACCCACTTCCCATCCTAAGTATTCAGACGCATTGGCGAATCAGCGCTAGACAGGCTCCTTTTATTCTGTAATGGCCGTTGGGGTCTCTCGTCAATCAGTGTCCGGCACGGCTTCGGAGTTATTCTATATCAAAACCTGTTGTGTTGTATAGCCAGTGCTGTGTATACATGGCTTAAATTAGTATTAATTAGCTTCATTAGAATTTCCGGCAAAACCGCGAAACCCACAGGACTGACTTAACAACAAACGTCCTGTCTGCAGGGCGAGAATTATAAGCCGACATATCCTTTATCGTTCTGGTTCTTTTAGTTTATAATATACGTGCTCTATAAACAAGCCACAGGTACACCCCCAATTATCACCATTGTTTGACGGCTGAACAGGCCACTCGCTCAACAGCCGTAATAACCCTCCAAGCCCTTATGCCTAATCATCCGATTTTAGAAGGCGCAACACATTTACGTTAGTTATCCATAGTACGGCGGCAAGCGCTCCAACAAGATAGCAAAGCGTAAACAACACGCCGTTAACAGCGTCTTTTATTGACGCGCCGCTGAAAAAAATAAGACAGGCGGAAATGCCCAACGCCGTTCCAACAACGCCGATAACGAGCTGTTCGAACGAGATAAGACCGATTACGCACATACGGCTTAACCCAAGCGAGCGCATAACCGCGAATTCGCGGATCCTGCCCCGTATATACAGGAAGCTTGCAAGCAGGCCTATTCCCGCGGCAATTATATATAAAACCGGCAATAGCAGGCTAAGAACCGATATATTTTCTTCTATTCCGGCAACCGTCTTATTAAACAGCTCGTCGTATACCGTTATGGCATAGTACATGGGCTTATCCTCTGCCGTAATGCTGGGCTTGGCAAAGTATTTCCCAGCCTCCGCTTTAAATTCCTCCAGCGTCCTGTTATCCTTAACATAAAACGATAAGCTGTCCGTATAAATATACTCATCCTCCGCAAGAAATTTCGACAGGTAATCGAAGGGGCAGTAAACGGCTGATGAAATTCCCCCATAGTATACTCCCACTACGGTCATAGTTGCGGTCTTCCCTCCCGAAGTGAGGGAAATCTGCCTGCTACCGTCCTTATTGATCGAAAGCTCGGAAAGCTTAGATCCTGGCACAATGCACACCGCCTGATCCGTCTGAAAAATAGCCTCGCTGTATCCATCGAAAAAGCTCAGCGACGCCCCGTTCTCCGGAAGCAGTTCCATGGCCGCCTCGGAATAGCTTATACCTATAAGCTGAGTCTCCTCATTCGGCCCCTCCTCATTGCATCTGAGCGTTCTTTTAAGGTTCACGCGCTCAATCCAGCTGCAAAAATCGTGCCTGTCAGGGGATGTGCACAGATTGATATACATCGGGTTGATTTCGAGCATGTCGGTTTTTGTTCCGCTAAGGTTGGAAATAACACAACGGATTGAACTTTCTTCGTAGACCTCATCCAATGCAGCATACTGCGCATCAAGCGCTCCAGCCAGCAAGGTCATTCCAAACGCACCCACGCATACCAGCAAAACCAGTAATATACAGGACAACCTTCGCCTAAGCAGGCATTTTAGGGTTGGCTTTAGCATATCAACACCTCACCTTTACTTCATTCTCATAGGATTGCCTGATGCTGTTCCCGCAAAAAAGCACATGCAGGCCCCCATTATAAGCATAAGCCCAACTGTCGCCGCGGTAAGCGCCCATGGAACCGAATAGGCCATTTCGCTTCCGCCATTGCCAAACACCGCCCCGCATATTCCATCATACATGATATAGCTTAATATACAGCCAACTGTGAGCGACAATGCCAATACCAGCAGCGCGCACGCGCTCATCCCAGAGAATACCTGCCCTGGCTTTGCTCCTATAAGCCGCATTATTCCGGCCGTTCTCCCCGCCCACCTCGTATACAGGTACGCGAACAGCACGGCCGCGGCCAAAAACAATACGGCGCTGAACAGCATCAGCCTGTTAGCGTTTAAGACCATGGCGTCTATCCCCTCTGCCGCCTGCGCGTATCCCTGATCAAAGTATAGGAAACATCCGCCATAGCCCTGCGCCTCCAGCTCCGCTTCAAACGCATCCGCCATGCCGTTTTTTAACACGATTGAGTATAGTACATCCATGTAAGCCATTCCATAGCTCTCCGGCTCCGGCGGCAGTACTGTCGATGAGGCGGGTATGAATATCGTATTGGGCGAAAACGAATAATTACCATATATAAACCCTGGCGACCGGTATATGCCCACCACTGTGTATTCCTCCGCTTCACCCAGCTCCACGTCTGGGTTATATGGTTCTACCTGCAGCACATTCCTCTCCTCTTCAATGCTGCCAAGAAATTCCGTAAAAATACTGTAACCTGTATTATACGTTAAAAATGTTATTCTGTCCCCTATACCAAGCCCATTTTTAACCGCATACTCAGCATTCACTATGCATACCTTTTCGCCGTTTGCGTATTCTGTGGTATCAAACGCCCTGCCTTCAATTATATATGCTTCACGGTTATTGAATAGCAGTATGCTGTCCAGTCTGTTTGTTGTAATCACGGGTATAGAATGCAGGGTTATATCACACATATAATTAATCGTGTCACGCCAGGCCTTGTTGTCCTCACGGGATATAAATTCCTCAATTTCAACGCCCTCGGGCACCTCTTTGCATATGGGATACCCATCCAGCATTTTATTTAGATAATATAGTTTTCCATTCAGCTCTTCAAGGTCGCCTATATCCGTAATTTGTCTACTGTATACATGATGGTCGCCAAGCGACAGTGTGGTATCTGACTCTTCGATAACTGCCCACGAATCCGGCCCCGTCTGCTCTATGCTCTGGCCTTTATATGTGCCCCATACCAGGTATCGCTTCCCTTCCTTAAATGGTACTTCCCCATTATAGTCAACAATATCCCCGATAATTAACAGTTCCTCAGGGATATCATAATCCTCGTGCAACAGTATACAGGATTCTACTTCGGCGTTAATCTCATAACTGACCTCTGTATACGGAATCTCCTCTCCATTCTCATCGACGACACTGTTCACGGTATATTCGTTATTCTTTATTTCACCGCAATTTATGGAAAAAACAGCAATGTTATATGGCTTGTCTAAGCCCGCTTTATACTTTTCCCAATCAACGCTGCTCGATATAAGGGGTTTACTGCCCGGTATATAGGCCGAAAAGATATCCCTTCGCTCAATCTCGTCTATAAAATCAGAAGTCACGGCGGCCTCCTTTGCCCCCATTATTAACCGCCTGCGTTCGGAAACCGCGTTTAAGTATTCCTGTAAGGACTCTTCAAAGGACTCTACCGTTAGTCCATAATTGGTAATACTATATTCCGTCATTCTATAATCCGGAACAGCTATAGTCGTATAGGTTTCATTCAGCGCCGCTACCTGCTCATTAACGCCAACATATGCGTTAACCCCAATGCATAGCATTGCGCCCGACAGGGCAAGCAAAAGCGCAAACGCCACGGTCCTTACGGGCGACCTGAGAAGCTGCTTTATAAACGTCATGGTTGCTCTCCTTTCATAGTTATAAAGGGCGGCCGGAAATAGTACTTCGCTTACTATGTTATTTTGGCAGCAATATCATGGATAAAGGCAATCCTGGGCAGTTCCCAGGGCGCGGGCATGGCACAGTGGTTTCGCCCATGAGCCTTCGGCATTGGTTGCACTTGTATCTATAATAATGCGTTGTACCGCCGCAAATCGCGCTGTACATCATCCGCTCATGGTATTCACTGCGCGGTTCGCCAAACTCGGTATTTAGATATCCGCATCTGATGCATTCAAGAGTTTTATATAGAGTCACAATATGTTGTGTGGATGATTGGTCCATATATAGAGTTCCCGTTGCAACCGGCTTACTGCTATAGATGTGGCTGCACGCGGCCGGATTCGCCGCGTCACCCGCTTGTTCCGCCGCAAACGCGGCCGGAGCAAGGATAAACGCA
>URFJ01000121.1 GCA_900547135.1 uncultured Eubacteriales bacterium | reverse complement strand
AGGGGACTTTTTACAAAAAGTCTCCTTTGGCCGGGCTTGGGGCGGAGCCACATGTACCGTGCTGAACAAGCGCGACGTCGAAGGTGAATAGGCGGCAATGCCTTGTAAACGCTGTTTAGAAACGCTATACTCTTATATGTTGACAGTAAAAATGACATGGGGTGAGGATATGAGGCTTTTTGATACGCACGCGCACCTTACGGACAAAAAATTCGACGCCGACAGGGCTGCGCTTATCCCGTCCCTGCCTGACAGCGGGGTCGAGCTTGTGATGGACGTGGCATGCGACGTGAATGAGACCTATGGGGTAATCGCCTTAGCCGAAAAATACCCATTCATATACGCGGCTGTGGGCACGCACCCGCACGAGGCGGCCGGCATGGAGCAGGGGCACCTGGATATTATACGGGGCCAGCTTAAGCATGAAAAGGTGCTGGCCATAGGCGAGATCGGCCTTGACTACCACTATGACTTTTCGCCCAGGGATATTCAGAAAAAGTGGTTCGCCCTCCAGCTTGAGTTGGCTCAGGAATGCGGCGTACCGGTGATACTGCACATACGCGAGGCGTTTCAGGACTGCATGGATATACTGAGGGCACACAGGCAGGGGTTAAAGGGCGTAATGCACTGCTTTTCCGGCAGCTACGAAATTGCCCGCGAATGCCTGGATATGGGCCTGTACATCGCGTTTGGCGGCGCGCTTACGTTCGCAAACGCCGTAAGGCAGGTAGAAACCGCGGCCCGCCTGCCCATGGATCGCATAGTGATCGAGACCGACTGCCCGTATATGACGCCCGCACCGTTTCGCGGCCGGCGCAACGATCCGTCGCTGGTTAAATACGTGGCCGAGCGCCTTGCCCTGATCAGAGGCATGGACTCCGAAAGGGCTGCTGAAAAAACGCTGGAAAACGGCTGCGCCCTGTTTGAAATACAAAAATAAAAAAGCGTTCCTAGTTTGGCTTGACAGCCTGTAAAAACTGGGTACAATAAGACCAGGATTACCAAATTAAATTATAGCGGAGGAATTTTTACATGATCAATAAGGAAATGACAATACAGCAGATCCTTATGACCGACGCCGGCATAGCCGATATACTGATGGACGCGGGCATGCACTGCCTTGGCTGTGCAATGGCTTCGGGCGAAAACCTGGAGCAGGCCTGCTCAGTACACGGCATTGACGTTGACGGCCTAGTCAGCAAGATAAACGATTTTCTGGCGTCAAAATAATTAGGCGCACGATTTCTGAAAACCCCATGATTTCCAAAACCGCGTGGATGGTGCGTAGCGCGCTGATCGCGGCGCTGTACGCCGCTCTTACGTTTGTAATACCGTTTAGCAGCGGCCTGATGCAGGTCCGGCTGTCCGAGGCCATGTGTGTACTTCCGTATTTCATGCCTTCGGCAGTGCCTGGCCTGTTTATTGGCTGCCTTATCGGCAACCTCATCTCCGGAGCGATACCGGTAGACGTGATATTCGGCAGCCTAGCCTCCCTGCTTGCGGCCTACATTGTATATCTAATGGGTAGACGCGGCGTAAGCAAGTGGCTTGCGCCTATGCCCGCTGTCGTTATAAACGCCCTGGTCTTAGGCGCGGTTTTCTGCTATGCATATGGGTGGGCCGACTACTGGGTGTGCGCGCTCTATGTGGGAGCCGGCCAGTGCATTGCCTGTTACGGCTTTGGCATGCCTCTGATATACGCAATAAACCGGTACGGAGGAAAGGCGCTAAACGGGCGGGGCTGATTATATTCTGGCATTTTTAAGCATAGCGATTACGGGGACGCCCGCTTTTGTTTAAATACATACGCGCACCGCGCTATCTGCGCTGATCCAATGCCTGACTGCGCGGGAAATCCATTTGTGCCGTAAAAACGGCGAATTATCGCCAGCCCGAATAATGGCTTTTAAAAAACGTTTTCTTATTTCGCTCCATTGAGGCGGTAAGATGCCAAACAGCGGCAATATGAGGTATTTATGACTAAGCTGAGCACACTTTTTCTAGCTTTTGCGCGCATTGGGGCGCTGACCTTTGGCGGAGGGTACGCCATGCTGCCCATGCTGGAGCGCGAGTGCGTGGACAGATACAAATGGGCGACGCGCGAGGTGCTTTTGGACTATTTTGCCATAGGCCAGTGTACGCCTGGTGTTATAGCTGTGAACACAGCCACGTTTGTAGGAAGCAGGGTGCGGGGGGTTTTAGGCGCCGCCGTGGCGACGGCGGGCGTCATAGCGCCGTCGATTGTCATAATCGTCATAATTGCGGCCCTGCTGTCCAACTTTGCGCATATTGAGGTCGTGCAGAACGCCTTTGCGGGCATTCGCGTGGCGGTCGCGGCGCTGATTGTAAACGCTGTAATCCGCATTGCCCGCCAAAATATCAAAAACTGGCTGGGCATTGTTCTATGCGTTTTCGCGTTCGTGATTGTAGCTGTTCTCGGCGCATCGCCCGTGTATGTGGTATTAGGGGCGGGCATACTGGGGCTTACGATGGGCCTATTTAGCAAAAAGAACAGGACGGAGGACCCCAAGGCATGATCTATCTTACGCTGTTCTACGAGTTTTTCAAGATAGGTCTCTTCGCTGTAGGCGGCGGCCTGGCTACCATTCCGTTCCTGATGGACATAGCTGACAAATACCCGTGGCTTACACGGGAGATGCTGGCCGACATGATAGCGGTTTCCGAATCCACGCCAGGCCCTATAGGGGTAAACATGGCAACATATGCCGGCTTTGAAGCCGCCGGCGTTGCCGGAGCGCTTACCGCCACGTTTTCGCTGGTGCTTCCATCGTTTTTGGTGATACTGCTTATAGCCAGATTTTTGCAAAAATACAATTCAAGCCCTCTTGTGCAAAGCACCTTCTCCTGCATAAGGCCCGCTGTTGCCGGCCTTATCGGAGCTGCGGGCTGGTCCGTTATCAGGGTTGCGCTGTTTACGGGCGCCGCCGTCGGCGTCGGCGGCCTGATCGCTTCCATCAATTGGCGGTGGGTAGTAATGTTCGCCGCGCTCTTGGTATTAAGCAACATAAAGCCGCTGAAAAAGCTGCACCCAATCGTGTTTATCGGCGCTGCGGCAATAGTAGGCATAGTTGTAGGGTTGGTTTAGAAGGCATTCCATTTAGCGCCATTACGCACCCGCACCGGACTTTAAATGGCTGGACTGAAAGCTCCTGATAATGCGCTGGGTTTATAGTGTGCTAACCCGTGGGCAGACCTGGATTGGGGCATGCATTGGCATGGTTGCTGGATGCTATGGGCATCATTCCCGCATGTCTTAATTGGCCTTTCAGCGGTATTGGGCTGGAAGCTCCCGATCAAACGCCGGGTTATCCATAGCGCAGTGACGTGGAGAGGAAAACAATGCATATTGATGCGGGCTATAGACGCCATTCCCCTGCGTATGCCAAGCAGCCATATAATACGGCAGAGATTCGCACCGCGTTTATTCCTAAATATGCGCGATGTACCGTGCCGGCGGCCATGTTACTCAGTTTAAAGTGAAATAATATGCATTTATATCGAATTATTCCGAATATTCTTTCAGGTTTTTGCAGTCGCATGCCGTGTGGGTGCGTGGATTGAAATTAAGGAGGTAATATAATGACACCGATAGTTACAGGTCGCATGCCGTGTGGGTGCGTGGATTGAAATATACGATCGCCCTAACCGTGCGCCCCCATCAAGCAGTCGCATGCCGTGTGGGTGCGTGGATTGAAACTTTTAGTATCTTTTGGACTTGGTAAAATGTTCGTTCGTCGCGTCCCGCGTTGCACGGGTTGAAATATATTGAAATGTAAAAACGGTGACCAGCAAGCCACCATCGCAGTCCATGTGGGCGCATATATTTAAACTTTTACGCACATGCAAATCACATTATGACGGATCCCCCAAAACCGCTATCTCTGTTATCGCGGCCGCCAGCCAGCCGAACACACTGCCTGCGGGCGTGTTGGTAGCAAGCCTGCGCTTAGCGCCGCACAGGACGTCTATTATCCGGCTTATCTGGCCAATGCTCAGCTTTTTGGCATACTTGCCCGCTTCCGTGCCAGCGCCATTAATGTACGCCGCAAGCGTTTGCCGCATAAACTCGAGCATGAACTCAACCGCCTGCCTGGCCGCCGCGCGGCCCGCCTGGGCACTCCAGCCCTTTGGGACGCTGAACGAAGGCGACGCGTCCAGCGCGCAAAACAGCATGTTAAGCGCGCTGTCGCATACCTCCTGAGCGCTGCCGCCGTCCGCCATGCTAAGCGCCGCGTCAAGGGAGCCGCCGCACGCGCCGGCGATTCGCCGCGCCTGGGATGGGTTAAGCCCGCCCCCCTCAAGCCGCTCCTCTATCGATTCTTGCGTCATAAGAGGCACGCGCACGGCGGTGCAGCGTGAACGCACCGTGGGCAACAGTCCTGATTCTACGCCCGCAAGGAAGAATACAGTGCCTTCGGGAGGCTCCTCAAGCGTCTTTAAAATCATGTTCTGCTTCTGCTCATCAAGATAATGCGCGTTTTCAATAAAAACCACACGCACTGAGCGCGAAAACGGGAGGAGCCTTAGCTCCTCAAGCATTTGGCGCATATCACCTTTTGACGCCTGCGCCCCGTCATAGCGAAGATAATCCGGATGCGAGCCTATATCCGCGTCTTCACTGCCAAGGCACAAAAGCGCGGCCGCACGCTCTATAAGCTCCCTGGCGCGCGACGCGTCCGGACACGACACCATATACGCATGGGAATACATTCCGGCGCGTATGCCTCTGAAAAGGCCCCCCCGCGCAATACCTACACGCGCATCCATGCTAGAACTTGTAGAAGTTCTGTACATCGAGCACGAACACGGTTGCGCCGCCAAGCGTTACGGGTACAGGCGCGCTGGTCGTGTCCGCGAAGCCCGCTCCCGGGTACGCAGAGGGGATAACCATGTATTCCTTGCGCGAACTCGAGCATGATTTTATAACCTCCAGCGCGGTATCAAGCTTTTCGTCGTCGATGCCTATCATCAGCGTTGCGTTGCCCCCGTGAAGGAAGCCGCCGGTGCTGGCGATCCTTGTAACGCTTATCTCGTTTTTGACAAGCTCGCGCATAAGCTTGCGCACATCGTCGTTTTGAACAATCGCAAATATAAGTTTCATAAACGCCTCCATTAAAAGCATTTGACATATATAACCACCGCGCCGCCGCGCTGTCAACACTTTTTAAATAATATATATTTTTGTGAATCCCCCACGGCACGCATCAAATGAACCTAAACTAGAACTTGCGGTAATCCTGCACGTTTATAACAAACACCGTAGCGCCGCCCAGCGTTACCTGGATCCTCTCGCTCTCAAAGTCTGAAAAGTCCGCGCTTGGATATGCCGACGGCATTATTATTTGATTCTTGCATGTGCCCGAATTCAGCCTGATTATATCAAGGGCCTTGTTCAGGCGGTCGTCCGTAACGCCGATCATGAGCGTGGCGTTGCCGCTGTGAAGAAAGCCGTCAGGATTCCGGTGATTGGAAACGGCGACGTGACCGATGTCACCTCCGCTTATC
>URFJ01000120.1 GCA_900547135.1 uncultured Eubacteriales bacterium | reverse complement strand
AATGCCAGCTTGATTTGTTCCTTTGCCAGAGCAACAGTGTACTGATTTAAAGCGTCAATAACCGCAGAAACGAAACTATCGGTTGCAACGTTCCCCGTCTCGAACTGGGCATGGATTTGCCGCTGTATAGTTTCCCGGTAGGTTTCCGTGTTGATGTGTGGCTCTTTCAGAAAGCGTAGTTGAATATTTCGGTCAAATAGCTCCTCATACAGTTGGCAGCCCTCGTCTGCGCTGCGGCTCATCCGGGAAACGCTGTCAAACACGATAGTATCCCCCGGCTGCACGATGCGCAGCAGTTTGTCTAATTCTTTGCGGCCTTGATACTTAGTACCCGTATAAACCTCCTGCACAATGTGCGCGTCTGGAAATGCCGTCTTAATGTTTCGGATTTGTCGGTCTATACTTTGCGTTGGCGTGGAAATCCGGCAGTACCCATAAACCTGCATTTATATCACCTCTGGGGTTCGATTGATTTGATACTTATAACTATACCCATATCGCAGCAATATGCAAGCACTTTTGGTATAATCCCCAGCGGCCCCATATTTGATATTGAACACACAAAATTGAAAGTGCAGGTTTAATTTATTTTCCTAGAATAGTGACAGCTGTTCAAAAATTATGTATAATATATTTAATTATATTTATATTCGACACGGGAGAAAGAAATATGGAACGGGAGGACATTGCATTAAAAGGGTATAAGACGATTGACGCGGATGCTCGTTATCCATCATATAAGAATTTTATTTGGATTAAGCCGACAGGATTGCCGTCAAAATGTCCTAAGTGCCAAACCGCGTTGTTAGATAGCGCAGGAAACCCAACGGACGAATTGGGGTATGATGAACAGAAGCCTCCAAAGAAAATCAAAGACATCAAGGACGGCAAGTACGATGTTTTTGGAAACTACATAAAATTCAAAGACAGAATACGGGAAATTGTGCTTTTCCGCCAGCGCTATAAATGCAAGGCTTGCGGCAAACGCTTCTTTGCGGAGACCCCGGAGATTGACAGTCAACTGCGCTATACAAAACGTTTCTTGGACGCAGTAGCTGCATACGCATTGCAATACGGCTATACGGGAAGAGCTGTACAGGAAACGGGACTTAGCACTTCTTCCCTGACGAAGTATGTGAACGATGCCATTGAGCAAAAATATTTGAATCGGCGCTGGCACGGGGCCAGAACGATTGCCCTATATACCCAAAAATTCTTTCATGGGAAAAAATACTGCCTGTGCATTAACGTGGAGAACATTTCTCTGATGGAGATGATTCTGTGTACGGGAGATAAAAAAGAGCGCGAGGGCTTTGACTACTTTGTGCAGCATATGCAGGTCAAGCCGGAGCGTGTGCTGATTGACATTGACAGTGATAATACGGCCAAGCGTGTAGCTTCAACTTATTTCCCAAATACGGAGATTCTTGCGGATTCTATTTATGTACGCAAACTTCTTGACAGAATATTGCGACAGGCCTATGACAACACATTAAGCACCTGCAATAAAGATTACAATTTCAGTTTGCTAAAGGATAGAGGAAAGGACGTTTTTGTTGCAGAGGATGGAGCAAACCGAGCAGTTCCCGATAATGTACGCCAGAGAATGCAGACAGCATACCCGTTGTTGTGGAATCAGTATATAACGCGCTGTCACGGATTGCGCCCGTATAAAGTGGAGCCGCAAAAGCAGGAGCCGACTTTTGATAACTGGTCAAGGGATGTAACGCACGAGCCTGACAACGCAATTTTTATACCTGCACTTTTAAATATTGTGCCTTTTAAAGAGTTACTTCTTGCATTTGCGCGGGTCTATTATAATGTGCCGCGTGTAGATTATGTGCAGGAAGTGGAATCGCTTGAATGTAATCTCAAAGAGAAATTACAGGACGGGTTAAGAAAGAACGTCTCGTGGGAGTTATTCCGTGGCCGTATTTTATACGGAACGATTGTTGACGTATATGCCAGACGCTATAATCGTGTGGCCCGCAGTATATACGGTGCGATGAATAAATGCTATTTCTGTATGGATATTTGCATGCTACCATCCGGCAACGCCTATGGTACGATTGAGCGACTTGTGTCATCAGAAAATTTTGAAATCAGCATTGAAAGCGTTCTATGGGCGTTGGCAAGTCCACTCCAAGACTATGCACCTTATGAGTCGCCACGGGCTACAAATGATAATGTGGCAAAGGATTTCTATGGTAAGGCACGGGACATGCTGCAATCTGAATTGGAGTTGACCGCAGACGAGATTGAAGATAAACCCGTTAGTAGCTATCCAAAACTGCGGATGAAGTGGTGGGATATGCCAGCAGATGAAGTAGATGAATCAGGAGAAGATTGATAATGGCTAAAAAAGAGAAGAAACAGGTTCCTTTGGAGGCGAGCCTTTGGGCAGCCTGTAACAAGCTGCGCGGCAGCGTGGCGGCCACTGATTATGTGAATGTAGTGCTGGGATTGCTGTTTCTGCGCTTTGCTTATGACAAATACCAAATCCAGCGTGAAAAGCTGATGGAAAACGAGGATACCAAGATTTTCGTTGACAATCCGAAATTCTATTCCCGCGATAATGTCTTTTATTTGGGCGCGAAAGAACGCTGGCCGTACATAAATGCTCATTCCAAGAAAAACGACATTTATCAGATAATAGATACTGCTTATACCAATATGGAGAAAAACAACCCCGCTTTAAAAGGCGCGTTGCCGATTGGCTATTATGCCGACCTGCATATTGAACCATCGAAGTTTTCTTCCCTGCTGGATGAAATCAATAAGATGCAGTATTCCCTCACGCAGACCGACGATGTGATTGGCCGCGTGTATGAATATTTCTTGCGGAAATTCTGCATTGCGGCAAAGTCGGAGAAAGGCGAATTTTACACGCCGGGTAACATTGTCGATTTGATGACCCGGATTATCCAGCCATCTCAGGGGTCTGTATATGACCCTTGCTGTGGTTCCGGCGGTATGTTTGTTCAGTCTGCAAAATTTGTGGATGCTCATCAGGGAAACCGTAAAGAAATCACGATTTACGGACAGGAAAACAGCCCGAAGTCCTACCGTCTAGCCCGCATGAATCTGGCAATTCGTGGTTTGAGCTGTGACTTGGGGGAGGAAAACGCTGACTCGTTCCTGCACGACCTGCATCCGAAGCTGTTGGCAGATTATATTCTGGCAAATCCTCCATTCAATTTGAAAGCGTGGCGCACAGAAAAGCAGTTGACAGAAGATGACCGCTGGAAAGGCTATGCAACGCCGCCCGTTGGTAATGCAAACTACGCATGGATTCTGCACATGCTTTCCCATCTGTCTTATGACGGAACGGCTGCGTTCCTGCTGGCAAATGGAGCCTTAAACGCTGGCGTTGAGGGCGAGGCAGAATATGAAATTCGCAAGAAACTGATTCAGGATAATAAGGTTGAGGCAATTATTGTGCTGCCGAGGGATATGTTCTATGCGACAGATATTTCAGTAACGCTCTGGCTATGTGGCAACCATAAAAAGGCTAAGAAAGTTCGGCGCAACGGTACAGAAGTCATGCTGCGAAACCGTGAGAATGAAATTCTGTTTATTGATGCACGTGAAATGGGCGACAATGGTGCAAACGATGACGGCTTTACACTTCTCCCCGAAGAAAGCAAAGAAAGAATCATCAACACAGTTTTTGCATGGCAGTCCGAGGACTATAGAACATATTACCATAATATTCCGGAATTTTGCTATTCAGCAACGATTCAGGAAATCAAAAAGAAAAATTATGCTTTGTCACCGTCAAAATATATTAAGTTTGTAAACTCTGATAACGATATAGATTATCAAAAGGAAATGCTTTCCCTACAAAAAGAGCTAACACAATTATCGCAGAAAATGAAAGAGGGACAATTCGCATTGGCAAAGGCTATGGAGGAAATCGGATATGCCATTGACAAAAGTTAAAATAGGAAATTTAATACGCTTAAATAACCAAACAAATGCAGATGGTCGTGACCTCCCATTTTATGGTTTGAACAAAGACAAAGAATTTATGCCGACAGTTGCATCTATTACCAAAGTAGATAAATGTAAATATAAAGTGGCGACAAAAGGACGTTTTGTTTTTAGTGGTATGCAAACTGGACGAGATGTGTGCATTCGATTAGGGTTGTACGATAAAGATTTTGATGCACTGGTATCCCCTGCATATATAACGTTTGACATTATATCTGACAAAATATTGCCTGAATTTTTGTTTATGATGTTTAAATCAAGCGAGATGGATAGATATGGGGCATTCTTAAGTGATGGAACTGTCCGGGCTAATCTAGATTGGGATGTGTTTTGTGATATTGAACTAACTGTCCCTAGTATTGAAATCCAACGGAAATATGTTTTGGTTTATAAGACTATTCGTGATAATATAAAAAATTATCAGGAATTCATTGACAACGTCAATAAGAATATGTGCCCGATATTAGTTAGAGGCGCTTTGCAAGAAGGTGAATAGATGTGACGGTAAATTGCAAATATCACGAATGCGATTATGAAAAAGCTGTTCTGGAATTGTTGCAAAATCAGGGCTGGCAGTATACTGGCGGCTATGACATCCATCGAAAGAATGACGAGATATTGCTCAAGGATGATTTGCAGCAGTATCTTACTGCTCGTTATGGCATTTTCAGCCCGGACGAGCTTGGCCGTATTGCCGGGTATGTTGTTGGTGGTGAACACCAGTCACTTTATAACAACATGAAAACGGCATATACGCGCCTTATGCGTGGCTATACGCTGCATCGTGACGATGATACAACGCTTTTTATTGAGTTTTTTGATATGGAAGATGGACATTGCAGCAACAATATCTTCCGTGCCGTAAACCAGTTTGAGGTGGACGGCTATAAAAAACGCATTCCTGATATTGTGCTTTTTATCAATGGTATCCCCGTATCGGTCTTTGAATTAAAGAATCCTGCCGATGAAGATGTTTCCATTGCGGACGCATATACACAGACTCATGTGCGCTACTGCAAGGATATTCCCGACCTTATGAGGTTCGATTTTATCAATGTTATCAGTGATGGCGCTAATACAAAATATGGCTCCCTGTTCAGTGACTATGAGTTCTATTTTGTCTGGAAATCTACGGATGGGAAAGATTATGCCGCTGATGCACAGGGAATTGTTCTAACGCATACGCTGATTGCCGGATTGTTTGCCCCGGCTACGCTGCTGCGTGTACTCCATGACTACATTTATTTCCCCGATAACAGCAGCACGAATCTGGTTATCCTGCCGAAATATTATCAATACTACGGCACGGAAGAACTGTTTGCCAGCATCCTGAAAGCTCATAGGGATGGTAGCGGAAAAGGCGGCACCTATTGGGGCGCTACGGGCTGCGGTAAGTCTTATACAATGCTGTTCCTTACGCGCCGGATTACAACTTCGGTAGAGATGAACAAGCCGACTGTCATCCTGCTTACAGACCGCAACGATTTGGACGAACAGCTCTCCACGACCTTTGAAAATGCAAAAGGCTATCTGGTCGATGATAATACCCTCTGCATTACCAGCCGGGAAATGCTGCGGAAAAAGCTGTT
>URFJ01000119.1 GCA_900547135.1 uncultured Eubacteriales bacterium | reverse complement strand
CTTATGCTTGCGCCAAACGCGGGCCAGCTTACGTATGAAAACGCGGCTGGAGACGGCGTGGACGTAGAATACACGGTGCTCCCAGGCAGGGTAAAGGAAGCGATAATCCTGGAAAGCCCGCAGAGCATAGTGTCGTACATAATGGATATTACTGCAGAGGGCCTAGATGCAAGTATAAATGACTCGGGCGAGATAGTATTCAGCGACGGTACGGACGTTATATTCACCATATGGGCGCCGTATATGTATGATTCGGCAGACGAGCTGTCCGAGGACATAGAGCTGGACCTTAAGGACAATGGGAACGGGTCGTATACCGTGACGCTGACGCCTGACGCGGAATGGCTCAACGATGAGGCAAGGGTGTATCCAATTACAATAGACCCGGATGTTAGCGCGGGTACGGATCAGGCAAACGGGATTGACAACTCGGTGGAGAAGGGCAGCGGCGTAATAACGCATACGCTGGACAGGCTGTACGCGGGAAAACGCAACGGGAAGAAAAGAAAGTTCTATCAAAAGTTCAAGACTATGCCGACAATCCCGTCTGGAGCTACTATAAGTTCGGCCACCCAAACCTTTTATGTTACCAGCGGGACATCCACGGGAAATAGTCTTAAAGCGTATAGGGTTGACGCTGATTGGAACTCAAAAACTATAACATGGGCCAATAAACCCGCTGCGTCGAGCACTATTCAATCGAATATCGGCCACAACGGATTGACCAGATACAACATAGATATGAAGTCGACAGTAAAGGGCTGGTATAGTGGAAGCACGACGGGCAAAAATAGAAACTATGGGATCATGGTTCAATATCAAAACGAAACAATAAACGACTTTAACACCGTCTATTCCGCCGACTTCGCCACAGCGGCCAAACGCCCTCAACTGAAAATTAGCTATACCGGTTCGTCTCCGACACCTACGCCAAATCCGCCGGAGTCAGATCCTCCTTCTAATGGACCATCAACATTGTTGAGCTATAATAAAGAATACTACATTAAGAATAAAAATAGCGGGCAATACTTAACAGTGTCTGGTCTAAATGTACAACAGGGAAAATATAAAGGCTCATCTGCTCAAAGATGGAAGATGGTTTCTATCGGTAACGGAGAATGCAACATAATCCCTATGAGCAATCAATCCTATGCGCTAAGTGTTTTCGATAGCAGTGCCAATAATGATGCTAACATTTTTATTAGCAAAAGTAAAACTGCAACCGGAAGCAAATTTAAAATCTACTTTAACACCGACCTTATGTCGCATAGAATATTGAGTAAAACCACTGGTTTCAATAAAGCTGTTGTTGTCAAGGGAGCAGGTTTGCAAACGGACGCTAACGTTATACAGTATGATTATAATCGGTCGGCAAATGACGAATGGCTATTTATACCTGTTAAAACTCAGGTATATTTAGGTACACGTTATGCAAAAAACATGCTTAACAAAACCTATGCAACTTATCCTGATATGAAAGATGACAGTACGAATTTTGTGTCACAATGCCTACAGGCCCAAGGAGTTCCTTATACTGAGAAGTGGAATATATACAAGAAATCATATGGCAGCCCAAGCAACTTAAGCCGATCAAATGCCCATAAATACTGGCAGTTTGATCTATTATCCTTGTTTGAAATAAGTTTGGGAGATTTCCTTATAGATACCTTATGTCCATGGTTTAATCCAGTGGCATTCAGCGCTTTTTGGGGTTCCCGTGATAGCAGAACATATTCGAGATATTATCATTCCTATTATTTAACGGAGGATTATGACAACTTTATTAAAGACTGTCCATTTACAATAGGCGATGCAATTACCATTGTGAATGATATAGATATAGAATTTGATACTTGGGGATTTCCTTATCCCTATGCAATGAACACAATGTATATTGTGGGTTATTGCACTTATAATAATACGCGGGATTTTCTCGTTACGTATGTTAGTCGTTATGGAAATGTTATTAAACCTCTTGGAGAAATAGTGTTATACGTGTCTGGTGGGCTGGGATTTTATAGGTTTAGCCGATTTGAGGGCAAAGAAGAAGTAGTAGCAGAGCCTTATGCAGATGCATCTGAAACAATAGTAAACGACTTTTCGCTGCTAAGTTCTAGTCCTGCCGCCCTTTCTCAAAGAATCGACGAATTTGTGGGTAGGGCCTCAGGTATGCAGGTGCCCACAGAAGACGGAGGATATGAATTCATAAAAAGTATAGACTTCCTTAATCAGGCAGATCAAGAGTTTATAAATTGGCTTAAGGAGAACCCGCAGGAAGGTGTTCCTCTTGAGCTTAATGGTTCTGGCTTGCCGCTGAGAATCGGAGACTGGTTTATTAATGCAAACGCTGAATATACAAACCTTGAAGATATAAAGAGGGAAAGAGATGAGTTTTTTGCTCAGGACCATGACCCAATTCCTGTCATGACTTTAGAAGAAAAAGCAGAGATAGAAGATTGGATTAACAGTCATACGGAGCTTGAAAAATTCAAGGATGAAATAGACTTAGAGGCGGGAGAGATATTTAGAAAGTATTCTAACGGCAAGGAATTCAATGCGCTTACCACGGACTTGAATGAAAACATGCAGAACATGATAGACATGCTTGACTTGCTTGACAAGCAAACAATTAATTATGAAGAATTTGACACTGTATATCGGTATTTCCTAAGGCGCAGCTATCTAATTTCAGAGCTTTATCCTGAATTTGAAGTGGAGATGTCTGAGGTTATACAAGCTTGCTTTGATTTTTACAGCTATGTCTATATACCTAATGGAACAGAATAAATGTAACGTTAGTATGGGCCCCATGTGATATGGGGTCCACTCTCTTATATTTTAGACAAAAAGCTGTCTGTCAATTAGGCGGCTTTACGTCTTAACGCTATTTTATTTTAATGCTATCAATAACGTCTAGAAATGTTGCCCTCAAAGTCCCATCGCTGGTTGAAGGCTCTCGTACATACAAAAGGTACAACCTTGATTTATCGGCTATATACAAATTTATACTTTCCTTATCATCATAGACACCTGTAAACAATACTGCAGGCCTATTAGAAACCGTTATATCAAAATCAATAGTTTTGATTACAGGTTGATAAAAATCAATAAAAGCCTGAAGCATTCCTTTTGCTTTTTCTTTATCATTTATATCAAGGACAATATCGTTACGGTACTCCATGATACTTACAATTATATATCCTTCATCCGTTCCGTATGAACAATCGCCCGAATCGTCGACGTTTCTATCTAATGATGAAGAAATTTTATAGCTTAAATCCTTTATTGTGTAAGTTTTGTCCAATACCATTGGCGTAGCATCCGGTATTTCAATTTTTGAAGTGATTGAGTTCTTTGTGCAGGCTGTAAAAGAAACTAGCATACAAAAACATAATAGCAAAGCATATATTTTTTTCATGTAACATCCCTCCATTCAGCTTTAGCTTACAGCAGCAAATAATAATTTGCAATACTTTTTTGTTTTCGCTCATACCGACAACATTTTATTAATTTGGCTAGAAAATTAGGGTATTGTGCGTTGGTTCGAGTCCACCATGCAGGAACTTCATATAGCCGACCGCTAAACCCTTCCTACAAAGCAAAAGCCCCATGCTAGCCCGTGAAGGCCAGCATGGGGCTTTTTTGCATCTTACCGATTAAAGACGCAACCGAACACGCCGTTTATGAAGATGAATTGCGGGGCCGGATTTGAATTGTATTGGCGGAGGCATTACATCTTCCCCGGTAATTCTATGACAAATCCTAACACATGCTTAACAAAAAACAAGGTGTTCGGATTTGCACTGTTTGGTGGAGAAGGGCAGCGGCGTAATAACGCATACGCTGGACAGGCTGTACGCGGGAAATCGCAACGGGAAAACAAGAAAATTCTATCAAAAGTTCAAGACCAAGCCTACAATCCCGTCTGGAGCTACTATAAATTCGGCCACCCAAACCTTTTATGTTACCAGCGGGACATCAACGGGAAATAGTCTTAAGGCGTATAGGGTTGACGCGGATTGGAGCTCGCAAACTATAACATGGGCCAATAAACCCGCTGCGTCGAGCACTATTCAATCGAATATCGGCCACAACGGATTGACCAGATACAACATAGATATGAAGTCGACAGTAAAGGGCTGGTATAGTGGAAGCACGACGGGCAAAAATAGAAACTATGGGATCATGGTTCAATATCAAAACGAAACAATAAACGACTTTAACACCGTCTATTCCGCCGACTTTGCCACAGCGGCAAAACGACCTCAACTGAAAATTAGCTATACCGGAGGCGGAGCCGTCCCTACGCCTACGCCCATAACTCCAGACCCGCCATCAAACAGGCCGGCTCTGTTTTTGGACTATAACAAGGAATATTACATAAAAAACAAGAACAGCGGCCAGTATCTTACCGTTTCGGGCACAAACGTAAACCAGGCAAAGTATACGGGAGCGACATCCCAGAGATGGAAGCTAATATCAACAGAAAACGGGGAATGCAATATAATCCCTATGAGCAATCAGTCATACGCGCTTAACGTTTCTGGCAACAGCGCAAGCAATGACGCTAATATAGTAATATCGGCAAATAAAAGCGCAACGGGCAGCAAGTTCAAAGTATACTTCAACACGGACAGGGTTACATACCGCATGGTTAGCAAACCCAGCGACTTTGATAAAACAGTAGTGGTGTCGGGCGGGAGTTGCCAGGCTGGCGCAAATGTGATACAGTATAGCTACAATCGGACGAACAACGATGAGTGGATTTTTGAACCTAGAAGTTTTTCCTTGACAATGGCAAAATATTATGCTCATTCTATGACTCAAACGCATATAACCACTTATCCTGCATTCCCAAACGATTGTCAAAACTATGTATCACAATGCATGCTGGCCAGTGGAATCCATTTTCAAAACCAATGGTATATCTATAAAAAGAATAATGATTATCCATGGCCAAGTTTAAATAATGAGAACGAACTAAACCATTCATGGGAGCTTTCAACGGTCGGCGGTTTCTTAGGATATGGAGCAAGCAGTCCCTGGATTAATGCAAGAGCCTTTAAATATTATTGGGAATTCATGTCATGGCCGTCCGTGTCCATTGAAATAGTTCCAATACGAAATATTATAGCCAGCTCAAATCCTGGGGAGATATGGGACAATATGCGTATACCATTTGAGGGGGGCGATGTAGTGCAAGTACTTTATCCAGATAAATCGGCCAAACATGCATTGTATATATGCTGCCGTGGAACATATTTAGGACATACTGAGTATTTTGTTTCGTCGCATTCAAACCCGAGAAAGCATCACGCGCTTTCCGATCTTTTGCTCACTAGCTCTTCGGATTCCGAAGGGTATTTAGAATTTTATAAAATGCGATAATTGAAAGGAAATTATTATGAACAAGAAAAACAGGCTTACATTTAGAATCATAACAATAGGAATAGCTGTGGTCAGCCTATCCATATTAGTGACTGCCTGTGCTCTGGCTCAGCGTCCAGCGGATATAAACGGTAACGCATTGGGAGCTGATACGGATGAGGAAGCAGACGTTCCCATGCTCTCAGATAATGAGGAAATACCA
>URFJ01000118.1 GCA_900547135.1 uncultured Eubacteriales bacterium | reverse complement strand
GGAGGTATCTGGTTAAGACAGCTGAACACGAGGCCACCGAGCGTTTCATACTCGTCCTCTTCATCGGGCTTCCATTTCAATCCCAGGGCTTCAACAATTTCAACCAGTTCAGTGCCACCTGCTATCTTCCAGAGATTGTCTTCAATCTTAGTAATCCCTTGTTCGTCCTGTGGATCGGATTCATCATAGATATTGCCTACAATCTCCTCTATTAGATCCTCCATTGTAATCAAACCGCATGTTCCGCCATATTCGTCAACAACAATGGCCATATGAACTTTATTTTCTTGCATATCGCGGAACAGCACGTCGGCTTTTACGCTGTCCGGAACAAAGTATGCGGGCGTTAAAGCCCCGATTATTGGCTTTGACAAGGATTCGGTCATATCCAAAAGGTATTCGCGAGCACGAAGTATTCCCACTATATCATCGACGTCCTCGCCGCACACTGGGAAGCGCGACAGCCCGCTTTCCCTTATCGTATTTATTATTTCATCGTGCGTAGAATCCGTCCATAATACCACCATATCGGTGCGGTGTATCATTACGTCCTGCGCTGTTATATCGTTAAATTCGAATATATTGTTTATGAGCTCTTTTTCGTTTGTTTCTATTGCTCCGCTTTCATTGCCCATATCAACCATCATACGTATTTCAGCTTCGGAAACCGCCTCATCCGTTTCATGAGGATTGATTCGAAAAAGCCTGAGGATACCGTTTGTACAGATGGACAACAGCCAGATTAAGGGCCTCATTATCTTCGATAAAGTTATTATGCGGCACGATAGGCGGGCTACCTTTTCCGGCTTTCTCATGGCTATGCGCTTTGGCACGAGCTCTCCGAGAACAAGCATAAGGAACGAAAGTATAAGCGTAATTAGGATTACCGCTATAGTATTGAGCGATGCTTCTGACACGCTTGTAATTCCTACTGTGTTAACCAGCCATCTGACTATAAGGTCTGAAAAGTTATCCGCAGCAAAGGCTGACCCTAAAAAACCTGCCAGGGTTATGCCTATTTGTATGGTGGAAAGGAACCCTGTCGGCTCTTCTATCATTCTAAGCATTTTTTGAGCAAGCTTATCGCCATCGGCTACCTGCCGGCGGAGCTTGCCTTCGTTCAGCGAAATAACGGCTATCTCCGCTGATGCAAAAAAAGCGTTTAAGAGTATTAAAACAAGCTGTAGAATTAATTGCCCTATTACCGGGTTATCGTCCACAAATTATCGCCCCCAATTCAAATAATAAAAATTTTAGGCGCAAATAAGAACACAGCCGTTATGCTTATAATACGCATAGGCTCTGCTCTTATGTATGCATATAGTGTCAAGACTACTTCGGTAACAGTCGCTACTGTCGTCTTCCATTTTTAATCCGTCTTACCTCACTGATATAATAATGCGCTATTAATTAGTATATCGAGCAATAATAAAACTGTCAACGGTTATATGTGCCAAAGTGATATATACTTGTGTAGGACTACAATAAATAATGGACAGTAGGAATAAAAAAGATGAAGTCTCATGGCAAGAGTAACACAAGACACCATAATACGCTACGCTCTGAAATACGTCATCTCCAGGGCGTCGCAGAAGTATAACCTTGCGCGTTCAACCATTTACTTATGGCTGTCAAGGTACGACGGGACGGTGGAATCACTGGACGATCGGTGGCGCAGGCCGCATTCCCATCCGAATCAGCAATTAACGGATTTTATTTCCTACAATTTTTACATTGATAGGATGACATAACGCATTGCACCTGCATTTTGTTTATGCCTTAACCCTTAGATGAGCATCTGGCGGCGCAGCCTGTCAAAAAAACTATTGTAAAGCCGCGTTTCACCGCACTAGGCTAGAGCGCGCGGCCAAAATCCGCGGTCTTTTTAACGACACGAGCGGCCGAAATCGCATCTTGAGCACGGTCTGAGCGGGAACGAGGCATGCCGGGAGTCATGGGGAAAGTAAGTGGCTAAGGCGGTCCTTTTGACGCCCTGGAAAGCACATACGCCTGATTATGGTCTGTAATAGCCGAATTCCCTTGTAATCACGTCCCCTCCATTATATGGTGTTTTCGTAGGTTTATGGACATAAAGGCCCCCTAATCCCCACTTGGATACGAACAGCCCAGACGCCTTATTGTATACCACTGCGGAATGCGGTCGGTTGTTGTTGGAAATATAATAATCAACCCTATCTCCATTTTGTACGGACGCTGGGATCGTATTCGACGCCCTGACAGAGGTTATCCAGTTCTTTCGAAACTTCGCGGGATTGTCAATCCAGTATCTGTTGCTTAAACTATTGCTGTACCAGGCATAGGAGTGGCAATTATATTTGACCGTTGGGTCTCTTAAAACTGTTACTTGGAATTTGCTTTTCGCGCTATTATTAATTTTTGTCTTATCTTTGCTTGAAAGCTCGCCGGAGACCCATTCATACGCAACGGCGCCATTGGACAGAGCAACTATCCTGATTTTTACGGTTATTCCAAAATTATTGTAAACGAAATTCTTCATTTGGGAATTGTTCATTACGGGGTTCGCGCTGCAGGCCATTAAAAGCGCTGTAAGGAATATAACTTATAAAGCCAGGCAGAGCAGGCGAATGCCACTATATCTTGACTGCTTCATTACAGCTCACCCCCCAAATACTCGGCTTTAAAATATGAGACTATATCTCCCAATGTGGCGTCGCTTACGTCGTCCAGATTGAGCCTTCCAGTCTCGATATATGTCTTTACCGCTGCTGAACCATCTATAATTTGCGCAAAGCCACTGTCATGCCTATATAAGCAGTTCAGTCCCAAAAAGAGGGTCGTTGAGATGGTATAGGTATCCGGGGGCCCTTCAGCTATTTGTACGACTTTATTATAACACTCAACCGCCAGCTCGCGGCTTTCCTGAGCCGTAAGCGTATCCAAAACGCTATCCTGCGCAAGGACCATTTCCAAGTACTGAAAGCGGATCGTGCTTGAACGGTCGTTGGTAAGCAACCTGTCAAAATCAATGGATTTATACAGGTCTATCAGACGGCTGCCGCTGTCCGCCCGTAAAGACAGCTCCTGCAGGCCATTGTAAGAGGACGCCACATTTTCAAACCCCTCTTTGATGGTGTTAAAAAAGTACATATCGCTAAAAAAATTGTAATTCATACAGGTAAGGATAAGATCGTCAGTCGAAAGGGATTTAACGGATTCTTGTGGAATTTGGGATACCTCAAACATTTCTTCAATATCAAGATTTACCCATATTTCAGGCGTATCATAGGGGTTTATCTTTGAAACGTATTGTTTTCCAGAGTTCTTTGTGTTTAAAAATCCATCCGGAATTGGAAACCAAAAGTCCATCTCTTCAAGCTCGCTCAGGTAAACATCGGGATCGCCGATATCCTCCGCCGCTTCATCCACACGCTCAGCATACGTTACAAACGCCTTCCTGATCTCCGCTCCAAGGGCGGAATTTCGGTTTGCCGCCAATACCCCTGCAAAGACCGACAGGGCGATTATCGCGCACAGCAACGTAATAATACTCCTTGATCTGAGAGTTTTCATACAAGCCTCCTTTAAGTATTCAATTTTGATATGTATTCGCGAATAAATATATATCAAAAATATATCATGAAAACGTTTTTATGTCAAGGCGTTTTATGCCATTTGAAGCATATCAGTGTAGGATTACAATACATATTGGACACCAAGAAGAAAAAGGATGAAGGATTGGCACAAATCGGTTATTGTGAGTTTGCCCAAACAAACAAAGACCGAAAGGAAGTGCAAATCCCTCATAAGCGTTCTTTCAATAGCCATTGGCAACCATATCTGCCGCTTCAGATCTGAGCTGCTGTACCCCAGTTTTGTGTAATTGGCGGAATGATCATGATAGCTCTTGGTAAATTGGAACTATTATATGCATGTTGATGTTACTTCATCATCGCTCTTGGTGTTGCAAAGGACCGTCTTTTGATGGCGTAGGAGAATAGCTTATAATATGTGTAAATAATGGGAAACACCTTTTAGGACACAACTGATTAATATATTATAACGATGCTTATTATAGTAGTTGAAATATGTCGGAAAGGATGTTAATCTAATTGTGATAAAATGACCCGACGTGCAGAGTAGGTATGGTGCGTTAAGTGCTAGGGGATGGGAAGTTGCCCCTTGACGAAAAGGGTGAAAAGCCCTTGCGGTACCATATCGCGTCCGCTGTATAGTTCTTAAACGTATGCGCTTACGTTAGATGGGCTTTCGCAGACTACCGTCGCCGGTTTGGCGGCGGACTTTTTTTGTCGGGAAAGAATGCGGAGGTAAATATGAATAACACGAGGATCAAAAAGATGGTCATACTTGGACTTATGTTAGCCATAGAGATTGTTTTGTCCAGGTTCCTGTCCATCCAAACCGCTACTTTGAAATTGGCGTTCAATTTCATACCTGTAGCGTTGGTAGCTCTAATGTATGGCCCTATATACTCAGGCTGCGTTGCGGGACTTGGGGATTTTATTGGCGCAATGCTGTTTCCAATAGGGCCATATTTTCCGGGCTATACGCTGTCTGCTTTCCTCAGCGGAATAATTTACGGCTTGCTTTTATATGGAAGGAAAGCTACTGTGTTAAGATCATTCCTTGCAGCCATATGCTCGCTTACAATCTGCTCTTTGGTCCTTAATTCGCTTTGGATATATCTTACCACCAGCGGAGTTACACTTATAGGACTAATGCCGCAGCGGCTTGTCCAATATGCCGTAATGCTGGCGCTACAAACGATAGTTGTAGCGGTTATAGCAAAGCAAAAAATCGTTCCTCTGGCCTTGGAATCAAAGCTCAAAAGGCAGCAGTACTGACAAATGATATATTAGGCAGGCTTTATAGAAGGAAGCCTGCCTTATGCAGTCATACCAGGCTATGAAAATAAAAAGCCAATATAAATACTATTACTAATATGTAACTGCGTTAAACCTGCCGGCAAAAGAAGGATAATAATTTAGCATGCGCATATATAAACGCTATATCTGACGCCATGCTCACCTATAACTAATCCTCCGTGTATATGTGCCTTTTATACGACCGTATTAAGCAAACATTCACGTATTAGCCGAAGCAACAAAAGTACCGGCTACAGATAATTCATGTACAGATGCGCAGAGCTTAGACCGGCGTTATAATGGCATAATACAGCTTAAAGCGCACCTTATTATATCCGGTGCATAATACCGCCGGTTAACCGGCAGCTACTTACCGTATCTTATATGTGGCAAACACCCCCTCTGAATTGTTGTCGGTAAAGTATAAGGACCCACCAATGCCTGCCACCACTGTAGTGCTGTATAGGTCGCATAGTTTTATAAAGCTGCCGTCGCTTAGAGCATATTCCCACAATGTATAGGGATATGGGTCCGACAGCGGTTCCGTAGAGTTTTGATCCTGGTTCATTGCCTCCGTTGAACTGCCTGAAAGCCTGTTTTCTATGATATAAAGCTTACTCGAATCACCTGACCAGCAAAACATGTTTACTGGGAACTCAGTATCAACACTAAGGTCTTCACCTGTGTTCAAATTAGTAATTTTAAAGCCAGTAATTGAATCGTTTTCGGTGGCAAAGTCGCTTGATGTGCTAAAAGCCATATAGGCT
>URFJ01000117.1 GCA_900547135.1 uncultured Eubacteriales bacterium | reverse complement strand
GTAATATGCCACGGCGGCACAATATCGGCCATAATGTGCAGCTTGTTCCCCAATGAGCGTAATTACCTGTATTGGATTCCAAAATCCGGCAGAGGGTATAAGCTTTTAATTGATGAGGACAAACGGTGCTATGCGGAACTATAGCTCCGCATATGCAGTCCTCAATTAATTAAAGGATATACAAAGCAGATTATCGGTTTCCAACGGGTTTTAATCAGGCGTGAAGCACACTGATCCCGCTAAAGAGATCACTGCAACCGGAGAGATGGCCGGCGGTGTGGCGCGAAAGATCGGAGAAAGCATATCGGCATAGATCGCGCAGCCTATGCCAACAGCTGGTATTATTGACTAAGATGCTACTCTATTTCTACAGCGTCGATAGCGTATTCTAAGAGCATATTAATCAGCTTATTACGGGAGCGGTTGGTTTCGCTGGCTATTTCGTCCAACTTGGCTACCGTTTCCTCTTTAAGTCTAACGGAAATAACCCTGCTACCGTCTTCACCTCGCCTAGCGGTCTTTCTCGTTATCTTTAGAGTGCCATTGACCATATGATATCACCTCCGGAATTAGAATATATTGAACCACGGCATACAAGATATACTATAATTGTCCATCATAGATGTATTGTCTGCTGTCTACATAATATTTATTCATCAGTTCGTAAATGCAGACAGCAATAAACAAAAAAATTGAATAAATATTCTTGTATTATATAGTGTAATTTGTAAATAAAGGCATGATTTGTATTTTCGGCTAAATTTTGAATTGAATTTACTTTAAAATCTGTTATACTTTATCATAATGCTATTAAAAAGGAGGATAAGGTTTTGGTTGAAAAACAAACTGCTCAAGCCATATTGGGTATAGCTCTTACTACGGGCGGAGATTTTAGCGAACTGTTTATGGAGGATACTGAGAGTAATAATATTGCCATGAATGACGGCAGTGTGGAAACGGCCACTTATTCAAGAATAAAAGGCGCAGGAATAAGGGTGCTTAAGGGAACAAAGTGCGCCTATGCATACACCTCGGATACACGTGAAGAAGCGCTTATGGAAACAGCCAGGGCTGCAGCTGCCGCTATCGACGGATTAAAGGAAGGGGAGACTATGGAATTCTCGGTACGAGACTATAAAAAAGCTCCAGAGCTTCCCTTTTGTTCAATAGATAATAAAACCAGAGTTGAGCTTCTTAAGAAAGGGACCGCAGCAGCTAGGGCATATTCGGACGAAATCTCTTGCGTTACGGCAAGATATCTGGATGTTGACCAGAGAATAATGGTTTGCAACAACCTTGGAGTATGGGCTGAGGACAGAAGGCCGAGAACAAGAATTTTTGTACAGGCTATCGCATCAAAGGACGGCGAGGCGCAAACCGGATATGTAAGCCCAGGTCTTGGCATGGGCTTTAAAGCGTATGAAATCATTGATGCGGGTAAAGTTGGCGAACGCGCCGCAAAGACCGCGGTTACTATGCTTCATGCCCCGCAGTGCCCGGCAGGAGAATTTCCGGTGACTATTGACGGCGGATTTGGAGGGGTGATACTCCATGAAGCGTGTGTACATTCCCTTGAGGCGACGAGCGTATCAAGAGGAAACAGTGAATTTTGCGGCAAACTGGGCCAAAAGGTTGCCAGCGATATTGTAACCGCCATAGACGATGGAACAATGCCTGGCGAATGGGGGTCCATAAATGTAGACGACGAGGGTACGCCGGCGCAGCGAAATGTGCTGATTGAGAATGGAATTTTAAAGAGCTACCTATTTGATCTGCTGGGCGCCCGTAGGATGGAGCATCCGCTTACCGGATCGAGCCGCAGGCAGAGCTATGCATATGCACCTACGTCACGTATGACAAATACATTTTTTGCTTCTGGAAACGACGATGAGGACGAGATGATATCAACAATGGGAGACGGCCTGTTTGCTGCACAGATGGGGGGAGGTTCCGTAAATCCCCTTACTGGCGAATTTAATTTTGCGGTCGTAGAAGGATATTGGGTTAAGGATGGAAAAATCTATTGCCCGGTGAGAGGGGCTACTCTAATAGGAAAGGGAGCCGACGTACTTATGAAGATAGACCGCATAGGCAGAAAGATGTGGATGGGTCAGGGCATGTGCGGAAGCTATTCCGGCAGCATACCGACTAATGTTGGACAGCCACGCATACGCGTCAGCAGTATAGTTGTAGGCGGAAAGGGAGGAGCCTTATGATGAATTATTTGGATTTTAGGCAAGAAGCGTTTAAAATAGCTATGGATTTAGGCTGCGATGCCGCCGAATTATATTTTGTGGAAGGAAGTTCGTTTTCCGTTAACGTTATTGAAAAGGAGCTCGACGAATATAATGTAACCCGAAGCTTTGGCCTTAACCTTCGAGTTCAATTTAAAGACAAAAACGGATATGCGTATACAGAATCAATGGATGCGCCGGAGGATTTGGTAAAGCGCGCCATAGACAACGCCAAGGCTATAGAGAAGATAGATGAACATCCCATGCAGGGCAAATGCGCTTACCAGAGCGTTGAAAAACCGGAGAACCCGCTGGCCAGCCTTACGGAGAAGGAAAAGATCGACCTGGCGTTTGAGATAGAGCGCAAGATGCTTGAGATGGATGACCGTGTGGTTCGCGTAGAAGAGGCAAGCGTTGTAACGAGTAAAAGAAGGGTATGTATATCAAACACAAAAGGGCTTGATGCCGTAAAGGAAAGCGCTATAAGCTACACTGTGGCTGCGCCGATTATGAAACAGGGAGAGGATTATAAAAGCGCATATGCCTTCCGCGCAGGCAGTAACGCGATGAACACAGACGATCTGGTAAGTGAGGCTGTAAGCGAAACGGCGATGCAGTTTGACGCTTCGCCAGTTCCCGCCAAGCGTTATAGGGTGCTGTTTAGAAACACAGCGGCTGCGGATCTGCTTGCCGCCTTTGTGCCTATGTTCAGCGCAGCGGAGGCACAGAGAGGATTGTCGCTTTTAGAAGGCAAGGAAGGGGAGAAAATTATCTCCGAACTTATAAATATAGTTGATAATCCATTTTATCCGGGTTATGAGCGCCCGTTTGACGATGAAGGAGTACCCAGCGTTAATAAACCCATTGTTGAAAAAGGGGTATTAAAAACGCTAATGCATAATCTGAAAACCGCAAAAAAGGCTGGGCTTAACTCTACGTCCAATGCAGGACGCGCGAGCGCCGCTTCGCCTATTGACGTTTCACCCAGCGTGTTCTATATTGAGCCGGGCGAAAACCCTTACGAAGGGCTTGTAAAGAGATTGGATAATGGCCTTATAATTACGACCTTGTCAGGTTTGCATTCGGGGGTGAATGAGGTTTCAGGCGAGTTTTCCCTTCTTGCCGGCGGACTCCTAGTAGAAGATGGCAAGGTTGTCAGGAGCGTAGATCAGATTACCGTTGGAGGAAGCTTTTTTGAACTTTTTAATGGAGTTGAAGAAATTGGATCCGACTTATGGATGAGCCCGCCCATAGGGCCTGTAATCGGGTCTCCAAGCATATTGGTATCTGAAATTCAAGTGGCTGGCAAACAATAATATTAATGGATCTGCGTGTTCATATAGGGCGGCTGTTGGCAGCCGCCTTTATTTTAAGATCAACTTACAAATGGTGAGTTGATCTTAAAATATACAATTTTATCGTGTTGACAATGCTACTGGATCATAGTAAAATCTTTGGTTATTGACTTTTATATTATGTTTGAGATATAATTATTAATATTTAGCAAAGATGTGCGTTTCACAGCACGAAAGGAATGAATTGGTTATGTTTGCTATAGGCGACCGTATATGCTATCCTATGCATGGAGTGGGAACAGTGCAAAGCATAGAGGATAGAACCGTTTTAAACGAAACTACTAGCTACTATACGCTTAAGTTTGTATCCAACAGTCTAACTGCAATGGTACCAGTGGATATGGCTGAAAAAGTGGGCCTTAGGCCGATAATTACGCCTAAGGAGTGCGAGGAGGTTCTGAATTATATGATTGCGCCACCAGTAAAGGAGAGCGATAATTGGAACCAGCGTTACAGGGAGAATCTGGATAAGCTGCGAAAGGGTGGGATTTATGATGTAGCCGACGTTGTGGTCTGCTTGAAGAAGCGTAACGAGGAAAAGGGGCTTTCCTCTGGAGAAAGAAAGATGTTTTCTCTGGCTAAGCAGGTATTAGTAACGGAACTTGCCGTAGCAACCAATCGCGATATAAACGAGTTTGACGACGTAATATAGTTTATATGCGGATAAGGCAAACTGGAAACATCATTCCTGTATTCAGTTAACCATATTTCACTAAGGACGGTGATGCGCTTTGGCTCGCAAAATTGCGAGATTGTTTATTACAGTTTTCGGTATTATGATCGGAGTTGCAATAATATACTCAATAAACGAAGCTATGCTTAATCTTGGAACTGGTATGTCCGAGGTATTTGAACCTTGGGCGTTAATAGCGATATATATAGCAGCCGGAACTGTTTTTGGATTTATTTCATACTTTATTGCGCCTAAACTGGTGAAGGGGTTTAAAGCAGTAATAAACGCTATTGACCATTGGTTGAGCCAAATGCCGCTCTCAGTAATGTTTTTCGGGGTTGTTGGCCTTACCGTAGGTCTATTGATAGCACTGTTGATAAGCACTCTGCTATCGGGACTTACGTTTAGATGGTTTACTGTTTTAATAAACGTAGTCCTGTATACAGGGTTAGGATACCTTGGATGGACAATAATGATAAGGCGGCGCAATGAGATAAATCCACCCACCTGGCTAAAACGTGGAGGCAGGGGGAGGACAAATATCCATGCGATACCAAAGCTGCTGGATACTTCATCAATTATAGATGGCAGAATATTTGATATATGCCGCACAGGAATAATTGAAGGCACAATCATTGTTCCCGAGTTTGTTCTACAGGAACTTAGGCATATAGCTGACAGCCATGACGCGCTTAAGCGCAACAGGGGCAGAAGGGGTCTCGACATTTTAAAACGGATGCAGGATGAGCTTGAAATACCGATAAACATAACTCAAAGTGATTATAACGATATTGACGAGGTGGATTCAAAGCTTATACGTCTTGCCCATAGCATGGGAGGAGCTGTTGTGACAACCGATTATAATCTTAACAAGGTTGCCGGAGTTCAGAGCGTACCCGTGCTCAATATAAACGACCTGTCAAACGCGATAAAGTCGGTTGTGCTGCCTGGAGAGGACATTTTTGTATCCATTATAAAGGAGGGCAAGGAATTAAATCAGGGGGTGGCCTACCTCGACGACGGAACAATGATAGTAATTGAAAACGGGAAAAAACATATTGGAGAGGATCTCAGTGTAGTTGTAACAAGCGTATTGCAAACCTCTGCCGGCAGACTGATCTTTGCTAAGGTTCAATCGGCAGAATAATCTTATAACCGGCTAAAGTAAAACGACAAGGGGGGCTGATTACTCCCTCTTTTTATTGGCCATAATAGTTCGTTGCCAAAGCGTCTCCCCGTTCATACAAATTCAACGTCATATATTGTTAATTTAAAGACGTTCACAGAGCACATAAGAACTTGAATAACCATTATAAATAGAGTCCTGAACCGTAAAGACAGCTTTAACGGGCATAATCATCGATTATTGGAACTTTATGGATGAACTCGCTATATGGACTCACAAGGTTATTATGAACCTGTATGGTTTTTTATTTCAAAATAAGCATATCCTTAGAATATCTGCTATAATGTGGGTTGGACTCTCAAATTAGGAAGGGTATTGAAGCCATATGGATAATAGAAAGGGATCCTTTGTAAGAGGGGCGGCAGTGCTGGCCATTGCCGGAC
>URFJ01000116.1 GCA_900547135.1 uncultured Eubacteriales bacterium | reverse complement strand
ATTATGAATTATCTGCTGTCCCACGGCGGTGAACCGTCAATGGCCTTTAAAATCATGGAGAGCGTGAGAAAGGGCAAGGGACTCACTGCCGATATGGAAGCATGGATGAACAATATTAAAATACCAAAATGGTTTATAGATTCATGTAAAAAGATAAAATATATGTTCCCTAGAGCACACGCAGCGGCGTATGTTATGATGTCGTTTAGAGTAGCATATTATAAAGTGCATTATCCAAAGGCTTATTATACCGTATATTATACCGTTAGGGCTGATGCTTTTGATTTAATTGAGGCCGCAGTGCCTATTGACGCTCTTCTTAGGCGGATACGCGCTATATCCAATGCAGGCGATAAGGCTAGCGAGAAGGACAAGGGCCTTTTAACAATACTTGAGGTGGTTTACGAAATGCGCCTTAGAGGGATAGAGCTGCTTGGATTGGATCTTTATAAATCCGACGCGACGAGGTTTAAATTGGAGGAGAAAGGCATTCGGCCGCCGTTTACCTCCCTTGCAGGAGTAGGTGATGTAGCGGCAATAATGATTGCAAGGGCAGCCTCGGAGAGTAGATTTACATCAATAAAAAACTTTAAGGATAGGGCTAAGGTAAGCAACACTATCCTTGACCTGTTCAAATCCATAGGACTGCTTGAAGGCTTGTCTGAAACGGATCAGCTTAGCATGTTTTGATACTAAAACAGGAGGCGTAGAGCTAAGCCTCTTGTTTTAATTATGGAAATAGATAGTACTTTATACGGTATGACTGTTCAGCGCCTTTTTCAGCTTTGATATCGCTTTGGACTCTATTCTGCTTACATACGATCTTGATATGCCAAGCAATGAAGCTATTTCTCGCTGAGGCATGTTTTTATTTCCTAATAGGCCGTATCTAAGCTCAAGAACAATACGTTCGCGCTCAGTTAACGATTGCGCCATGGCCTTTCTTAGCTGTTCAGCGGCCAGCGACAGCTCTACCTTGCTTTGAACGGAATCGGGATCCGATCCGAGCGTCTCGCCGATTGATATTTCGTTTCCGTCTCTGTCGGTACCCACGGGATCATTAAGCGAAAGATCGTTAGCTGATTTTTTTTCCGCCCTGATGGACATTAATATTTCATTCTCTATGCACCTAGCAGCATATGTTGCTAGCGCCGTTCCTTTTTTATCATTAAAGGTTGATACAGCTTTTATCAGGCCAATAGTACCAATAGAGATCAAATCATCGGTTTCTCTGGTGTTTGTAGCATATTTTTTTGCGATATGTGCTACAAGCCGAAGGTTGTGTTCGATAAGCTTGGATCGCGCTGCCTCGTCACCGTCCGCGCATAAGACAAGATACTTTTCCTCGTCGGAGGGGCTCAAAGGTTCGGGAAACGATCCGGAGTTGTTTACATACCCAACCAAAAACAATAGCTCATGTGCAGCTTGAATCAAAAACTGATACATGTTTGATATACCTCCTGATAGACATCGGGCATCTTATGTATGAGTATGCCAAACAACGTCATATGTTGTATGTCCAATCCAATGACTTGAATTTTGCGTAGCAAAAAAGCGGCTATTGCCGCTTCTTTGTGATGCCGTGTTTGGGGAGTCACAACATCAAGGATGGTTGGGGGTATGTCATCACCTAATAGGTGTAATGACTTTAGTTAGAGGAGGTGCGTTCACCTAAGGTTACAGTGAGGTCAACTTCCTCGTTGCCCCTCTGTACGGTTATTATTACCGTATCTCCGGCTTTGTATTCCATGAGAAGGGAATTTATATCATCCTTAGAGGCTATTTCGGTTCCTTCAAAGGATAAGATTATGTCGTTTACCTGCATTCCCGCAGTTGCGGCTGCCCCGCCTTCTTCTACGCTCATAACCTGGACCCTGTTTTCATATTGCTGACCTTGACCAAAAAAGAAGTTGTATGGATTTTGCTGTCCGCCGTAGCCTATCACAATATCCTGCAGGGATACTCCTAGATAGGGCCTTCCGCTGACATATCCCTGGCTAATAAGATCGTTTATGACGGATTTTGCAGTATCTATAGGTATAGCAAATCCCAAACCTTCAACTTCAACGCCCATACTCTTTGCATTGACCACGCCAATGAGCTCGCCGTTTGTATTAAACAGCCCTCCACCGGAATTCCCAGGATTAATAGCGGCGTTGGTTTGTATCAGGTTCATTGTATGCCCATCTATTGTAACCTCTCTGTTTATGCCGCTAATAATCCCGTCAGTTACGGTGCTCATGAGAGTGCCAAGAGGATTGCCTATCGCCAAAACGGTTTCACCTATATTGATATTAACTGAATTACCCAAGGTGGCGGCATTCAATCCCGTTGCCTCGATTTTCAAAACGGCGAGGTCTGTCCGTGAATCGCTCCCTATCAGGGTTGCGTCATACTTGGCACCATCTTGGGTATATACAGCGACATTTTTATAACCCGATATAACATGATAGTTGGTTACGATGTATCCGTCCTCGGTTATAATCACACCAGAACCACTGCCAGCCTCTGTTTCAATACCCGCTACATTTTTGATGCAATCGCCCGCAAGTTCGGTTAAATCGTTGTAGATCACATTGTCACTGCTATAATTAAGGTTTATATTTCCGCTTGGGGACGGCGTATTAGTTGCAGCCATTTGCTGGCCTTGATTTTGCGAACCTCCCTGTGTGACATAATAAGTAAGTCCAGCTCCTATGCCGCCGGCAAACAGCGCTATTGCCATCATACATGCTATAAGCGCCCCAAATGAAACACTTCGCTTATTCTTAACCTTGGCATGCTTTGAATCCACATGATCGGTAACGTTATTATCGTTATCGGTTGGTATAGCGTGTTGAATTTGGCAGGCGAATGTGTTATTCTCCTGGTCAGCCTTGCCGGAGGTGTCACACATTGTATCCGAATCGTCATAATGCCCGCGTGTCACCTCCGGATCTGCCGTGGGTTCAGAAGCCGCATTCGCAACCTCACGCGCCTGGCTGCTTTCGTTTATAAAGTCAACGGTACTGCCAGCATTAGCTGTCACACAATCGCCGGCCTCCTTGCGGCAATTTAGTTGTTCACCCATTTCGTCCTTTTGGGAGCCTGACTGTGCGTTTCCTATTTCATGATCAAAACGTTCCGTATTCATGGTTTTTGCTCCTTTCATGCTGATGACTAAAGTATAAGAAATAAATGTGGTCGGCACATTACTAAAAAAGAACAACTTTTTGTACAATCTTGTACGAATTTTGAACGGATATGCTGCTTAAATTACGACAATAAAAAGGCGGAAAGCTTTCCGCCCCTTTGTATAATGTTCAGTATCCGTGTGCGCATTTCGTTGAGACTGTTAATACATTCCCAGCATTTTTTCTACAGCAGCCAGCTTAAGGCAGGTACATAGCACGCGCATTGCAAGCCTGAGTTCGTGTTCAGGAGGATAACTTGGTGCTATTCTCAAATTGCTGTCGTTGGGGTCAATTCCATTTGGAAACGTAGCCCCAGCTCCGGTCATAACTACTCCCGCCTGAGTGCATAACTGATGCGTACGTTTCGCGCATCCATTCATGGTGTTTAAACTAACGAAATAACCTCCCTTGGGCTCATGCCAGCGGGCGAAGTCCAAGGGCGCAATTTCATTAGCTAAAAAGCTCAGTACGATGTCGAACTTTGGCTTTAATATTGAGGCGTGCTTCTCCATGTGTTTAATAGCGCCGGCCTTATCCTTTAAAAAGCGAACATGCCGATACTGGTTTATTTTATCAGAGCTTATGGACTGAACCGCGATCAGTTTCTTCATGTATTCCATATTAGCTTCGCTGCATGCAAAGCAAGCTACGCCGGCACCAGGGAAGGTAACCTTAGAGGTGGAACAAAATTCGAACACCATATCAGGATTGCCGCAACGCTCACATTCGTCCAAAATGTTTGCAAAGGAAACGAATTCGCTGTTGAATTCATGTATACAGTAAGCGTTGTCCCACATTACTGTAAAATCATCAGCCGCAGGCCGCAATGATGCGATTCGGCGGATCGTTTCGTCTGAATAGATTATCCCATCCGGATTTGAAAATTTGGGGACACACCACATTCCCTTTACATCCTTATCTTTAATCAGTTTCTCAACAATATCCATGTCAGGCCCGCTTTCGGTCATGGGTACTGTTATCATTTCCATTCCAAACGATTTGCATATCGAAAAATGCCTGTCATATCCCGGCGAGGGACACAAGAACTTAACCCTATCAAGCTTTGACCACGGCTGAGTGCTGTGAAGCAGACCATGCGTATACGCCTTTGCAATTATATCGTACATCAAAGTAAGACTGGCATTGCCCCCGACAAAAACCTGTTCATACCTTACACCCAGTATATCGGCAAAAAGCCTTCTGCATGAAGGAAGCCCTTCAAGCGTGCCGTAATTGCGTATATCAATACCGTCACAAAGATACTCCTGACCGTTTATAGGAACGTCTACAAGCCCGGCTGACAGGTTAAGCTGCTCGGTGCTTGGCTTGCCTCTGGACATATTAAGTTTTAGACCCAGTGATTTGCAGTGTATAAATGCTATATGTGTAAGTCTATACATTATCACCAGTTCATCATGGGTCATATCAGCTAAACGCTTCATAAAATCCTCCAATGCTGTTATACCTGTATTGTGCCGCTAAAACCTTAAACAGTCAATAAGGATATCGATTTATGTAACATATATGATTTTCCAGATAAATGGTGCGGATTCTTGATTACGGCGTTATTATGCAGTATACTTTATAAAAAAACTGGAGGGCAGAGTTCATACATTATGTTCAACTTAGATAAACTCCGCGACGCAATAGCTGAATCCAGTAATATTGTGTTTTTTGGAGGGGCCGGCGTATCAACTGAGAGCGGAATCCCAGATTTCAGAAGCAACAATGGAATATACGATGCAATACGGGAATTTGGCTATTCGCCTGAGATATTGTTAAGCCATGACTTTTTCATAAATAACACAGAAGAGTTTTATAGATATTATAAGCTTACACTTGCTAAAACGGGATTTAAGCCTAACGCGGCACACAATGCTCTAGCAAGGCTTGAAACGCTTAGAAGATTATCCTCAATAATTACTCAAAACGTTGACGGACTCCATCAGATGGCGGGAAGCAAATGCGTTTTTGAACTGCACGGATCCATATATAGGAATTACTGTATGAAGTGTCACAGGTTCTATGATATTGAATATATACATTCCTCAGGTGGCATACCGCTATGCGATTGCGGAGGTATAATTAAGCCAGATGTTGTGCTGTATGGCGAGCAGCTTGACTGGAGCGTTGTTGATAAGGCTGTCAAATCCATTATGAATGCCGACATGATGATAGTTGGCGGCACCTCGCTATCCGTTTATCCGGCGGCGTCATTAGTGGATTATTACCAGGGGGATAAGCTTTTCCTTATTAACAAATCTTCAACCCCATATGATGGAAGGGCTGATGTAATAATCAACGGTCCGATTGGAGAAATAATGCAGGGTGTGTTTAGAGCCTAGTTATCCTTGGCATAATAATGGAGAGGTGATTTATTATGGAGCTTCCACTTGGCTTTTTAATGGCATTATCAAGGGATATAGAGGCGCTGCGTTATTTTACGGATATGGATGAAGGAAGACAGAAAACGGTTATAGATGCTGCACGCCATGCCAAATCAAAGGCGGAAATGGATAGCATTGTACAGAGGTTAAGGCCTGGAACGGATATGTCGGCTTTTTTAAACCTATCGCAGCCGCCTAAAGAGTTGTAGGCGGACTTAAAAAGGCGTTGAAAACGCCTTTTAAATTTCATTAGAAAAAACAAACCAGCTATGCAGGCGAGAATAAAATGCTTTAGCTTGCAGCATTGAGCGAAGCGAATGATAATTAAAGAAGTAAGCTCAAAGCTGCAAGCTTGTTAGGGCATACTGGTTTACCAGTGCAGTGTTCAGTGCGTCTTAAGACGCTGGCCTGTATTATG
>URFJ01000115.1 GCA_900547135.1 uncultured Eubacteriales bacterium | reverse complement strand
TTTTAGACGGTTATGCCGGAAAACGTGGCGGGGCAGGCAAGAATTGCCCTATTAATTTAAGCTTTCCGGAGTTTATACAGTATAGTAAATGCGCAAATGTATGCTGTGCTTATTCAATGCCACTGGGCACTTCTTAAGCTTTGAGCATGCTGTCAATTCCTCCTCTGGTTTTCCGGCGATTTGGCTTCATTTTCATAGAATGCATCATTGGTTTATTGCCTGGGACGTGTTTTTGTAATCAAAACCGCCGCGCGGATACAAACGCTTTATTTTATCCCGCTGGTTCTGAGCTAAATGGTGTCCCTGTGCCCCTTTCGGTTCCCCCGTTCGCCCTTGAGTTTGATCCATTAACCATATGGCTATGCCTTAACATTAAGGCTAAAGTTAGGAGGATGAGAGCGTTTCGCCCATTATCGCCGGCATGTAAAGCCAACCGCTATACGATGGTATCATAATCCTTTAATCATTTCAACGGTTATACAGGACGCATGCCTTAAATCGCATTGCAGTTCCCGTTGCTCCAATCCTAAGCGTCCATGTTTCCGTATACCCAGTTTTGAACCTGTGCGCAAACATATGGATAGAGATTCCCCCATAACTATCCATTCCGATATATTCAATTTATAGGAATGCGGCGCACAAGCGCAAATCGGTCGGACCGCTTCCTATGGACATAATAGCCGTCGTGCGTTATAATTACCGCTGAGCGGAGCTGTAGAGCCTTATCTTTAACAATGCCGCAATAGAATGGAGGAGTCGCCGATGCTTGACAGCAGGGGTTTTGATATGTGGGCGGATGGGTACGATGAAAGCGTTGCCATCTGCCAAGAAAATGGGGAATACCCTTTTGCCGGCTATCGCGAGCTTTTAAACGCCATATATAACGAGGTGAGAAGCCGCGAGTGCGCCAGCGTGCTGGACGTGGGCTTTGGCACGGGGATACTTACGAAAAAGTTGTACGACTGTGGCTGTGAAATATACGGGATAGATTTTTCACAGAGGATGGTTAACATAGCCGGGGAGAGGATGCCCGGCGCAACGCTTTTACGGCATGATTTCAGCCAAGGCCTCCCTGAAACGATAAAGAACAGGAGGTTTGACTATATAATCAGCACATACGCCATACATCACCTTGACGACGAGGGAAAGGCGGGGCTGATACGGGAGCTGCTCCAATGCCTGAACGGCCAGGGGCTCATACTTATAGGGGACGTGGCGTTCGAAACCAGGGAAATGCTTAACGAATGCAGGGAAGGATGCGGCCCTGGGGAATGGGACGATGATGAAATCTATATAGTGTTTGATGAGTTCACCGGTAGCCTAGACGAAGCGAGGCTGACCTTCAGGAGGATATCTCACTGCGCGGGCATTGTGAGCGTGGGCAGGGGATAGGCTGGCTAAGCTCAGCAGCGGAGAGGGCTTAATATATGGCCCCCTTTTAAATCGGCTTGGAGCTGGCATACGTGTCCAATGAAAATTTATACTTAACAGCTGAACGAATGGACCGGCGCTGTAAACAGCGTTTTGGCCCATTTCATTTACAGCTTTATTGGATATGGGAGATTATCAAGGCGCTATAAGCATTTGCCTTCATGCGTGAGCTTGAGGGTATATCTTACCTCAACCGCTTTATTCGTAAAATGGCTGTTTTTTTCCGTACCATCTAAAGCAAAGCCGAATTTCTCGTAGAACTTCCTTGCTCTGGTATTTTCTTTAAACACCCATAGAAGAACATTGGAAAAGTTAAATTCCCTAATTTTATTTAAGGCTGTTTTCATCATTGCGCAGCCCAGTCCGCTGCCCCAATACCGTTCAAGGGTATATATTGATACGATCTCGGCATAGCTTTGCAAATCCTTGTCCCTCGATCTGCAAAACATAAATTCGCCGCATGGGGTGTTACCATCCAACGCTATATAAAATTCCCCTCTAGGCGCTTCAAGCATTTCCCTGAACCGGCTAACATTATTGGAAAGGTCGCATTGCCTTGCCAGCTCGTCTGCGGGGATGATGCGCTTATACGCGCAGGCCCATGACTCGGACAGGATTTTTGCCAGAGCGTATGCGTCGTCTATAGTCGCTTTCCTTATTATATAGTCCATACGTGCCCCCTGCTTAAAATAGCGGTCTATTAGGCCTAAATATACCATAACCAACGTTGTTCTTCAAGTCTGGCCGCCGGGTACAGGCCCTATTGCAATAAGGAGGGGTACCCTCAGTTCACAAGGGTAAACACGCCTTAATGGCCTGATTTGGGCCATTTCTATGTTCCCGCCGCTTGAAATAGCGCTGAATACTCCTGCGCTCATAGGCATTGAACTGGCCACAAATCCGACTCCTCGAGGCCTTCTGAGGGTAAAAGCCTTTGATAAAAACTCAGTTTAAATGGTGTTGACTTTTTAGGTTTAATAGGTTAAACTTATTGTGGTTTAACGCATTACACCTAATAAGGAGGTCATTATGTCAACGCCTAAGGTCTTTGAAAGCGAATACCGCTTCTGCCAAATTCTATGGGAGCACGAACCGGTGAACAGCACAAGGCTTGTTCAGCTATGCAGGGAAAGGCTGGGCTGGTCGAAAGCCACAACCTATACGGTAATACGCCGCCTGGCTCAGCGCGGCGTATTAAAGAATGAAAACGCGGTCGTATCCTCCCTGATCTCAAGGGATGAGGTACAGGCGGCGGAGATAGACGAGCTTGTGGAAAAAACCTTTGACGGTTCTTTGCCTAAGTTCATAGCGGCGTTTACCAGGCATAATAGTCTGTCAAAGGACGAAATTGCCCAAATACGCCGCATGATAGACATACATGGGGAGGAATGAGCATGGAAACGGTATTTATTAAGCTGCTGAATATGAGTATAACCGCGGGATGGCTGATTTTGGCGGTTGTAATCATGCGGCCGGTCTTGAAAAGGGCGCCAAAATCCATTCTATGCGTGCTTTGGGCGCTGGTGGGGATCAGGCTGATATGCCCGTTATCTATAAAAAGTATGCTGAGCGCCGTTCCCAGTGTGGAAACGATCCCTCAGAATATCCTTTACTCAAGAGCGCCCGCGATAGACAGCGGAATAGAAGCGCTTAACGAATTGATAAACCCGCCCCTCTCCCAATCGCTGGCTCCGGATATGGTGTCAAGCGCAAACCCCATGCAGGTGATAGCTTTTATCGCAAGCGCCATATGGATTGCCGGGATGGCGGCGCTTTTGCTGTATACCGCGATAAGCTATATGTGTTTGCGCGGAAGGGTTGCAACGGCCGTAAGATTAACGGGCAATATCTGGCAGAGCGAGGCTGTTACGTCGCCGTTTGTCCTTGGCGTGTTCAGGCCGCGAATCTATCTGCCCTTTGACATGGATGAGGAAAGCATGCGCCACGTAATCGCGCACGAAACCGCGCATATCAAGCGACGCGACCACTGGATAAAGCCCGCGGGCTTCCTGCTGCTTATTGTTTACTGGTTCAATCCGCTGATATGGCTTGCATACAGCCTTATGTGCCGCGACATTGAGCTTGCCTGTGACGAACAGGCGATAAAGACGTTGGGCGCGGACGACAAAAAGGCCTATTCTACTGCCCTGCTGGCCTGCAGCGTAAGCAGGCGGTCCATTGCCGCCTGCCCGCTCGCGTTTGGAGAGGTTGGGGTAAGGCAGCGCATAAAGAATATACTTAACTATAAAAAGCCGGCGTTTTGGATAATAGCGGCCGCCCTTGCGTCCTGCCTTGTGGTGGCAGTGTTATTTATGACGGATCCAAGGCCGGAGAAGCCCATGCTGTCCAGCCTGTCGGAAAGTGAATGCATTGAGTTTATTAAGGCCAGTGGAGTTGATATACCAAAAGGCTTTGATAACGATAGCCTGGGCGGTTTCGTAAAAGAAATGATTACTAGCGTTGAGGAAGACCCCTACTATCATTTGGTAGTAAGCTCTATTGTGACCCATGACTTTGCCGAAGAGATACGAAGGGCGGTTAACGAGTATCACGGCATAGGGCCCTATGATATCGGGGATATAGCAGATGCCGTATCCGCCGCCATAATCGGGGCGAATTCGGATGGCGTTGTACAGGGAGGAGTTCCCACCTCGGCTCACAGCATATTCAGGTTAGAGCATAAAGGCAAGAAGTTGAACGTATATGCTGTGGCAATGTACAATGAATTCATATATGAGGATGGCGCTTTAAAGCTTTCAAGGGGAAGTCACATGCCTGTAGCCATTACATTTAATAATGTTAAAGGAGAGTTAACCCCTGTTGAATACTGGATCCCTCAGGATGGCAGCGAATATATGCCGTCTATAAGGAAAAAATTCCCCAGCGATATATACGACGCTGTGACAAACCTGCAGGATTATGTCGAATTCCATGAGCGGGCATGTTACGAACAGGCACAGGAGTATGTTAACGGGGGCATGGCGGATTAGGCTAAAGCCAGCGCTGAAGAATACAGGGCCGCTTTTGACCCGATGGTGTTGAAAAAGGGTGTGGGCCGCGGATTTAAGAAACGCTGTCCGCGCCCTTTCTAATTGCCATGAGAGACGCAAACTGAAGGCCCGGCTGGGGGAGAGCCAAGGCATGGGTAATCGGGCGCTTTGGTACGCACGGGCATATTTGCTAAGATCGCCTGAGTGGCGGGCGGCTAACCGCACTATATAGCGGCTAAGCGGAATCTTACCCTCAGCTGCAAGGGTAAACGCGCCTGGAGGGCCGGATTTGGTCCATTTCTATGTTCTCACCGCTTGAAACAGCGCTGCCAGCCCCGCGCTCCCCTGCCATGAACTGGCCACAAGTCCGGCTCCACCTACTGAGAGCAGCTTTTATATTGCAAGATGATGAAAATAATTAATTTTGTGCGGGTGTTACGACAGTTTTTGCGGCTCAATAAGGTGATTTGCCATCTGACGATAGGTATAGACAAATTACACATCTTTATAAAACTATCCAGTTGTGGTATTATTAGTCGGTAGAACTTGATTGGAGGCAGGCAATGACCTACCTTGCTGGAACATATGATGTTATAGTGCTGGGAGCTGGCCACGCCGGATGCGAGGCGGCCTTGGCATGCGCAAGAATGGGGCTGAATACGCTTTGCCTTACTATGAACCTGGACTCCATAGCGCTGATGGCATGCAATCCTGCCATAGGGGGCACTTCGAAGGGGCACCTTGTGCGCGAGATAGACGCATTGGGAGGGGAAATGGCCCTTGCCGCAGACGATGCGTTTTTACAGGTGCGCATGCTGAACACCGGAAAGGGACCGGCTGTGCACTCGCTTAGGGGGCAGATGGACAAGCGCCGCTATCATGAGCGGATGAAGCTTGCGCTGGAGCGGCAGGAGCGCCTTTCTCTCAGACAGGGTGAATGTGAGCGGATACTGACCAGGAACGGCCGTGTAAGCGGAGTAATATGCGCAGGCGGCGCACAGTTTGAGTGCAGAGGTTTGATCATAGCGGCCGGCGTATACCTGAAAAGCCGGATATTGATAGGCGACCATGTAACGCAGGGCGGGCCTTGCGGTTTTTTTGGCAGCGGGCCGCTGTCGGATTCGCTGGCTGAGCTTGGCTTTTGCCTGAGAAGGTTTAAAACTGGTACTCCGCCAAGAATAAACAGGCGCAGCGTTGATTTTAGCAGGATGCAGGTGCAGCGCGGCGATGTGCCGATGCCCAGGTTTTCTTTTATTAGCGCGCCTTCCGACGCTTTGCAGGAACCATGCTACCTTACCTATACGAATTCACGTACTCACGAGCTGATCAGGAGTAATCTGGACCGGTCGGCGATGTACAGCGGATTGATCCAGGCGGCGGGCACGCGCTATTGCCCTTCCATTGAGGATAAAATAGTAAGATTCGCAGATAAGGAGCGCCATCAGCTCTTTATTGAGCCGGAAGGCGCGTCAACTCTGGAGATGTATGTGCAGGGTATGTCTACAAGCCTTCCTGAGGATGTGCAGCTTGACATGCTGAGGACGCTTGAGGGTCTCGAGCGCTGTGAGATGACAAGGCCTGGCTATGCCATAGAATACGACTGCATTGATCCGTTGGAGCTGTCGCTTGCGCTTGGTTCAAAGCGGATTCAGG
>URFJ01000114.1 GCA_900547135.1 uncultured Eubacteriales bacterium | reverse complement strand
TGAGGCTATCTTATCGTCGGCCTAGGAGAAGCCGGCTAGATGTATTGCAGTCAGAGCTAGACACAAGAGTGTTTATCTTCTGTTTTTACCAGAGTCTTTTGGACTTTATGGCATATATATTTCCCCTTCATTCAGCATACAAATCATGGAGATGGACTCATAATTTTTGGATGTTTGTAGCCCGACTTATGGCGTTTCGGGTTTTTAATGGAGCAATCTACAAAAATCAGGAAAAGACTTTGTGTTATTCCACACCATGTTCAATGCAGCGTACCGATTTTTAAAACCATGACTATGACATGGTTAGTAAGGGTTGCCGCAAATGATGCGATTGTATTTGTTTCAATTATGACCGTTATTATAGTTTGTAAAAAACGGACGAGTATTATGAGCATAAACTTATCCGCATCTATTTAACCTAATGACACACGAAAGGGCCTTGATATTTATCAAGGGTTTTGTTGTTTTCGTAATCCACAAGACCCCACTTTTTACCGCGCTCGGTTACACAACATGGTAAAGCGTTTGCATATATTATTGCCCGCTTAAAAAGTATGAAACAGATCAAACCAATATTAATATTTCGTTGTTTGTAACCTTATATAATTAATACTTGTGTACTATCTATAAGTAGGATATAATAACTACAACTGCAATACAAGAGGAGGGTAGATTCCAATGGGCATGTAAGCGTTGCATAGTGTCACTCGTTTCTTTAAACTAGTAATAATAATAATTGAATGGAGTAAATACCTATGAAAATTAAACGATTATTGTGCATTACGCTAGTAGCGCTAATGCTGCTCTCTACGGCGTCTATTGCATTGGCGCAGAATGAAACCAAGGGTTCAAGGACGATTAATATACCCATGACTGTAAGGGATTACTACACCTCCATCCTTGTGGGCGACTTGCAGCTTCGTGAGGGCGAGATGATTTCCCTGTCGGTCATAGGTAGGCTATCCCCTCCAGATACTTGGCAATACAGGTTTAACTTAATATCAGAGAATCACTTTTTCGGGGGGGGCACCGGCCCTCAGACGTGGAGGATTCCAGAGACTGATACATATTCGATCTATATAGGCATAGAGCCTTTAAGCCAGGAGCCAGTCGAAATAAGGTTCACGGTAGTAATAACAATAACCGACCCGCCCGAGATAATCCGAGTCCCTGTGACGATACAGGCCAGCTCCTATACTTATTATGTTCCAGTCCATAGGATGAATCTCAATGCCGGGGATATACTTGAAGCAAGATTTGAGGCTTTAAACATGAGTCCAACCTATACGTTAATGCTAGACCCCTATGATATAAGCAGGGTATCAACGGGGCCGAGAACTTGGAATATTACTTCCTCAGGGGAGTATACGGTATACTTAAAGATTACTTTCCCCGGGCCGCTAATACCATCACATGTTGACGGTACAGTGGCTCTTGAATATTATGCTGCAGATTGATACATAAATAATTCCAGACTGACAACAGAATGGGGCGGACAGACCCGCCCCCTCAATTTAATACTTGCCCGTCAAGCTCGGGTTGTAGCCGTTACAATACACAAATACTGCCCAAGGCGCTACGCGCCTACCTTGACTATTGCATCTCTATCCCCGCGTCACTCCGGTGTTAACTATTGCCTATATAACTGCGCTCACTAACCCTACCCAATACAATAGGCTTTACCAGCTCATAAGTCCCGTCCATGACATTGGCTCTATATGACAGCAGTATATGAATCAAGGCAATGGGGTTAAAATCAGTCTTGCAGGCTGGGTTCCAAGCGCTCCTTATAGATGTGAGACGCTGTAACCATTATACAATGATTACCTTAATGCCGTTTTAGATTATTAATTCGACGGAGGTGGGCAGACGGGCCGCATGGAGGGCGTGCGGCCTTCTGTTCTCATATACACACTGGGCATGTATATGGCAATCGGAAAGCCCTGTGCTTTCATTTTTCGCCATGATAGTTCACAATTATTATATATTTTGTATATATTGTTGACACATATTTATATTTGATGTACATTATATATGTATCTATAGTACACATGTATTACCTATTAGTTTATAAACCTGCGTTCCCCATTGCCCTGTTCGTAAGTAAGAAGGGAGGAGAGTCCAATGGTTTGCTTATAGCCCCACATTTATGATCCTATCTTACAACATCACTGATTTTTGGGGGGAGTTTAATTTATGATTAAAAAATTTATATGCATAGTTATGGTGCTGGCTATGGCATTGGCTATAATTCCAACGTCAGCTGTAAGGGATGAGGGTGTAAAGTTCAAGGGAACGCCCCTTGATTATGATCTTAAGTACGACAGCTTCACAGTAGTGGTAGCTGACGCGGAAACCCTTAACCCGGTGCATGGGGCCACCGTTGAAGCGTTGGGCACGCTAAACCCAACTGATGAAAACGGCGTTGCCACAATATACTCTCAGGACGAGGTTGTGGAAACCATAACTATAAGCGCACCTGGTTACATGACAAGCAGCTCCATGAAGCTGCTTGAATCACAGGGATACTGCTATATTCTTCTTGAAAGACTGGATAATAGCGGAAGGCCTTACATAAGCATGGCCACTGAAGTCAACACCCTTTACGACCTGCGTACGCAGGGACTGCACTACAGTTATGAAGGAGAACTGCAACGCTGTGAGATCAGGCTAAACGGAGACTGGCGGGATCATAAGGAGGGCGCCTTTGTATTTACGCAGCATGGCAAACCACTTGAAACTATACAGTGGGACGGTGAACTGTATAGTTTTATGCCGGTGGACGATATGGCCGACGACTCTCCAATATTTGTAAAGATGGTTTCGGCCGACGGCTCTGAATCGGATCCCGTAGAGCTTAAAATCACGGTAAACCGCCAGCCCATGCTGATTACCCCTCGTCCGGGTTCCCAGACCCCCGCTCCTACGAGCCCTGGAGCGGAGCCTGAAACCGGACTAATAGAGATGCCAGAGGAAATAACGCTTACCGAGGACTTCAGCGGGTCGCTCAATACAAATGGCAATAGTCTGTTTCCAAACGCAATTAACGCTTCATTCCCGCTTTTGCCCGTAACTTTTAACTGCAATACGCAGCCCGATGGTAATGTGAAAATCAGGCTCGCTATCAATATAACAAAAAGTGTCCCTGGCGAAAGCAACGAGATGTTCTGGACAACACTAAAGAATAGCTATACAAAGTCTAAGGATGACTTTCGAAAGGCCAAGGATGAGTACAATCGACTTAAAGATATCCGGCAGCAGGGCTATCAGCTGATAGATGGAAAGTATGAGCTGAATAAAAGCTGGAAAACGGAGATAAATAGCTTTGGTTATTATGAGGCAATTTTTGACAGAAATGGGAATCTGGTAAATCAGGATGGAGGAATCATAATAACGGGCGGCGCTAAATATACTATTTCACAACAGTATTTATTAGGGCCGCTTTTCATACCCGTATACGTGGACTTTGGAATTGAGCCAGTCAACCTAAATATGGTATGGCCCTTATTTTATTCAGGAAGCGATTTTCAAATCCCCGATATCACATTGGGCGCTTCTCTATCCGCCGGCTGCGGCGTCGGCGTATCACGAATTGCCACAGTTGGAATAGAAGGAAAACTCGGTGCAAAATTGAAATTTAAGCCTCCTGTAAAATTCACGGTTGATCTCGGCCTTAGTCTTAAAGCCTATATCATCTTTATCCTCAACTGGGAATACAAGTTCTTTGGCTGGGATATATTCACCTTAACCTCTGACGAGAAAGCGACGGATTTCAATGAACTACAGATGGATCCTGCGGATATCAAAGTGGCCTCCAGGGAATACGCGCGCAAGACCACGGCATGGAACGGCAGGATGAAGAACATAAGGCCATTAAGCAAAAACGCAAGCCTAAAGAGCGTGGATGTGGATTATATGACCTCCTTGCAGGATTGGATAATGCCCAATTCAATCCCCAAGATCGCAGAATACGACGGCAGGCAGGTCATTATTTTCCATGAAAACGATCTCAAGCGCGACGCTGAGGACGGAGTAGTTTTAAAATACTCCGTAATGGAGGGCGGCTCGTGGTCGGCGCCAAGGGCTGTATGGGACACCGGCACCTCCGATATGTTCGCAAGGCTTGAAACCGGGGTGGGCGACGAGCTGTATGTGATCTGGCAAAAGCAGAAGGATACGCTGGTAAAGGGCTCGGTTGAAGATATAATGGAGGCGGCGGCCTCCCAGCTGGAAATATGCGTTGCGCGGTTCGATGGTAAGGAATTCGTTGATAAGACGGTATTAACCAACAACGATACGCTTGACGCATACCCGGTGCTGGCGTTTGACGACGAGCGGGGGACCACAGTGGCCGTATGGGCAAACACCGACAGCACCGACATGCTTTCAAACAGCGGCAGTTACAGCATCATGGCAAGCTGGGAACTCAGCAGGAATAACGGGCAGGCTCAATGGTCGGAACCCGAAATGATTTGCTCAAGTGAATACCCGATTACGGAGCTTGACGCGGAACTTATAAACGGCGAGCTCCATATCTCAGCCGTGTGCGCCCGCGGCGACGGATCGACTTTTATATATGAAGTCGCCGACAGTAAAGCCGAGTACGGCATGGCGGAAATAGCCGGAAGCGAAGGCGGCTTTGCAATTCAATATAAGGGCAATTATCTATACTGGTATAAGGATGGCTGCGTATATGAGTATGACCATAAGTATCAGACCGCCACGCAGATAAACCCTGGGCAGGCAAATGAAATAAACTCGTCCTACAGAATGCTCGTATCCCCTGACTACAGCAAAACGGCAATAGCCTGGACTGGCGTGAACGGCGGCCATTACGGCCTGTATGTTTCGGTCAAAAAGGGAGAAAGCTGGGGCGCGCCGATAAAGGTGGCCGACCTCATGGAGGATTCGGTCCAGTATATGGACGCCTTTATATCCTCCGATGGAGCCTGGAAGTTTATTATGAACACCAGTACCGATGTTGGAAATAACGAAGCCATGCACTCGCTCATATTTGCAAACGCCGGCGAGAGGGCGAATGTCACCCTTGATTATGTGAGCGCCTACGACTATGCCCGTAATAACGGCGTACAGCCCATTGGCTTTAGGGTTACAAACTCAACTGAAAGCATGCTCAGCAGCCTCCAGGTTAAGGTGTTTAACGAAGATACGACTTATTTCCAGGACAGCGTGCCGTGCAGCATGAAGCCGGGCGAATCCCAGTACATAGAGATGGACGTCACCATACCTAACATTGGTGAAATGACTGAGGTGAGCTTTACGGTGACAGCTATAAACGACCGCTATCCAGAGGATAATACGGAAGTCGTTACTTTAGGCAAGACCGATTTGGACGTAAAGGCAAACCTGTATACCGTAGAGGATAATGCTGTCGTCGTCGCCAAGGTAGCCAACAACTCTAATATAACGGCTACTACCACCGTAAATTTACTTGAAAACGACAGGGAGACTCCGCCCTCTCAGTCAAGCGGCAGCGTATCAATAGTCGGCGGACGGAGCCGGCTGTACATCTTTCGCATGAACAGGTCTTTGGAATATACAAAGGCCCTGTACGTTGACGCTGTTACCCAGGAACTTGATTTTGACGCCAGCAACAACTATGCGGTTATAATGCTGTATGGAAACGACTCGGGAGAATCCGATCCCATATCAAGCCCTACGTCCAGCTCAAGCCGCTATCACGCTATCGAACCCGAGATAAGGCCAATAGACAGGCTTCTCTGGATCAGGCGCAACGCAAACAAATAAAGTTTTAAGCAATGATCGCCTTTGCGATATGCGACTTCCAAACAGGGCATAAAATTACAGGGATACGGACCATTCTCCGCATCCCTGTTCCTTTAACGCCATAAGCAACAGCTTGGCTCAAGAATCCTTACGCCCTTCTAGGCATCTGTTAACGCATTGTTGCCGCGCCCTTAACGCTGCAATAAAGGCTAATTTAGAATAACGATGGTTTTTCCTTGACACAGGCCAGGGCAAACCAAATCCCGCGCTTAACGCTGAAATGCGTCCGTCTCATGCCCCGTTGGCTATATATTATCCGTTAAGCTTTCGGTTACCACTGCCCTTGATTCCTCCTCATCCTCGTCCTTC
>URFJ01000113.1 GCA_900547135.1 uncultured Eubacteriales bacterium | reverse complement strand
AGGCCATGCCGCTGACCATTGCGGCGCTGCGTCCGGTTCAGGAAGCGGTGGTGACCCGCGGCGGGGTTCATGTGGGCGATGTGGATCCCAGGACGATGGCGTCCAAAAAAATCCAGGGATTGTATTTTGCCGGACAGATAAACGGCACGTCAGGTTACGAGGAGGCCGCGGCTCAGGGCTTATACGCCGCAATCAACTGTGCGCTCAATATAAAAGGGGAGCCGCCGCTGCTGCTTTCGCGGTCGGACGCGTATATTGGAGTACTGGTGGACGACCTCGTGACAAAGGGTACGAACGAGCCATACCGCATGATGACTTCGCGGGCGGAATACAGGCTGATACTGCGTCAGGACAACGCGGATCTACGCCTTACCGAGCTTGCCAGCACTACGGGACTTATTAGCGCAAGACGTTATGACATGCTTAGGCTAAAGCGGGAGCGGCTTACCGAAGCGCTTGAGGGACTTGAGCGCATAGCGCCGCCAGATAACGTGCTAAACGATTTGCTCCTGAGCAGGGGAGAACCCCTGGCTCAAAGCGGAATTAAGCTTTTTGACCTGTTAAAACGGGGTACGATAAACTATGTTGACCTTTTAGCGGTCTATCCCTCATTGCCGAATGTGCCGGCTGAGGTATCACAGCAGGCTGAGATAACCGCAAGGTACGAGGGCTATATAGCAAAACAGCGTGAACAGATAAGGCGACAGAAATTAATGGATGATACGCCCCTTCCGGCCGAGATGGATTATATGAATATATCAGGGTTAAGGATTGAGGCCAGGCAGAAGCTGAGCCTGGTTAAACCCGCGAATCTGGGTCAGGCGGGCCGTATTTCAGGGGTGTCGCCGGCTGATATTGCGGTGCTGATGGTATATATAAGGTCGCTGGATTCACAGGAACCCGGTGCGTTATATGCGCCTGAACGCGGCGGATAAGAGCTATGCCGCGATGTTACGCGCGGAACAATAATGTTGAGGAGAACTGGGGAGTTCATCATTAGCATATTGGCCATAGGATCGGCCTGATCTATAAAGTTGCGGGAGGATTACTCGGTTTGGAGCTGGATGTATATCTGGATAGGACAATGCCGGAGCTCGATGTTTTGCAGAAGAGCAGGTTTATAAGGTATTATGAACTGCTGGCTGAGCATAACGGCAGGGTAAACCTTACCGCCATTACCGATCCGGAATCGGTGTGCGAAAAACATTTTGCTGACAGCCTGCTCGCAAAAGAGTTGATACCGGGTGGAGCAGATTGTATAGACGTTGGAACTGGCGCGGGTTTTCCAGGAATACCGCTTATGATAGTCAGAGGGGATATTGGCATGACGCTTGTCGACGCTATTGCAAAGCGGGTGGCATTCTTGGAGTTGGTATGCTCCGAGCTGGGCCTAAACGCAAGCTGCATACACGCGCGGGCCGAGGATTTGGGCCACGTTAGCCGGTATAGGGAAAGGTTTGATGTAGCGCTTACCCGTGCTGTAGCATCCGCGGCAGTGCTTGCTGAGCTGACGGTGCCCTTCCTTAAGGTTGGCGGTGTTTCCATTATGTATAAAGGCGCGGCGCAGGACCAGGAGCTTGAGGAATGCCAAAGCGCTTTTAATAAATTAAACGCCGAAGGGGAGGTAATCCAGTGCAGCGTTTTGTGGGGGAAAAGGTGCCTTCTGACGGCAAGGAAGGCAATGCCCACGGCCCCTGCATATCCGCGCAAGCCGGCAAATATAAAGAAAAGACCGCTTTGATGTGGCAAACCGTATTTTTGGGAGGATGTATGGCTGTTTTCGATTTTTTTAAGGATACTACCCGCTCTAACGAGGACGCGCGCAGGCTGGAGGAGATACTCATAGATGATATAACGCCCAATCCGTATCAGCCGAGGAAAACCTTCGACGATGAGAGCATATCCGAGCTGGCGCAGTCTATCAAGCAGGTAGGGCTGATTCAGCCCCTTGTCGTTAGGCGGACTAAGCTTGGGGTTGAGCTGGTGGCAGGCGAGCGCAGGCTTAGGGCGCTCAAAAGCCTTGGAAGGGAAAAGGCGCCTTGCCTGGTGTTGGGCGAGGTGATGGAGGAAGCCTCCGCCGTAATGGCGCTTATCGAAAACCTGCAAAGGGAAAATCTGCATTATCTTGAGGAAGCTCAGTGCTACAGCGAACTGCTGGAGAATTATTCGATGACGCAGGAGGAGCTGGCCGAACGTCTTGGTAAAAGCCAGTCATCAGTTGCTAATAAGCTCCGCGTTTTGAAACTAAGCCCTACTGTCAAGGCCGCTATGACCGAAGCGGGCCTCAGCGAGCGTCATGCCAGGGCGCTGTTAAGACTGTCCGACGAGTCGATGCAGCTTGAGTTTGTAAAGCAGGTAAAGGAGAATGGCCTATCTGTAAAGGAAACGGAGCGCAGGATTGAAAAACGCCTGAACGAGCTTTACGACGAAAGGAAGGACGGCGCCAAGCCAAGGCCGGTGATCCTGCGTATGATCAAGGACTACAGACTATTTATGAATACGATAAATATAGCCGTAAACCAGCTTAGGGATGCGGGGATGATGATAGAGGTAGAACAAAACGACAGGGAGGACGGTGTAGATATAAACATTAAGGTCACCAGACCAGGAGCGGACAGGACAGCGGCCGAGACAGCGCATTGATATCAATGACGGCATATACTCTTTATTGCCAACTATACTGTTTTGTGTAAGGAGGAGAGACAATGAATGATGTTATAAGGGGCATAATTGCCAGGCGCAGCATACGAAGCTATGACAAAAGACAGATTACCGAAGAGGAACTGAACCTTATACTTGACGCGGGGCTTTATGCGCCAACAGCAATGAACACTCAGGGCTGTATCTTTACAGTCTTACAGGGGGAAGCTCTGGAGAGGCTAGGCAGCGCGATAACGCAGAGCATACTTGACAGGGTAAAGAGTGGAGCTTTGAACGCAGCGATTGATGAAACCTATTGCTGCTATTACCATGCGCCTACCCTCATAGTGGTAAGCGAGGACAGAGAGAATCAAAATGGATATGGAGATTGTTCCTGCGCGCTGGAAAATATGATGATAGCGGCTTCGTCGCTGGGACTTGGTTCGTGCTGGATTAACCAAGTGCGGCCTGTATGCGACGATCCACATGTCAGAAGCGTATTGGACAGCTTTGGAATTCCTGAATCGCATATACCTTACGGTTCCGTAGCAATAGGCTATCCTGCTGGAGAGCCAAGGGAAATTGTCAGAAGGGAAGGCAGGGTTTTAAGACCTTAACCCTTAATTGGATTCTCGGCGGCAATAAATGTTACGCGCGTAACATTTATTGCCGTATTTTTATTGTACTGTCCATTTAAATATCTTATAATAAAGGGGACGATGCTGCTTGGCTGACCATGAGCCGCCATCACATAGGTGGGTATATAAGCATAACAGCAAACAATCAAATGGTCTGCGGCCTCTGGCCGCCGCCATATCAGGAGGGCAATACGTGGCAAAGGTAGTTGCAATAGCTAACCAAAAGGGCGGGGTTGGGAAGACGACGACAGCGGTCAACCTGTCTGCCTGCATTGCGCAGAAGGGAAAGCGTGTACTGTCGATGGATATAGATCCCCAGGGGAATATGACAAGCGGCTTGGGAGTCAATAAAGATGAAACCGACTCAAGTATCTACGATGTTTTAATCAACCGTACCGATCCTGCGGATGCAAGGGTTAGGACAAGCGTTGAAGGCTTGGATTTAATACCGGCGCGTATTGAGCTTGCGGGCGCCGAGGTAGAACTGGTCAGCATGCTGGCAAGGGAGCAGGTTTTAAAGAGAGCGATGAACAAGCTTTGGAATGAATATGATTTTGTTTTTATCGATTGCCCTCCTTCACTTGGATTGCTGACACTAAACGCCTTGACTGCCGCGGACACGCTGATGGTTCCGATACAGTGCGAATACTATGCTCTTGAGGGGCTTTCCCAGCTTATGAACACGGTAAAGCTCGTGAGAATGCATTTAAATCCGGACCTGGACGTTGAAGGCGTCGTACTTACGATGTTTGATGCCAGAACAAACCTAAGCGCACAGGTTGTCACGGAGGTTAAAAAGTTTTTTAAAAACAAGGTGTACAGCACCATAATACCAAGATCGGTACGGCTTAGCGAGGCGCCCAGCTTTGGGCTGCCAATAACTCTGTACGACGCGAGGTCCGCCGGCGCAAAGGCTTATACGGCGCTGGCAGGAGAGTTATTAAAAAAGGAAGGGGACGACGCTCTATGATGAACGGACGAAAAGGTCTTGGAAAGGGACTTGACGCCCTTTTGGGCGAGTATGTCGCATCGCCATCCGAGGGGGTGCATGAGGTTGACATAGATCTGCTGGATATAAACCTGGATCAGCCCAGAAAACGTTTTGACGGGGATAGGCTCGCGGAGCTAAGTTCATCCATAAAACTGCATGGTATCGTGCAGCCGATAATAGTGCGGAGAAATGGTGATAGATATGTCATCGTGGCTGGCGAAAGGCGGTACCGTGCCGCGCGGATGGCGGGCATGAAAACGGTTCCCGCAATCATAAGGGAGTTTGACGACCGTCAATTTATGGAGGTGGCGCTCATAGAGAACATACAGCGCGAGAATCTTAACTCCATGGAAATTGCCGCTGCGATTGATTTTCTTGTTAAGCAGCACGACCTTACTCATGAAGAGATAGCACACCGGATAGGAAAAAGCCGTGTATCCATTACACAGATTCACAGGTTGCTTTCGCTTCCAATAAAGGTGCAGGAATATATACGTGAAGGCCGTTTACAGTTTGGGCACGCCAGGCCGCTTGTAGGGGTGGGGGATCCAGTGCTTCAAAGAAAGCTTGCCGACAAGGCCATAGAACAGGGCTGGTCGTCGCGCGAATTGGAACGGAATATAGCGCAAGAGCTGAACCGAACGCCAAAACCTAGGCGTTTGACTGCAAGGGATACGGCGAAGCAGCAAAACACACCTGCACTGCCCGATGAAGGGCAGCGCCATATTAAGGAGCAGATATCCCCAGGCGCAAATCACCGTACGATAGCTTATGAAGCGCACGAAAGGCAAGATGCGCAAAGGCCCTTTGATCTGCACAGGTATACACAGCGAGATCCTGACCTTATCGACGCGCAGAACAAACTGAGGGAGCGTTTAGGAGTAAAGATAACCATAAGGGGTTCCATGAACAGGGGAAGCCTCGTTATTGACTACTATAACAAGGAGCACCTTGCGGGATTGTATGACATGCTTATGGGGCGTGCAGATCCATATAAGAAATAGCTAATTGCTGTTTATATATTTGGCGCTCCTTTTAATTCAACGGCTCTTTTATAGGCGGCGTTCTTCGATATATTTAGAAGCCCGCTTGCCAATTTCGCAGCGTCTTTTGCGCTAAGCCCGTGCTGCAGAAGCTCTAGAAGAAGAAAGTCCACATGCGCGCTGCTTGACTGCATCTCAGTGCATTGACCTACGGCAATAACGCATTCACCCTTGGGCGGAGAGCCTAAGTACTTGTCTGCCAGCGAGGAGAGCGTACCACGCACGGTTTCTTCATGCAGCTTGGTAAGCTCCCGCACCAGTACGGCCGGCCTGTCCCCAAAGCATGCCAGCATTGCCAAAAGCGTCTTATGTACGCGCAGCGGGCTTTCATAGAATATCAGCGTGCACTCCACGGTTTTCAGCGATTTAAGCCGCCGTTCCAGCTCTCCAGGGGAACGCGGAAGAAAGCCCTCAAACCTGAACCTATCACACGGCAGTCCGCTCATAACGGCGGCTACTATTGCAGCCGAAGGCCCAGGCAGGACTTCAAAGGGGATATTACGCTCAATACATGCGAGTATAAGCCGCGCGCCTGGATCGGATATACCTGGCATTCCAGCATCGCTTATATAAGCTACAGGAATGCCGCTTATCACTTTAGAGGCAATCTCCTCAGCACGTTGAGCCTCATTATGATCATGGCAGCTTAGCAGGGGCTTACGTATATCATAATGTTTCAGTAGCTTTATAGAATTTCGGGTATCTTCAGCGTATATTACCTCCACATTCTTCAGCGTCTTAATTGTGCGAAGCGTGATATCCTCCAGGTTCCCTATAGGCGTAGGGCATAGGTAAAGCTTGGGTTCCATAGGTCCTCCGTTATCTGTGGTCATAATGTT
>URFJ01000112.1 GCA_900547135.1 uncultured Eubacteriales bacterium | reverse complement strand
GAATACAGGATGGCGGACAGGGATATGCTTTCCAGGATAGACTATTCGGACATGAGCATAACCATCGGAGGAAAGAAGCATCAGTTGAGGGATACCGAATTCCCCACAATAGATCCGGCCGATCCTAACAGGCTAACCGAGAGCGAGGTATTGCTCATGGAACAGCTTACCTCATCGTTCCAAAACAGCCAAAAGCTTCAGACACACGTCAGATTTTTATATTCGTCGGGCAGCGTATACCTGTGCTACAATGGCAACCTGCTGTATCATGGATGTATTCCGTGTGACGACGGCGGCGGGTTTATGGAATTCGACTGTGATGGGAGGCTGCTGTCTGGCAAGGATTATCTGGATTACGCCGATAAGGTGGCAAGGATGGCCATGTATGCTACCGAGGGTTCGGAAGCCCGCGAAAAGGGTAGGGACTTCATGTGGTTCCTATGGTGCGGAAGGAATTCGCCTATATTCGGCAGGAGGCAGATAACTACGTTTGAAAGAGCCCTGATTGAGGATAAATCAACGCATAAGGAGCCGAAGAACGCCTACTATGAATATTGCGACAATGAGGATTTCGCGCTCAAAGTCCTCAATCATTTTGGCTTAAACGAGAGCTATTCGTGCATAGTAAACGGCCATATCCCTGTAAAGGCAAAGGAGGGGGAGGAGCCTCAGAAGGCAAACGGCCGCCGTGTAGTTATAGACGGCGGGTTCTGCAGGGCTTATCAGCCGCAGACCGGAATAGCAGGATACACTATGTTTTTCACCTCACAGCGCATACGCATAGTAGCTCACGAGGCTTACGGGGCCAATGATATGCATTTTCTTGACAACGACATAAGGACGCATGGTACGGTTGTAAGAAATCTTCCCGAGCGGCTTTTGGTAGGCGATACGGATATTGGAGTGGGACTTAAAGAGCGAATAGATGATCTTAAGGCGCTCCTTGAGGCATACAGGATGGGCATAGTAAAAGAGGCCTAACCAATCCTATAAATGGGGCGTGGGCATGAACTGAACCCCCGAGAACGGACATTGAGAAAAAAGGGTCTCCTGTCGTAGGATAAATACGACAGGAGGCATTTCATTTAACAGCATCTTATCATTTGTTTAAAAACTGTTAATTATGGCTGAGAAATATTTGAAAAGGCCCTAATATGGTGTATAATGTAGACGTATGAATACGAAGAAGTTTATAAAATCGAAACCCAAGCAAAATAGGGGCCTCATCCCCTTTCTTAAACGCTTCCGTGTTATAATCTCGGTGATTTTGTGCATTTTTACAGCACTGTTCCTATTCATACCATATATATTCAGCCCTGAGTCTGCTATCGGTTCCATGGCCGATTCAATCGAGGCCAACGACGGACAGGGAGCTTTAGAGGAACGGCAGGGGGAAGAGCAGGGAGAACCGGTGGAAACCCCATTTGGCGATGGCCTGGGAAATGAAAACGCTGGTACGCTTCTCTATAAGCTGGGAGACGACAATAGTGATATAGCTCTAATACAGGAAACCCTAATGAACCTTGGGTATATGGATTCGGATGAGCCTACGACAAAGTTTGGCCCGGCGCTTGAGGACGCAGTAAAGAGAATACAGCGGACGCACTACCTTGAGGAGACGGGGAAAGTCGATGAAAAGCTTATGGCGCTCCTTGAATCTGGATCAGCTATGCCATATGTTATTGAGCGTGGAAACAAGGGCAACGATGTTTTGATGCTTCAAAACCGTTTGAACGAATTGGGCTTTTATGAGGATAAAAACAATGGCTATTTCGGAACTGCTACGGAAAATGCCGTGGGCATGTTTCAGGCTAAAAACGAACTTACCGTAAATGGCAGGGCTGACCTTGAAACAAGAAGCGTACTATACTCGCCCATGGCAAGAAACAGCGATGATTCAATGCAGTCTCCAAACCTGTCTGAGACAGAAACGCCCGTCCCGCCGTCCCCTACGGCAACGCGGAGACCGGCAGTTTCGCCCACGCCGAGGGAAACCTCCAGGCCGGCTTCAACGCTTAGGCCGAATGTTACGCCTACGCCTACCAGAACCCCAGCGATAACTCCCAAACCTACGCAGGGGCCAGCGCCTACCCTCACGCCTACGCCTACTCAACCTCCGTCCGCCAATGTGGAGACATTTATCAGCATACTAACGGCACAGCTGGGAAAGCCATATGTCTGGAGTACGGAGGGTCCCGACAGCTTCGATTGTTCAGGACTGGTATACTATTGCCTGAGACAGGCTGGCGTCAGGGTATCCCGTTACACTGCGGCCGGCTATTCACAGGTTGAAAGCTGGGGACTTATAAGCCGTCAGTCAGACCTTAAACGCGGCGATCTGGTGTTTTTCAGCAACTCGTCGGGGCATATAAACCATGTTGGAATATATCTTGGCTACAATAGCTATATACATGCATCGTCATCTGCCGGCGAAGTGGTGATATCCAGCTGGAACAACTGGGCTGTAACAAATTTTGAACTTGGCAGGAGAGTATTTTAGATTAAATTTATACTAAAAGGGTTCCATGGTACAGCGGAACCCTTTTAGTATGTCTACAGAACCTTAGACATAAAACGGCGCCACCCCGGCTAAATATACAATATTTTAGGGATTCCTTTATTGGCAATACTCAAAATGGGGACTATAATTGAACTATATATTGTTCTTTTAAGGAGGACTAGTTATGATACCAGAAACAATGGACGCGCTTGTAAAGCAGAATAAGGAAAAGGGCCTCGTACTTGAACGTAGGCCGGTGCCATCTCCAGGTATGGGCGAGGTCCTCATACGAATACATAAAACCGCAATCTGCGGAACGGATGTTCATATTTACAACTGGGATCCATGGAGCGAAAAGAATATCGTGCCGCCTATGATAGTAGGGCATGAATACGTAGGCGTTATTGCCGCGCTGGGAAACGGCGTTACAGGCTATAAGGTAGGACAGCGCGTATCAGGCGAGGGTCATATAGTATGCGGGCGCTGCCGCAACTGCAGGTCGGGCAATGGCCAGTGGTGCAAACATGCAAAGGGCGTGGGCGTAAACCGCGCAGGTGCTTTTGCTGAATACCTCTGCATACCGGCAACCAATGTAATACCCGTAAGCGACGATATACCGGATGATATTGTATCCTTCTTTGACGCTTATGGCAATGCTACGCATACGGCGCTTATGTTTGAAACCGTGGGAGAGGACGTACTGATAACTGGCGCAGGCCCTATTGGAATGATGGCGGCGGCGATCTGCCGGCACTGCGGAGCCAGGAGGGTAGTGGTAACCGATGTAAACGATTATAGGCTTGATCTTGCAAAGAAGATGGGCGCAACGCATATTGTAAACGTTTCGCGCGACAAGCTGGGCGATGTGATGGCAAACGCCGATATAAAAGAGGGATTTGACGTAGGCCTTGAGATGAGCGGCAATGGCGCGGCGCTGAATCAAATGCTGGGTACTATGCGCAATGGCGGCAGGGTAGCCCTATTGGGCATCGCGGGTCCAGGTACGGTTATAGATTGGAATGACGTAATCTTTAAGGGCCTTACCCTTCAAGGCATATATGGGCGCAAGATGTACGATACCTGGTATAAGATGGTGGCAATGATACAGGCGGGGTTGGACCTGTCGCCTATTATTACCCACCGGTTCAATTACCGCGACTATGAGAAGGGCTTTGCCGCAATGAACAGCGGAAGTTCCGGAAAGGTTGTGCTCGACTGGACCAAATAGCGGTGTTTTGGTAAAAGCTATTGCCGGCGGCGGTTTAGCGCCATACGAACTATAAAAAGCAAAGGAGAATAAGAAAGAGATGAAGCAGGCTTATGAGACATTCAGAAAAGAGCTCGACAGCATACGCGATGCCGGTACCTTTAAGGATGAGCGTATAATTACAACCCCTCAGAAATCAAGAATTGATACAACAAATACCAGGGGCGTACTAAACATGTGCGCGAACAACTATCTGGGGCTGTCAAATCACCCCGCCCTTATTGAGGCGGCCAAGGCCAGCTATGACGAGTGGGGCTTCGGCCTCTCCTCGGTCAGGTTTATTTGCGGAACCCAGAGGATACACAAGACGCTTGAGAAAAAGATCAGCGACTTTCTGGGCATGGAGGATACGATCCTATATTCATCCTGTTTTGACGCAAACGGCGGATTGTTTGAAACGCTGCTTGGGCCTGACGACGCAATAATATCCGATGAGCTTAACCATGCAAGCATTATAGACGGCGTTCGCCTCTGCAAGGCTAAGCGTTTCCGTTATAAGAACAATAAAATGGAAGATCTCAGGGCCCAGCTTGAGGCGGCAAAGGATTGCCGTATTAAGCTGATAGCTACCGACGGGGTTTTTTCAATGGATGGCTTTATAGCGAATCTTCCAGCGATATGCGACCTTGCGGATGAGTATGGCGCGCTGGTGATGGTGGATGACAGCCATGCGGTAGGATTCATGGGCGAGCATGGGCGCGGTACGCACGAGCACTGCGGAGTAATGGGACGGGTGGACATAATAACGGGCACGCTTGGCAAGGCGCTTGGAGGCGCGTCAGGCGGGTTTACCAGCGCAAGCAAGGAGATAATTGACCTGCTAAGGCAAAGGTCAAGGCCCTATCTGTTTTCAAACACTTTGGCTCCTGCAATATGCGCCGCGTCGATCAAGGTATTTGATATGTTGATGGAATCGACCGCCCTCAGGGATAAGGTTCATGAGAATACTGAATACTTCCGCTCAGAGCTTGGAAAGCTTGGCTTTGATGTTCCTCAAAGCACGCATCCTATTGTGCCGGTAATGCTCTATGACGCACGGGTGGCCCAGGAGTTCGCGGCGCGCATGCTGGATAAAGGCGTATATGTGGTAGGATTCTTCTATCCTGTTGTGCCCCAGGGCAAGGCAAGGATAAGGACGCAGGTCTCAGCCGGACATTCAAAGGAAGACCTCGACTTTGCCGTAAGGTGCTTCAAGGAAGTAAAGGAAGAGATGGGCATATAAGAAATTGCACATGCGCTGATGCGCACAAATAATGCAGGGCGATGGATAAGTACCGCTGCCCTGCTTTATTATTGCATTCATTCAGAGCGGAGAGTTGCCATAACAACATCGGGACGGTTAAATAGCCTTATCGGCATCACGCTATTGCCTAGTCCTCTGCTGACTATCATGGTGGTTTCGCCCTCAGTGTAGGCCCCCGACGTATATTTGGGGAATAGTCCCTGGTCCGGAGCAAATAAGCCCCCGACAAAAGGAATGCGGAACTGTCCCCCATGTGCATGGCCGCAGAATACCAGGTCAAGCGAATAGCGCTTGAAAGTATCCATATAGTTTGGCCTGTGGCACAGAAGTATGGTAAAATCATCGGAATTGCCCATGGCCGTTTCAATACGCCTGCATATAACCGTCTCAGAATCCGAGTCAAAGACCCCTATGATGGATATGCTCCGCTCTTCACGGAGGATTTCCGCTTTGGTATTTTCTAAAACGTGTACGCCGGCGCTAACCAGCTTATCATATATCTCATCATGACTTTCAAGCCGTTCCTCATGATTGCCCGAAACATAATACACAGGCGCTATTGCCACAGCGCCATAAATGAACTCCATCGCCGCATTTACATCCGGCCGCCTCCGGTCAATCAGATCGCCGGTTATTACGATGATGTCGGGGGAGCTGTGAGAAAGCAAATCCAATAATGCGGAATGACCCTTACCGAATGTTTTATTATGGAGGTCTGAAACCTGGGCAATTTTAAACCCATCGAACTCGACAGGCAGTTTCCAGCTTGAATGTTCAATGTATGTGATGCCGAGCCCATTTGCCTGCCACCATAAAAAGATGGAGGCCGCTGCCAGTGAAAATGCGATTATACACATTATCTTCATTTTTTTCTTATGCGCGGTCATGGACGCGTGCCAGGCCGGTTCTCGCGGGCGCCGCCTGGCATGTGCGCTGAATCGCCGGAATGAGTGAGCACACCGGCAAGTTCAATGGTTGCATACTTGGCGTCTGCGATAAAAACCGTATATTCAGATCCGATACTGAATTCGGGAAGGGATAGTACAACCAACTGATACTCCATGGGTGGCGTCCATGCGAATATTTCGCTACCGCTGGCATCCTCTATTCTAATAGTCCCTGAATGAGTACAGGATAGGCAAAGCGCTAATGCCGTCTGCTC
>URFJ01000111.1 GCA_900547135.1 uncultured Eubacteriales bacterium | reverse complement strand
GGAGCTTCATATGTTGGATTCATATGCCAGTAAGCTTAACGACATAATCATTAGCATATATGACTCTGTACAGCGAGTTGAGGAACAAATGCTGAGCAGAAGCGTTCCCAACCTTTCTATAAGCGAGCTTCATATAATAGAAACCGTTTGGAGGCTTCGCGACAAGGGGTGTTCTATAAGCGACATTGCGTTAGAGCACCAGGTTACGCTTCCTTCGATGACCGTTGCTGTAAAAAAGCTTGAGAAAAAGGGGTTTATCGAAAAGGTTCGCTCTGAAACGGACGGCCGTGTTATATACGTAAAGCTCACGCGCATGGGACAAAAGGTAAATGCGATGCATCGCTATTTCCACGAACATATGATACGGTCATTTCTTCGCGATATAGACGATAGCCAACGCCCCGTGCTTATGTCCGCCCTGCAGAATATGAATGTTTTTTTGCATAAACAGCTTATGCAATCCGATTCTAATAAGGTTTGCCCAACGGAAGCAGAAAACGTCGAGACAAGGAGAAAAAAGTAGATATTATGCGTATTATTGGAACCGGAAGTGCGGTACCGGACTTTATAGTAAAAAACGAGGCGTTTGAGACGTTTCTTGACACCAGCGACGAGTGGATTACAACGCGCACTGGAATCCAGGAACGCCGTATACATGAGGGCAACCTTGAACAGCTAGCGGCAATAGCCGCGAAAAAAGCTATTAAGGACGCTGGGCTTATGCCATGTGATATAGATTTCATAATATGTTCAAACGTGTACAGTAGGTTTATGACCCCAGCGCTTAGCTGCGTGGTGCAGGGCCTTATAGAGGCGGGCTGTCCCTGTCTGGATATAAACGGGGCCTGCGCGGGATTTATTTACGCCCTTGAGATAGCGAATGCTTATCTTAAGCAGGGAAGCTATAAAAACATTCTTGTGCTCAGCGCCGAGGAGCCAACCCGAATGGCTGATTGGACCGACCGTTCCACATGCGTGCTATTTGGGGATGCGGCGGCGGCGGCGGTTGTGACATTGGGCGGATATGAATGCCTGTTTAGAATGCATACAGAATCCAACGTTGACTTTTTGCATGCGTATAACAGCCCCGGAAACTGCCCGTTTGAGAAGACCGGCAGAAAACATGAGGCCATATACATGAACGGACGCGAGGTATACAAGTTTGCGGTAAACGCAGCGACTAATGATATAACCGCCCTTTGTTTAAAAGCTGGAGTGGAGCTGTGCAAGGTGGATTGGTTTATACTTCATCAGGCTAATCTGCGAATACTGGATGCGGTGCAGGCCAGGCTTACTCAGCCCAGGGAAAAGTTTCCGCATAACATGGAGAGGTTTGGAAATACCTCGTCGGCAGGCGTTCCGCTTATACTTGATCAACTCAATAGAAAAGGTGTGCTCAATCGTGGCGACGTCATTGCCATGAGCGCGTTTGGCGCTGGACTAACGACAGGGGCATGCCTTATGCGTTGGTAACGCTTAAATCCTATAGATCAAATTTTATTGGAGGATATAAAAATGGTTTTTGAAAGAATAGCAAAGATTCTGGCTTCTTACAAGGATGTTGACGCGTCTACAATCAATATTGACGCGAGCTTTGGTGATCTGGGCCTTGATTCGCTTGACACCGTTGAAATTGTAATGAGCCTTGAGGATGAGTTTGGGATAGAGATTGAGATGAACGATTCGCTCAAGACCGTACACGACCTTGTAAATCTGATAGAGGGGAAATAAGATGATCAAGACTCCTATCTGCGACTTGCTTGGCATTAATTATCCAATCTTTCAGGGCGGTATGGCATGGGTCTCAGATGCCCCGCTCGCTTCCGCCGTGTCAAATGCGGGCGGATTGGGCGTAATAGCGGCGATGAACATGGACGGATCTTATCTTAAAGATGAGATTGACAGATGCCGTGAGCTTTTAAAGGATGCTTCAATTCCCTTTGGGGTAAACGTCATGCTTATGAGTCCGTTTGCCGATGAGGTGGCCCGTACAGTCATTGAAAAACGGGTTCCAGTTGTTATAACGGGAGCGGGCATGCCGTCAAAGTATATAAAGGATTGGGTGGCAGCGGGGATAAAGGTAATTCCCGTAGTTCCTTCCACGGCAATAGCGCGCATGGTAGCCCGCATGGGCGCCATGGCTGTAATAGCCGAAGGAGGAGAAAGCGGGGGGCATGTAGGGGATTTAACGACAATGACGCTCGTTCCTCAGGTGGCGGATGCGGTGGATATACCGGTAATCGCCGCCGGAGGTATAGCCGACGGCAGAGGAGTTGCCGCGGCCCTAATGCTTGGCGCTCAGGGAGTTCAGTGCGGGACAAGGTTCCTTACGGCATATGAATGTACCGTGCATCAAAATTATAAGAAAAAAATAATGGACGCAAAGGATATAGATACCGTAGTTACCGGAAGGCGGCTTGGCCATCCTGTAAGAGCTCTTAGAAATCAGTTCTGCAATAGATTCAAGGAGCTGGAGAACGATCCGTCCATTACTGCAGAGGAAATAGAACGGTTTGGAGCCGGTTCCCTGCGCCGTGCCGCTAAGGATGGGGACGTGGTGGAAGGAAGCGTGATGGCAGGGCAATGCGCGTCAATGGTTAAAGATGAAAAAAGCGTAAAGGAAATAATTGAGTCTATGTTTCAGCAGGCTGAAAGGGTGCTGAAACAATCGGCCATACTCTTCTGGAGCAATAAAGATGAATAAGACCGTATTCCTATTTACAGGCCAGGGAGCTCAGTATCCCGGGATGGGGAAAAGCCTATATGAAAGCAGTGAAGCGGCTAGAGCGGTATTTGCTGAGGCGGAGCGCATGAGGCCTGGAATAATTGAGCAGTGCTTTGAAGGAAGCGCTGAAGAGCTAGCATTGACGGAAAATACGCAGCCATGCCTGTTCGTTGTTGATTGCGCCTGCGCGGCCGCCCTCGAAAGCGCGGGGGCGAGGGCGGCCGCCGCGGCCGGTTTTTCACTAGGGGAGTTGGCAGCCGTTGCGTTTGGCGGAATTTTATCGTTCCAGAAAGCTTTCAATTTGGTTTGTGAAAGGGCAAGGCTAATGAAGCTTGCAGCCGAGAAGCATCCCGGGGCGATGACTGCGGTTTTAAAGCTGGATGCTAAAACGGTGGAGAGAATAGCCCAAAGCTATAATAATGTGTTTCCAGTAAACTATAACTGCCCCGGGCAAACGGTCGTTTCAGGAAGCCATGACGAGCTGGCCGCCTTTGAAGAGGAGGTAGCGGAGTACAATGGACGTTGTATGCGCTTAAAGGTTAGCGGCGGCTTTCACTCGCCGTTTATGAAAGAGGCGGCGAAAAGCCTTCGTTCGTATCTTAACCGCCTTGAATTTAATAAACCCAAAATTCCTGTTTACTCGAATGTTACGGCAAGGGAATACGGCGACGCGTCCGAGTTGCTTTCAGCACAAATAATGAGGCCGGTACTTTGGCAAAGAACGATAGAGAATCTGCTTAAAGAGGGGTTTACCGATTTTATTGAAGTTGGAGCTGGTAAAACCCTGAACGGGTTTATAAAAAAAATTGGAGGTGCGCGCATGATTTCAAATGTTGAGGATAAGCCATCCCTTGAAAACACATTATCACTTTTAACGGAGGTAAGGGATGCTTAAAGGTAAGGTAGCGTTGATAACGGGCGCTTCACGCGGCATTGGACGGGCGATAGCTGTTGAGCTTGCGTCGTTTGGCGCCGATATAGCTATAGTATACGCTGGAAACCATGGGTCCGCCCTTGAAACAAAAGAGCTGGCGGAGGTTCACGGGATACGGGCTATGTGCTTTAAATGCGACGTTTCAGATTATGGCGAAGTTGAATCAATGGTAAGATCCGTAAATGAAACGCTAGGCCCGATATATGCCTTGATAAACAATGCAGGAATAACGAGGGACAAATTGGCCCTGCAGATGCGCGAGGAGGATTTTGACAGCGTGGTAAGCGTAAACCTAAAGGGAGCGTTTAATCTTATCCGGCACTGTTACAGCGGATTTGTCAGGCAGCGCGGCGGCAGGATTGTAAATATTTCATCGGTTGTTGGACTTATGGGCAATGCGGGTCAGTCAAACTATGCCGCGTCAAAAGCCGGGCTTATTGGACTGACGAAAAGCGTTGCAAAGGAGCTTGCGTCACGCGGCATAACCTGTAACGCAGTGGCTCCTGGAATGGTTGAGACAGATATGACCGCATCAATGGCGGATACAGCCAAGACGGAGCTTGTAAATTCAATACCGGCCCGACGCGCCGGAAGGCCTGAGGAGGTTGCCGCCGTGGTCGGGTTTTTATTATCGGATGCCGCGTCATATATTACGGGGGCCGTTATACCCGTTGACGGCGGCCTATGTATGTGATTTTAAGGGGGTAAGTCAAATGAGAAGGGTTGTAATAACAGGGATGGGCGTTATATCTCCTGTTGGATGCAATGTGGAAACGTGTTGGGAAAACCTGCGCTCAGCCCGTTCGGGTATTGGCATGCTTAATTCTTTTGACACAAAGGATTATAAGGTCAAGGTTGCCGCAGAGGTAAAAGGATTCGCCCCATCGGATTATGGTATTGATATTCCAGCCGCCAGACGCATGGATTTATATTCACAATATGCCATGGCCGCGGCCAAACAGGCGATTGATGACAGCAAAATCATCGGAAATATAGATCAGGAGCGATTGGGGGTATATGTTGGAAGTGGTATCGGGGGCATGCGGACATTTGTAAGCGAGACGGAAAAGCTTATAAGCCGTGGACCAGGCCGCATATCACCCTTTTTCATCCCTATGATGATAGGCAATATGGCGGCTGGAAACATTGCCATGGAATATGGCGCTCAGGGGCCATGCCTGCCAGTTGTAACGGCATGCGCATCATCCACCCACTCCATTGGCGAGGCTTTTCGCGCTATATGCCATGGATATGCCGACGCTGTAATCGCAGGTGGAGCCGAGGCTGCAATTACGCCGCTGTCAGTGGCCGGATTTACAAGCTGTCAGGCGCTCAGCCTCTCGCATAGCCCTGATGAGGCGTCGCTTCCGTTTGATGCGCGCCGAAACGGCTTTGTAATCGGAGAAGGCGCGGGTATATTGGTGCTGGAGGAATACGAGCACGCCAGGCTACGGGGGGCCAGGGCATATGCGGAGGTCTGCGGATATGGCAATACATGCGACGCATATCACGTTACCGCTCCTAGACCCGATGGTATACCAGCGGCGCGTTCAATATCAATGGCTATGAGTGAGGCCAAAATTACCGATGACGACACCGTGTATATAAATGCGCACGGTACAGGAACCCCATTGAACGACTCATCGGAAACCGCCGCAATCAAGCTTGCCATGGGTGAGCGCAATGCACGGCAGGCTATGATCAGCTCGACAAAAAGCATGATGGGTCATATGCTGGGTGCTGCCGGCGCCGTTGAGGCGATCATATCCACGCTTGCGTTAAGGGACGGAATCGCACCTCCAACAATCAATTATAGGGAATGCGATCCTTTATGCGATCTGGATTATGTGCCAAATACGCCGAGGAAAGCAAACATAACCGTAGCGCTCTCCATATCGCTTGGCTTTGGCGGCCATAACGGCTGCCTGGCGCTGCGCGCTTTGGGAGGCTCAGATGAACATTAAAACGATCAGGGAGCTTGCGAAAATACTGAAGGATGCCAATCTGACCGCATTGGAACTCGTTGAAGGGGATACGCGCATACGCCTTGAGCGTTCCCAAAACACACAGCTACCTGCACAGTCAGATACCGCTATGAATGGTCCGATTCAAACCGAACGTCAGGAATCATATACCCTTCCGGGAGGAGACGGAGACCCAGGAATGGACTTTAATAACGTAGACGCAGTAACATCTCCTATGGTAGGGGTGTTCTATGCAGCTCCAGCCCCGGGCAAAGCGCCGTATGTGAGGATTGGAGGCCAGGTCAAAAGGGGCGATATACTATGCATTATCGAGGCGATGAAGCTGATGAATGAGATAACGGCGGAGCGTGACGGTGAAATCGTGGACATATGCGCCAATGACGGAGACGTGGTAGAATTTGGGCAGACATTATTTAAGATTTATTGATACAATTTAGCAATACGGCAATTGGAGGGTAGCATGAATAGGGCAGAAATAAAGGAATTGTTGCCGCACCGCGAACCCATGCTTTTGGTAGACGAGTTGTCATTGACCGACGACGGCATAG
>URFJ01000110.1 GCA_900547135.1 uncultured Eubacteriales bacterium | reverse complement strand
TGCGTCCTTTAAAGTATATCTCTCCCAACACTTTCCTTCGTGACTATTCTGTCCAACATGTTTGACAAACCTACATATTTGTTTTATCATGTATTTTACGCCCAATAAGGTAACTATATTGCTTCTGTATCCTCCATTATATTAAACACAATCCCTGAAAATCTTCCCGTCGCATCATATACCTGTCTAAATAGCTCTTCGGATTCATATTTGACGTCAACCATCAGGCAGTTCATCTCATTCCCTATGCCCCAGCCATATAATCCGTCCGGAGCGCCGTCCTTTTCAATGCATGCGCCTACCCATCTAGTAAGATTTTGTTTGGCCGTGCTGAGCTCGTTATATGAATGCCTGACGCTTTTAAACGCTATGCCGCCGCCAGCCGCTTCTTCCATAAGATTTCTATTTTCTATAGTATTATCTGACAGGCATATTACCAATTCACCGTTTTCGTTTACGTATTTGCCCCCAAAATAGTTTGGATAAGTCCTGTTTTCAGAAGCGTCCCCGTGAATCGAAATGCTGGTGAAGTAATCCTCCAGCTTTTTAAGCTGCAAATCGATTTTCGAATCATTCTTGATTATGTTGTTCAAAACCGATGGGTCGCTGTATTTATTTCTATAATCCCCATCCTTAACTACCGTCCACTTTCTGTTAATGTCCTGGGTTATCTCCTCCATATCCATGTAAGCCCCGCTTAGAAAGCCTGCCGACATTATAGCAATGACCAGTATTGCTGTTATAATTTCTTGAATTGAACGTTTCATTAATAATAAATCCTTCTGCTTCGCTTTAATAAAATGTGTTATGTCTGCTTTTTCGCTAACCACTTGTTATGTAAAAGATACCATACACTTAATATATTGTCAATCCCGTTTACAAATAAAATCCAAGGCCGCGGTGGTTTTCCGGCGGCCTCTTTTTGTGTTGCTTCATCCGATTTTTATGCTTCAGCGCGCATTGTGCTGTACGTTTGCGTCGGATTGCTGCGCAAACCCTCCCGCGTTTCCCTGCTTAGCGTTTGCTGTGCTAAAAGCGTACGCAGACTCTGAATACGTTCCCCGCCTTTCAAGAAGCTTGAGCGCGCCCGTTATTACGCAGTCCATGCTCGATTCCGCTACCATCACAGGCAGGCCGGTGGCGCTTTCCATGCGCGCGCAAAGCCCCTTGAGCAGGGCTCCTCCGCCTGTGAGCACTATGCCTGTATCTATTATGTCGCCCGCAAGCTCCGGAGGTGTTTGTGCCAGCGTATCCACAACAGCGCCCACAATCCTGGACGCCGGCTCCTCCATGGCTCCCGCGAGCTCGCACGCCGATATATGGATGGCGTCGGGCAGGCCCGTATCCATTCTACGGCCTTTTATGCGCATGATCATGTCGGGATCGGAAGGCTCAAGCCCCACGGAAAGCTTTACCTGTTCGGCGGTTTTATCGCCTATAGTGATGCCCGTCTTCTGGCGCAGGTAAGCGATTATGGATTCGTTTATATGGGTTCCGCCCGTCCGAACCGAGTTTGAGGCCGCAATTCCGCCAAGCGATATCACGGCTGCGTCGGTTGTGCCGCCCCCTATATCCACTACCATGGATGCCGCTGGCCCGTATACGGGCAGGTCCGCGCCAACCGCCGCGGCAAGCGATTCCTCGACAACCGTCACGTTACGCGCTCCGGCCGAATGAGCCGCTTCCTCAATGGCCGCCTGCTCAACCTGGGTTATGCATCCAGGCACGCATACCACTACGTTTATGCCAAACAGCCTGGGCCTTTTTCCAAGCGCCTTTTTTATAAAGCCTGAAAGCATCACACAGGCAAGGGATATATCCGATATCACTCCGTCGCGAAGCGGCTGAACCAGGCTTATCCCGCCTGGAACCCTGGCAGATACCTCCGGCGCTGAGCTTCCAATGGCTACGACCTCATTTCTTACAGTGTTGGACACCGCAACCACGCTCTTCTCCCTAAGCAGGATTCCCCATCCCTTTCGGGCGATTAGCGTATTAACAGTTCCAAGATCAATGGCAAGATCCTGTGAAAACCGATTTAAAACCGAAATGGCCATGGCAATACCCTCCGTCAGTTGATATATGGGTATTATTCCCTTGGGAAAAAACTGGTATACGCTTATTTGTATGTTTTAACAATTTAATTTGGGCGGGCGTTTACGATTGCACGATTGGTCGCGGCTGTGCGTACCTAGCGCGTTTTTTTGCACCCTGGCTGCAATAAAGGCGCCCTGGGGCGCCTTTTTTAAACTCTGATGCTACGGTTAATAGACCTTAATGCGATTATTGCTGTTAATCAGGCTGAGGCACACAGGGGTTAGTCCCTGGCCTTCGTGTCTATCTCACGGCCTATCCTGATTATAAAATCATCCAGCGGCATCGATCCAAGGTCGCCTTCCTTGCGCGCTCTCACCGCTACAACACCGTTTTCAACCTCTTTATCCCCTATTATAAGCATATACGGCACCTTTTGCATCTGCGCTTCCCTTATCTTAAAGCCGATCTTTTCATTTCGAAGATCGCATTCGGACCTAATTCCAAGCCGCTCTAGATCGCCGGATATCTTTAACGCGGCGTCGTGCGTGCGGTCCGTCATAGCTAGTACCTTTACCTGCACCGGCGCAAGCCACACAGGGAAGGCGCCCGCATACTTTTCTATCAACAGCGCAAGCGTGCGCTCGTAGCATCCGATAGATGTACGGTGTATAACGTAGGGATATTTTTTGGTTCCGTCCGAGTCAACATACGTCATGCCAAACCGCTCGGCAAGCTGGAAGTCTATCTGAATCGTAATAAGGGTATCCTCCTTGCCGTGAACGTTTTTGATCTGTATGTCGAGCTTTGGACCATAGAACGCCGCCTCTCCATCCGCCTCCTCAAAGTCCACGTTAAGGTCTTTGAGGATACTGCGCATCATATTCTGGGTGGCTTCCCAGCTCTCCTTGCTGCCAATGTATTTTTCCCTGTCGTTTTCGTCCCATTTTGAAAAGCGGTACGTCACGTCTTCGTCAAGGCCCAGGGTCTTTAGCATAAACGTAGCCAGGTCCAAACAGCCCTTGAATTCGTCCTCAACCTGATCCGGCCTGCAGGCCAGATGGCCCTCGGATATCGTAAACTGTCTCAGCCTTATAAGCCCGTGCATCTCGCCGGACGACTCGTTTCTGAACAGGGTTGAGGTTTCGTTGTACCGCATTGGAAGGTCGCGGTAAGAGCGGGACTTGTTGAGGTAAGCCATGAACTGGAACGGGCAGGTCATCGGCCTCAGCGCAAGCGCTTCGTTTTCCTCATCGTCCGGATCCCCCATAACAAACATGCCGTCGCGGTAATGATACCAGTGTCCCGATATCTTGTATAGGTCGCTTTTGGCCATAAAAGGTGTTTTTGTCAGCATATAGCCGCGCCGCTGTTCCTCATCCTCAACAAAGCGCTGCAAAAGCTGTATCACCTTCGCTCCCTTAGGGAGGAGTATCGGAAGCCCCTGGCCTATCATGTCCACCGTTGTAAACAACTCAAGCTCCCTTCCCAGCTTGTTATGGTCCCGCTTTTTTGCCTCTTCGCGCTTTTCAATGTATTCATCAAGCTCGGATTTTTTATCAAACGCCGTTCCATATATGCGCTTGAGCATCTTATTCTTCTCGCTTCCGCGCCAGTAGGCCCCAGCAACGCTTATAAGCTTTATGTGCTTAATTCTGCCCGTGCTCTCCACATGCGGCCCTGCGCACAGGTCTACAAACTCGCCCTGCCTGTAAAAGCTTATTGCGGCGCCGTCCGGAAGGTCCTCGATAAGCTCTACCTTGTAGGGTTCATCCATTTTACGCATAAGTGCGACAGCATCGTCTCTTGGCAACTCAAACCTTTCTATTTCAAGGTTCTGTTGGCTTATAGCCGCCATCTCCTTTTCAATCCTGGCGAGGTCTTCAGGCGAAAAGCTCTGCTCAGTATCAAAATCGTAATAGAATCCGTCATCAATCGCCGGACCTATGGCAAGCTTTGCATCGGGGAACAGCCTTTTGACAGCCTGAGCCAGCATATGCGCCGCCGTATGCCTGTAGGTCCATCTTCCTCCAGCGTCTGAAAAGGACAGCAGTTTAAGCGAATGATCGCCCGCAATCGGCTGGGACGCGTCGAAAAGGCTTCCGTCAAGCTCAGCCGCAAGGGTCGATTTCCTAAGCCTCTGGCCAATGCTCGCGGCTATATCAAGCGCGCTAACCCCATCCTCATACTGGCGCACCGATCCGTCGGGAAATGTGATATTCATATAAACCTCCAATTTTTATTATAGCGTCAAGGCCAGGCTGGATTGTATACAAAAAAACCGCCCCTGGCATACGCAAGGGACGGGACAAACCCGCGGTTCCACCCTAATTGGCCTTGACGGCAACCGTATCAATCCTCTTGCCATCGGCCCACTCGACAAGCCTGTAACGTGGCTTATACGCCGCAGTCGCGGGACGGTGCGCTAATATGAGAACATGCTATAGGCGATTGCAGCCAATGTCGCCCCTCTCTTGCGGATTATAAAATCCTTCTAGTAAAATTCTCAAAGCAAAACCCGTTCATCCTACGGTTACGCTATTCACTAGATTATATTCAACACCGGCCTTTTTGTCAACATAACCTCTGTAGTATTATTCGCATATAAATAAAGCGGACAGCAAACCCGCCCGCCTCAGTTCAGCCCGCATGCCTCAGGCTTACTCGTGGCAGCCGCAGCCCTCTTCATGGCATTCGTGTTGGCCTTGGCAATCATCGTCATGGCATACGTCGCATTCGCATACCGCTCCCAGGCGCTCCTCAGCTACTGCCGCAAGCTCTTCCATCAACTCGTCGTCGGGCGGAAGGAACTCTTCCATTTCGCCGTTAACCACTACTTTCATTATGTAGGCGTCGAATTCCTCATTGTCGTCGTATTCTTTGGATGAATCGATCAATATCGCGTATTCCTCTCCCTTATGTTCAAAGTAATCCACGATGTCCAGCTCAAACTCTTCGCCATCGTCTCCGACAAACGTGACAAAATCCCTTTCTTCTTCCATGGTATTGCCCCCTTCTGGTTTTAGGAACCATTACGGACCCTTTATTGATTGTACCCCATTTATAAACCTCTGGCAATAGCGACTATACTCGAATAAGCGTGCCGGAATGCCGTTTAATTCTCTTGTTACAGATATCATTCCCCTATATCCGCTCATAAATGTGTGGTAAAACGCACCATAGACCTAGGTTCAGCCCATCCGCTAATCAAGCAGCGCTAAATCCGATGCATTACAGGCGACAGTCCGTCAAACGTGGCTATGTATTTTATACCCGCTTCCATTGCCATTGATATCGCCTCGTTAAGGCGCATTCCCACCCTTTCCGGACTGTGTGAATCGGCTCCGATAGTTACGAAGTCGCCTCCAAGCTCTCTATACCGCCTAAACAGTTCAATCCCCCATGAAAAGCCATCCCTCCATGACGATGTATTTATCTCAAGAGACTTCCCCTTGTCAACAAGGATTCTTAAAAGCGTATCAAGACGTTCGGCATAATCTAAGTAATTAAGCGCCCTGTTTTCGTATGGGGCATATTTGGTTACAAAATCATAGTGGCCGAGCACGCTGAAATAGGCGCAGCTCTTCGCCTTGTCGCACAGCGCGTTAATATATTTTTCGTAGGCCTCTGCCTGGCTAAGTCCTTCAAAAAAATCATTGTAATAAGCATTGATGCCATTAACCATATGAACCGAGCCAATTATAAAATCGGCGCCGGCATCCTTAATAAAATCCCATGTTCTTTGAGAGCATTCCCAGTCGTCAAGGCCTATTTCAAAGCCCAGCTTAACGCGCACACCTTTATACGACGGCATAAATCTGTTAATATCGGAAATATAGGCGCTTATGTCCAAAAGCGGATTCCTCGTGTCTTCAAAGTCCACGTGCTCTGTAAAACAAATTTCCGAAATCCCAAGTTTAGACGCCCTCTCAATGCTTTGTTGAGGATTGGCGTCGCTGTCGAATGAATGACGGCTGTGAAGATGATAATCAACTATCATTAATGACTCCTCTTTAAATAATGCAGGCTAATTATATACCCGCATAAGCGTCAAAACAACGCGTTTTTTAAAAACATAACAGGAGTTTAACAAAAACATTTTTATATAAGCAAACGCGCGGACGTCCAGTGGTCAGGGGGGCGTCCGCGCGTCGCGTTCATTACATAAAGGAGGATG
>URFJ01000109.1 GCA_900547135.1 uncultured Eubacteriales bacterium | reverse complement strand
GTGATAAAGCATCATGTCAGCGGGCAGCTGAAGGTGGCGCCGGAACATATAGACGACCGCGTTCTTGATCTGATGGGAAAGCCATATGCCGATCTATATGAGCAGTTTGTACAAAAATACAACAGGTTAAACAAAAATTTGGGCTTAAAGCAATATATTGTACCTTATTTTATGTCTTCACACCCTGGAAGCGATCTTAACTCGGCCATTTTATTAGCCCAATATCTTAAAAGGACAGGACAGCGGATAGAGCAGGTTCAGGATTTTTATCCAACGCCAGGTACTATATCAACTACAATGTATTACACCGGGCTTGATCCAAGGAACATGAAACCGGTGTTTGTCGAAAAATCGCCAAGAGGAAAGGCAATGCAGCGTGCATTGATGCAGTTTTTCATGCCCCGTTACCAGGATATTGCGAGAGAGGCCCTAAAAAAGGCTGGCAGGGAGGACCTGATAGGAAACGGCAGGGATGCGCTGGTGCCACCCAAGAGGGTAAGCAGGCCGGATAGCTCCAGAGCTGGAAAGCCAAGGGCAGGCGGGTATAAAAAGTGAGCGTTTTCGTAGAGATAGCAGTAGTAAAAAAAACGGGAGGTCTTAACGCGATGTGGAAGGAGTTTACGGTGTATACATCAAGCGAAGGGCTTGACGCTGTGGCTGCAAGGCTGGATTCAATAGGCGTCGGCCAGCTGGAGCTTTTTGAGGGCAGGAATAGAGTGGAGCAGTATTTAAAGGAGGCTTCCGCTTTTTGGGATTTTGCCGATATTGATGAGATTTCTCCGGAGGATGAACCTTACGTCCGTGCTTATATTGCGGATGAGCCGGAGAACAGGGGGATTATAGAAGCAATCGTACCTGAGATAATAGGTATGAAGGATTTTGATTATGGAATCGACCTTGGGCGGCTTGAGGTTATTGTGCGTGATGTTCGCGAGGAGGATTGGGCAAACAACTGGAAGGCCTATTATAAGCCTATAGAAATCGGGGAGCGTTTGTTGATATGCCCATCTTGGGAAGAAGCTCAAAAGACGGATCGCATGGTTTTAAGCATTGATCCGGGCATGGCCTTTGGCACAGGCTCCCACCAGACGACGAGGTTATGCCTTAGATTGATTGAAAAGCATGTGAGACATGGCATTTCAATGTTGGACGTGGGCTGTGGTAGCGGCATACTGTCCGTTGCGGCATTGCTGCTTGGAGCTGCGTCGGCCGTAGCTGTGGATATTGATCCTATAGCTAAAACAATCGCGATGGAAAACGCGGGAATAAATGGTGTAGGCCAAGCGTATCGAGTGATAATAGGCAACGTGATAGAGGATGAGGGGACAAAGGCCGCGATTGCGGGAGCCTATGATCTAATTGCCGCGAATATTGTTGCGTCGGTAATAATCCCGCTTACCCCAATGATCCCCAGCATGCTCAAGGATACGGGCATATACATATCATCTGGAATTATCATAGACAGGCTTGAAGATGTGAAGCGCACGATAATTGAGAACGGCTTTGAGATAGTTGACCTATTGATTGAGGGTGATTGGGCGGCGATTGCGTCGAGAAAGGCGCATTGATGAACCGCTTCTTTATAGACAAAAACCTGATAGCGAATGGGACATTTCATATAGTTGGTGAGGACCTTCATCACATGGTTAATGTTTTGCGGCTTAAAAAGGGGGATCCCGTCGAACTGTGCGACGGACTGGGGATGGAATATAAAGCAATCATTGAAGGGTTAACGCCAGAATCGGCATTTTTGAGGATAATCCATTCTGAGAAGAGCATTGCAGAGCCCGCATATCGTATTACGCTGTTTCAATGTTTGCCAAAACAGGAAAAAATGGAACTTATTATACAAAAGTGCGTAGAACTGGGCGTATACGAAATAGTTCCAGCCTTGTCAAAACGGTGCATAGCGCGCCCGAGGGGGGATGGTCCGGATATAAAGCGCATAGTGCGATATAACAGGATAGCGTATGAAGCGGCTAAGCAGTCAAAACGCGGCATTGTGCCAGGGGTTAGCGGGTATACGAGCCTTAACGGATGCGATATATCCAACTTTGACCTTGCTGTTATAGCATATGAGGGGGAAAGGGAGGTTACTCTAAAGGGCGTCCTATCTAAAAGTCAGGACGCAGGGAGCATTGCTGTCTTTATCGGCCCTGAGGGTGGATTCGAGCGGGATGAGATTGAATTGCTAAAGGGGAAGGGCGCTGTTACAGTAACGCTCGGGAATAGGATATTAAGAACTGAAACCGCAGGCATGGCCGCATTATCAATGATAGGGTATCATTTTAGCAGCTAGGGGAAGAAATACATGAAGATAGCGTTCCATACACTTGGATGCAAGGTAAATCAATACGACACGCAGGTTATGCTGGAGCTGCTTCAGAACGCGGGCCATGAAATAGTGGAGTATGGACAGCCCACCGACGTTTGCATAATCAACACCTGCACCGTTACGCATATCGCAGACAAAAAATCACGCCAGGCCGTTTCACATGCTTGTGAAACCATGCCGGGTGCAAAGATTGTGCTGACAGGATGTTACGCGCAAAGCGCTCCCGAGGCTGTTTCCAAAATAAACGGCATTGATATGGTTGTAGGTATCAGCGACAGAAGCAGGATAGCTGAGCTTGTGGAAATACTGTTTGAAGGGAACCGTGATAAACGCGTTAATGTAAGCCCAACGGCCACAGCATTTGAAGAGTCATCGGCAATACATGATGGTAAAACCCGCGCCCATCTTAAAATACAAGAGGGCTGTGACAGGTATTGCTCATATTGCGTAATACCATATGCCAGGGGCAGGATTAGAAGCCGAACGATCGAAGGCGTTCGGCAGGAGCTTCTCAAATTAGACGGCGAGGGCTTTAAAGAGGTGGTTTTAACAGGCATCCACTTAATGTCATATGGACGCGACCTGGAAGGACGCGTTAGCCTTATTGACGCGATTGACCAGGCATATGGGTTGTCGTCGATACGAAGGTTGCGTCTTGGCTCGCTTGAACCCCAGCTTTCAGATAAGCAGTTCATTGACGCCCTTGCAAAAAGACGGATTGTATGCAGGCATTTTCATCTGTCGCTTCAAAGCGGAAGCGATGCCGTTTTAAAGCGCATGAACCGAAGATATACTACCGATGATTACATGAAATGCGTTGACCATCTAAGGGAAGCAATTCCAGGATGCGCCATAACCACCGATATAATAGCAGGATTTCCGGGAGAGACGGAGAAAGAGTTTAAAGAAACGTTGCACTTCGCCGAAAGGGTAAGCTTCTCTCGCATTCACGTGTTCCCATATTCAAAAAGGGATGGCACCGCCGCTGCTCGCATGCCGGACCAAGTCCAAAGAGCCGTCAAAGCCAGGCGGGCCGCAGAACTTATTGAACTTGGCGACAAAATGGAATGCGCTTTTTCTGAGAGCCTTATTGATACATTTCAGGAAGTGCTTATTGAAAGCAATGAAGGCGGTTATGCATACGGGTATACGGATACATATGTCAAAATAAAAACTAAGTCTGCGGGTGAGGATCTACTGAATACTATTATAAAGGTTAAGGTGACAGGGAGGGGAGAGGGCGAACTCACGGATCAACAATAACAAAGCGGCGGGAAACCGCCGCTTGTCAAACCGTAATTACTCATCCTTGAGCGCATCCTTAACCTTTTCAAAGAACCCTTTTTTTTTATTGGACTGCGCGTCGCCCAGAGAGATCCTTAACTTTTCTATCAAATCCTTTTGCTCATGCGTGAGCCGCCTTGGTATGTCAACGTTTACAGTTACGATCATATCCCCCTTGGAATTTCCATTAACACGGACGACGCCCTGATCCCTAAGACGGAACTTTGTTCCAGGCTGTGTACCTTCAGGCACATTGTACTTAACAGAGCCTGTAAGCGTTGGAACCTCAATCTCTCCCCCAAGTGCGGCTGTAGTAAACGGTATTGTCATATTTAAGAACAGATCGCGATCCTTCCTGACAAACAGCTTATGCGGCTTAACGCTGATTTTCACATACAAGTCGCCTCTGGGGCCGCCATTAACGCCTGCCTCACCCTCTCCGCGAAGCGTTATGGTGTTTCCAGTATTGACGCCCGCTGGTACGTTGACCACAATGCGGCTTCCCTTATTGACCCTACCGCGTCCGCGGCAGGCCGAACAGGGTTCCTTGATGACCTTACCCCAACCATGACAGGTATCGCACGTCCGCACGGTTGCAAACGAGCCGAACATGGTGTTTTGCTGCGTCCGGACCTGGCCCTGTCCGCCGCACGTTGGGCAGGTTTCGGGCTGGGTGCCGGGTTTGGCGCCAGTACCTGAACAGGTATGGCAATTTTCCTCGCGGTTGACGAGTATCTCCTTGCGCGTTCCGAACGCGGCTTCCTCAAAAGTAAGCGTAAGATTAGCTCCAATATCGCTGCCCTGCATGGGCACGTTTCTACGATGGGCCGATCCTTCGCGTCCGAATCCTCCCCCAAAGAAGCTGCTGAATATATCTGAAAAATCGCCAAAGCCGCCGGCTCCATAATTGCCGTCCGCCGCCGAAGCGGGATCAAATGCTGCATGGCCGAATTGATCGTACTGGGCGCGTTTCTGTTTGTCCGACAATACCTCGTATGCCTCATTAAGCTCCTTAAATCGGGCTTCAGCCTCTTTATCATCCGGATTGAGGTCAGGGTGGCATTTTTTAGCAGCCTTGCGAAACGCGCTTTTCAGCTCGTCGTCAGTGGCATTCTTGTTTACGCCAAGCACCTCATAATAATCTTTCTTAGCCAATTCCCCAATGCTCCTTAAATCAAAATTAACTCTGCATCAATCATGACGCAGGCGCAGTTGTTTTCTGCGGCTGCGTCATGAGTTTTTACAGTATACACATAGTTTATGCTTTATTTCTTGTCATCGTCAACAACTTCATAGTCAGCGTCTATAACGGTATCCTCGCCGTCAGCCTGCTGCGGTCCGGCGCCTGCGGCATTGGTGTCCGCCTGCTGGGCAGATTGCTGATATATCTTGCCAAATACCTCATAGGACACTTCCGTGAGTTTATCCGTCGAATTCTTTATCGCGTCCTTATCCGTTGCGCCAAGCGCGCTGCGGACATTGGCAATCTCAGATTCAACGCGGGACTTATCTTCAGGGCTTACCTTATCGCCAAGCTCCTTGAGTGTCTTTTCAGTATTATAGATTAGGCTGTCGGCATGATTCCTCAGCTCAACTTCATCCTTGCGCTCCTTATCCTCTTTTGCGAATTCCTCCGCCTCACGGACAGCCTTTTTAATCTCGTCTTCGCTGAGGTTGGTAGAGGCGGTTATAGTAACCTTCTGTTCATTGCCAGTTCCAAGATCCTTTGCCGAAACGTGTACTATTCCGTTTGCGTCGATATCAAACTTAACCTCAATCTGAGGAACTCCGCGCGGGGCAGGCGCTATGCCCGCTAGCTGGAAGCGCCCTAGGGTTTTATTGTACTGGGCAAGCTCACGTTCGCCCTGAAGGACATGTACCTCTACGCTTGTCTGCCCGTCGGCGGCTGTTGAGAATATCTGGCTTTTTTGTGTGGGTATGGTGGTGTTGCGGTCAATCAGCCTTGTAAACACGCCTCCTACGGTTTCAATGCCAAGAGACAGGGGAGTAACATCGAGAAGTACGATGTCCTTGACCTCACCGGCCAGAACACCAGCCTGTATCGCAGCGCCTATTGCAACGCATTCATCCGGATTAATGCCCTTGAACGGCTCTTTGCCCGTGACGCTTTTAACCATCTCCTGTACAGCTGGTATACGCGACGAACCGCCCACTAGGATAACCTTATCGATCTTGTCCGGAGTAATACCGGCGTCCTTAAGCGCCTGATGCATGCATTTTTTTGTGCTGTCCACGAGGTCAGCGGTCATAGCGTTGAACGTCGCCCTTGTTATGGTCATATCCAGATGTTTCGGACCACTTGCGTCAGCCGTAATAAACGGAAGGTTTATATTGGTCGAAACCACGCTTGAGAGCTCTATCTTCGCCTTTTCAGCTGCTTCCTTTAGCCTTTGAAGCGTACTCCTGTCCTTGCTGAGATCTATCCCGTTTTCCTTTTTAAACACATCGCAGATATAATCAATAAGTTTTTTGTCAAAATCATCTCCGCCCAGCCTGTTGTTGCCGTTTGTCGCAAGCACTTCAAATACGCCGTCGCCAATTTCAAGCAGGGAAACGTCAAAGGTACCGCCGCCTAGGTCATATACCAGAATGCGCTGATTGGCGCCCTTGTCGAGTCCATAGGCGAGGGAAGCGGCCGTAGGTTCATTGATTATGCGGAGTACCTCAAGCCCCGCGATTCTTCCGGCGTCCTTTGTGGCCTGCCGCTGGCTGTCGCTAAAGTAGGCGGGCACCGTGATTACAGCCTGAGTAACGGTTTCACCAAGATATGATTCAGCGTCCTGCTTAAGCTTTTGCAGAATCATTGCCGAGATCTCCTGGGGG
>URFJ01000108.1 GCA_900547135.1 uncultured Eubacteriales bacterium | reverse complement strand
CAGAAACGGCGACAGCAGCACAACATTTGAATACAGGGTTTCCGATGGGGTCTTGCAGTTTGCAGAGAAGCAGAGGCAGAAAAAGTGGATGTTTAATATAAACTTTGGCGGGTCCAACGAGCTGACCCTATATCTGCCTGAGAAAATGTATAATTTATTTGAGCTGTCCAACGTAAACGGAAGCATAAGGATAAGTGGCGCGGCTTCAAAAACGATGGACGTCGGTACGGTTAACGGCTCAATGAAGCTGGATCAGGTTGAGGCGGACAAAATGATGTTTCATGGCGTTAACGGGTCGATTAAAGCGTATGAAATCAGAACGCGCTCACTCAACGCGGAAACGGTCAACGGCTCAATAAAGCTTTCGGGCGAACTGGATGGGAACGTCACGCTAAACACGGTAAACGGCAGCCTTAAGGCGCATACAAGCCTGCCGGCTGGGGATTATAACTTTAAGATGTCCACCTGGGGGAGCATACATATAAACGGCCGAAAGGTAGGAAACGAATCCTTCGGCAGGAGCAGCACAACCATTGAAAACGGGAGTTCAAGGGAGTTTAAGGCGACAGCAATGCACGGAAGCATAACCATTGAATCCTCCAGCAAAATCTAAGCCTATAACGGGCGATATTATTAGCAATATTCAATTAATTACTTACTTTGCGGGGAGGGGCGATTTGGCCCCTTCTTTGCAGTTTTTTAGCGTGTTACCCGCACAATCTAGTTCACGCCTGCGCAGCACAATAGTATCAGGATTATTATGGATGCGCATGCGTAAAAAGCCTTTGACCTGAGTGGTCTAAGAAAATACGGTGAAATGAAAAACAGGGACAAAAACACGAAAACATAGGAGGCGGAGGGAAACTGAGGAATGCTTAGCGATCCCCAGGGGATTGATGAAACCGCGGATAAAAAATTTGTTATAACATTGAGAACGAACGAAGGAAATACGGCCAATAGGCGGGCGACGTCTGGAAGTATAAAATAGATTACGATTAGTATTAATGCAGGAACAAGGATAAGTGGGACGAGCGGAACAACGATTATGTTTGCAAACAGACCCAATAGCGGAATACGGACGAAGTAATGTACGCTTAACGGCAAAGTACCTATAGTTCCGCAAAAACTTATTGAGATTGGCGCTGATATAAAGTTGTGAAGTGCTTTGCTCAACAGCTTAACAACAGGTTTATATATTAGGGCTATGGCTGTTACCGCGCTAAACGATAGCTGGAAGCTGACGCTGAACAGCATGAAGGGGTTGGCCACAAGCACTATGACGGCGGCTGAGGAGATGGATGACAGCAGGTCGTAGCGTCTGTTAAGCGGACTGGCTATGAGCAGGCACATTGACATGATGGACGCTCTTACAAGCGAAGCGGGGAAGGCCGTTACAGCACAGTAAAGCAGCAGAAATGTGCCTATGATAAATATCCTGAGCCATGCCCTTCTCTTGGGTATAAGAATTGATAGAAACGCTACGAACAGCCCCACGTGAAGGCCGGATACGGCAAACAGATGTGCTGTGCCCGAGTCCCTGAACGCATTTACATAGTGATGATTTATATTAGACTTTTCGCCTAACAGCATTCCAGATATGAGCGGGCCATTCTTTTGGAAAATATCATCGATGGCTGTATTTATTGCCTGCCGCGCCATAAGGCATATACCATAAATATCATTTTTCCCGCCTCTCAAATGAGACTGTATACGGTTTTGAAGTTTTTGCTATTATACCATCGCAAAGGTAGTAATGAAGGGCGTCGAAGCCGTTATACCCTTGGCCGCCGGATAGTGGGTATATATGCACGTCGCTCTCAATAATCTGGCCATATTTAATGCTGTAAGAAGCGTCAACCGGCACAAGAAGCCTTCCTCTGACGCGATTGCCGTTGAGCTCTACATCATCTATTGTAAGAAGGAGATCATCCCCATCGGGCATAGGCACTTCTGCTATTCTGCCGGCGATTGAATATATGCCAGGCTCAGGCAGAGGGGGATAGGCTGCTGTTATGCGAAGTAACCCAATGGTAATGCATAACGTAAAAAGCATAGGCACGTATAGTTTCGAGAGTACCATAAAGACAAGGACAGAGATTACGAAAACTATTACGAAAGCAAAAATCACAGTGGACGCTCCCCTAATAAGGCTTCCTAGAAAAATACCTAATCCTATACCGATAGCCGAAATGAACATAGGCCTTATGTTTACTGCACGTTGTACTGGCATATTTCTATTACGTCCCTTTCATTCTGATTTTATGTGATAGTTGGGGAAAGCAAAGATGCTTTTGACGTTAACGCCTTATACACAACATGCCCTGCGGCTACTATAATCGTCCTCCAGACATGCTAGTTATAATAGATCGATATAAACATTTCAAGGAGGTATTTAGCAGCATAGGTACAGTTACTCCTATATCACAATCTAAATTGTTAAATCCGAAAAGTACTAAATTCTGCTTTGACAGGCAATCTGCCTTTACTGTTAGCCCATGGCTTTTCTAAATCAAATAAAATATCATAATTAGGAATCTTTTATCCACGGATTATTCTATAAGCAAGGAGGTGACATCAATGGATAGGACTGAGATAGCACTCAGAATCACGCTCGCACTCATAGAAAAGGATGAATACTATGGCACCGCGCCAAACAATGATAACATAGCTGAGAATGTTGCAGGATTGTACAATAGTCTCTACACTGCCTTAAACACACCTGAATCTGAACAAGGTTAATGGCCCAATCAGCCGCTTCAGCCACTGAAGCGGCTGATCCATGGTAGTCAAAAAATACACAATTTTTAGGTTTTATAAAAATTTCACTGTTCTATAAATCAACGAAGCCTATTATTTTCGTAAAGAGCATTGACGGCTCAAGGGATATGCTTCAGCCTGTCATCATCAGCCTTCAGCTCCATATATGCATATTATTGATTAACTTATGGTTAAATACAATAATTAAATTATTAAGTTATAACCTTTAAATATTTTAAGATTATAGCATTTTAACATAAAGAATTAGATTGGGCAAGCTGCTTAATAAAATTTAATTTTGTTGCGAAAACGTGGATATACCCGTTGTACGGTAAGCCTGTGCCGTGTCCTCAAGGTTAGGCACCTTGTCGGAGAAACCACCCAAGAAGCCCTATATTCCTAAGCCTTACGAACAGATGACGCACCGCAACGAACGTGTTTAAATCGATGTAAAGGTAGTAGCGTGCTTGTTGCCCAAACGGGCAACGCACTTTCAATATATCGCCATTGATGAATTTACCAGGCTACGATATTTGGTGGCTTACAAACAACAAAGCACTATTCTTCTGAAGATTTATAAAGAAGACATATGACATGTTCAAGCATAAGGGCGTTATCATTGAGTGTACAGGCCGATAAAGACTTTGAGTTTACCAATCCCCGCATAACCTCAGGCTGCGAGAGCTTTACGCTCTTTGAGAAAACAGCTGCTGATCTTTGCATACGTTACAACTGATTCGTACCTGCACCCCGCGGCACTACGGCAAGGCGGAACACAGTCACCGCGATGATCAGCGTCGCTTTTACGCTCCGCATTCGCTCTACTCGTCTGCCGTACAGTGTACATAGTGATGTAGAACATGTTTGACAATCCTATACTTTTAGAAAAACTAAGAAACTATTTTTGCGTGACCCATACTTAAAGTATAATTATTCTTATACTTTTTATACCGCTAATGGGTTGATACTACTTTGGCTTGCAGTATAATTATCCTATAACACAGCGGAGGTATCTACAATGGAAATTCAAATTGCTGAAAATATTAAACGTTTCCGAAAAGAGCATCGTCTTACCCAGGAGCAATTAGCTGAATCCCTTGGTGTTACGGTAGGTGCTGTATATAAGTGGGAGAGCAAGCAATCCATGCCAGAGATTAAGTTACTGATAGAGATGGCAGAGCTGTTTGAAACATCGGTGGATGTCATTTTGGGATATAGTTGGCAGCAAGGAACTATGACCCAAGCTGCCCAGAAAATCAGGCAGTACACCCGGGAGAAAAACCTGGACGAGGGTCTGCGATTTGCAGAACGGGCACTAAAAAAATACCCCAACAGCTTTGAGGTGGTATACCAAAGTGCAGAAGCCTATTTTCTGTCAATGAATCCGAAAACTGCGCAACGGGCGATTGATTTATACCGAGATTCAATTAGGCTGATTAATCAAAATCCCTATGAAGATGTCAATCTCTTATTGCTTGAGAATCGAATTGCTCTGTGCTATTGCTATCAGGAGAAGATAGATGACGCAATCTCCCTATTTAAGAAGAACAATGTAGAAGGACAAAATGATGCCAGAATAGGTCTCATCCTTTCTCAATATGAAAGCCGGGCGGCGGAGGCATTACCATATTTGTCCGATGCACTGAGCAGATGTTATAGTACACTCTACAATGTTTGTATCGGCTATTCCAATGCCTACGGTGCCTTAAAGGAGCTGGATAAAGTAAAAGAGATTGTGACCTGGCTGTATCAAATTGGTCAGGGTATACGAGAGCCTGGTGTCGTCACCTATATGGACCGTGGTGATATACGGATTTTTACAATTCTGGCGGTTGCGTCCATGCTTCAAGGGGACGATGCTGCTGCCCGCGAATATCTAAAGCGGGGCAAGCTTATCGCGGAACGCTTTGATGCCGCTCCAGAGTACCGCTTGACCCGTGTTAAATTTTATCACGGCCCAGACAGTGCTCGTGCATACGATGACATGGGCGGAACCGCTATGGATATAATTCTGAATTTTATCAACGATGATGATGCAGGCGAGCTCCTGCGACCGATATGGGAGGAGCTTTGCCATGAAGCAGAATAATACCAATATCAAACCGTATTTGCGGCAGTTCTATCGTGGGAACGGAATTTACCTGACCTTTGCTTTTCTGCAGACCATCATCCTAACGGCAGCCAATCTCTTGGTATCCTGGCTCATTCAGCAGATCATTGATATGACTACCGGCATGGACATCGGATTTGCCTTCTGGGAGATTGTAGGATTGGCTGTTGTGGGCATCGGACTGGTTGTGCTGAGCTTTGCCTTTGCCTACATATCAAAGCCCAAGTTTGTCTCCAAGGCCATCGCACAGTATAAGAACTATGTGTTTGGGGAGCTTTCAAAGAAGAGTATCTCTGCATTCTCCGGCGAAAACTCCTCTGTTTACATTTCCGCACTGTCCAACGATATGACTACCATTGAAACGGGCTATCTTTGTAATCTGTTCATTATTGTAGACCAGGCTGTTATGTTCGTGGGTGCTTTGGCACTGATGTTCTACTACAGCCCGTTACTCACTGGCATTTCCATTGGGCTGGCGGTTTTCCCTCTGGCGGTGTCCGTAATAACGGGCAATTTGGTAGCCGTTGCGGAGAAAAAAGTTTCCGACAAAAACGAAGGCTATATGTCCACCCTGAGGGATAGTTTGGTAGGATTCTCGGTGGTTAAATCCTTCCGGGCAGAGGCACAGATGTGCCGTATCTTTGCCCAAGAGGTAAAAGCTGTATCCGATGCCAAAACCCGCAGAAGAAAAATGGCTCTCTTGGTTCAGATGCTGTCTGTCACCGCAGGAAATATTCTTCAGCTGGGCGTATTTTTGATTGGCGCCTATCTTGCTCTGTCCGGCAGCAACATTTCAGCAGGCTCGGTGCTGATATTCGTGCAGCTTCTGAACTATATCATCAACCCCATCGGGTCCATTCCCCAGGCTCTTGCGGAGTGCAAAGCATCCAAGGCCCTGATTGTCAAGCTGGCAGATGCTCTTTGCTCTAATGTCCGTCAGGAGGGTGATGTTACAAAGTCCAAGTTAACCGATGCCATCACTGTAGAAGACCTGTGCTTTGCCTATGAACCGGAGAAGCCCATTCTGAACAACATCAATTTTCGTTTTGAGGCTGAAAAAAGCTATTGTCTGGTGGGAGCATCCGGCAGCGGCAAATCCACCCTCCTGAACCTGCTGATGGCCTCTCACAATGACTTTGGTGGCAGGATTGCCTATGACTGCACCGATATTCATGATATTGCCGGAGAAGCCCTGTATGATATGGTATCGCTGGTGCAACAAAATGTGTTTGTGTTCAATGCTTCCATCCGAGAGAACATCACTATGTTCAGTGATTTCCCGGAGAGCGAGGTAGACAGAGCTATCGAAATGTCCGGTTTGTCTGAGCTTATTAGGGAACGAGGCGAGGATTACGAGTGTGGCGAAAATGGCTCTGGTCTCTCGGGTGGAGAGAAGCAGCGGATTTCCATTGCCCGGAGCCTGTTGAAAAAATCCCAGGTGTTTCTGGTGGACGAAGCCACCGCTGCATTGGATGCGCAGACTGCTTATCAGGTTTCCTCCTCTATCTTGGACTTGGAGGGTATGACCAGAATTGTGGTAACTCACGCTATGGATGAAACACTTCTGTCACGATATGACTGTATTATCGCTTTAAAAAACGGTACCATCGTTGAATCTGGCAGCTTCGATGAACTGATTAAACATAAGGGATATTTTTATTCTCTTTACACGGTATCCCAATAATTCTGGTATACGAATATACACCTAATATGCGAGTAAATTAAACATAAAATCAAAAGCACCAGTTAAACTGGTGGTATGCACGAGCCCTAAAAGGGCATATTACAGGCAAGCGCCTTAAGGCGCATTGAAAGGTTCGCCAATCGCATTACTTTTACAGGCCGC
>URFJ01000107.1 GCA_900547135.1 uncultured Eubacteriales bacterium | reverse complement strand
CCTCCACCCGCTTGCCTGCCGGAAATGGGCAGCCCATTCTCACGCCTATACGATCCACAAGCTGTCCGGCGTGTATGTCCAGCGAACCTCCGAGCCTTATTATATTGAAGCATTCGTCAACACGGAGCAGCTCCGTCGTTCCCCCTGATATATGAATTGCGATAAACGGACTGCCGCGAAAGGCAGCGTTTGAATATAATGCAGCCATTATATGCCCCTCCTGATGCGAGGTTTCAAACAGTGGTATGCTAAGAGCCGAAGCAATCGCCCTTGCCGCCATTGTGCCAACCAGGAACACCGGCATATATGAACCCGGCGCAGGGGTTGGGACAGAACTAACCGCCAGCGCCCCAATATCTTCTTTATCAAGTTTGCTTAGCGCCGAGGGCAGCATTTTCTCCAGGTTTCTTGTATGCAAAAATACCCCTTCGCTTTGGCGCAGGCCCCGCCCGCCAGATGCCACCTTCAAAGGGGTTCTCATATCAATAACTATCGAATTATGGCCTATGCAAGCTATTGAGGTAGTATAGCAGCTGGTATCTATGCCCAAGAATATCATTGGTCTTCCGCCGTCTTTTTCCTGCTGAGGGTGCCCAAAATGCCATTTACAAACGATGACGAACTAACGTCTCCAAAACGTTTTGCAAGCTCAACAGCCTCGTTGATTGAAACGCTGTCCGATATACAGTCACAATATAGTATTTCGAATATAGATATTCTGAGAATACATAACTCAACCCTGGAAATGCGCTCTATTTCCCAGCCTATCGACAATTCGCCAATAATCGAATCGATTTTTTCTTCATTGTTTGCAACACCGCTTAAAAGCTCGTTGGAAAAATCAATGTCCTCTTGCTTCGGGGTCTCTGTAATGCCCGATTGCTCAAGTATCGCTTCATATGTGTCGTCACCCCCCAACATGCGGGCAAAGGCCAACTTCATCGCCACCTCTCTGGCGGTTCTTCTGCTCATATATTCCTCCAGGCCTGTTTAATATGCAAGTGAATGATTAGCGGTTATCCTTAAAGATCGCTTCAAAAAAGGCTTTTATGCTACCCCTGCCCCCCTTGTCGAGCAACCGTCCCAAAAAATAGCAGACAGTAACAACGGCGGCTATCAATAGGGTTCTCCAGAACCCTATTGTAAAGCAGAGTATCAGCACAAGCAGGCCTGTCAAAACCAGCAGGATGCGCCATTTATGCCTATTAAGAAATTCGGTTAAATTTGAATTCATACAGCACCCCGTCAGCTTATTGCCTGTTGTTGAGCCGATTGATTAGATGGATTTACAACCAAAATCCTTACATCCGTTACCTGAATTCCGGAATACTTTTCTATATGCTCCTTCAGGCTATGCGACAGCTCGTCCGTAAACTCTGGAATGTTGGTTTCCGGCATGAGCGCTGTCCTTACATTTACATTAATCCCTTGAGCCGACGTTCCAATCGCCGTGACGCATTCACGTATTTGTTTTTGTGATTTGCAGAATCTCTGCGCCATAGCGTCGAGGGCGGCAAGCGTTATATATGAAGTCCCTACGTCCGAAGCCCTTATCAGGGCCGCGCTTGGAGCCTGTTGTTTTGGACCGGAACCCCCAAAAAACAGCAGCCTTATTGCGAATATAAGTAAAAGCAAGCCTATAACACCCGTCACAAGCGCCCCAATGGGCCCGGTGTAAGGATAGCTAAGCACGCTGTAAACCATCTGTGCGCTTATAAATCCAGCCGCCATACCTATGAGGGCCAGCGCGATGACGGTCATAACAATAAGCAAAAGAGCCAGAATTATCTTATCAAACAGTTTCGGCTTCATTTACGTTTCTCCTTAAGAATATCATATTCGGACGGACACCTTATCGGCTCCGCCCGAATCCTTTTCTATTTGTTATTGACTGCTGCAGGATCCAGAACTATTCGCCTGATTCCGGCAACTGCTTATCATCCGGTTTCGCGAAGTTTATAGCCTGCACATACACATTAACGCGAACAACCTTAAGCCCAGTCATGGTTTCAACCGCATTCTTAACTTCCTGTTGAACCTTTGAGCATACCTCATGTATGCGGTATCCATATTCAATTACTACACTAAGCTCAATCGCGGTTTCCTCCGTGCCGACTTCAACCTTCACGCCCTTGGTAAGGTTCTTTTTGCCAAACATCTCGGTAAAACCTTCGACCATGTTACCGCTCATGGATGTCACGCCCTTAACTTCTGCCGCAGCAAGTCCGGCGATGGTGGCAACCACGTCGGGAGCGAACACTATCTTTCCACCCTCGTTTGAGAGTACATCGGTGCTGATATCATTTTCGGGTGTCATAGTTATTTCCTCCTTATTGGGTATAATCTCTTACCTGTGGATTAATCCACCGATTGTATAATCATTATACCAGAAAACACCGTTAATGCAATCAAAAACATTAAGCAAAGGTGTTTTTTCTGAAAAGATTGGACAGGATCAACTATTTGCGCTTACCTTGATGTTCTGCGCCTCCTCGCCCGTTTCGCGTTTTACTATGTCAAGTATTTTGGCCACATCCTCGTTAGTAAGCGTTGCGGCATCGACAATCACATTGACCGATCCATAATGGAAGGTAACCGCCGCATCCGTAAAACCTTTCGCCTTTAACAGGCTTTCAATGGTAAACTCTTTTTCCATACAATCTACTATTTCTGTCATCTGCTCCTGCGCATCCTTAAGGGTTTCGGCGTCTGTGTTCTCGTTATTGATAATAGCGTTTAGATATTCTATTTCCCTGTTTCGCGTTTGTTCACGGCTGGTTCTGAAATCGGCAAAGTAATTCGTACCGGCGCTCGACTGTATTGAAGTATCGATGTCCGTTCCGCCGGCAGTATGCGTGGGTGACGGACTGGGCGCGAGGGATGACGCTTGACCGTTGAGTTGCACGTTTAAGTATACGGCTCCAATAAGCAGTGCGGCCACAACCGCAATAATTCCGACTGTTCTGGCGTTTACCTTCAACTTTTTCATAATATTAGCACCTTCCTTTTCTATTGTTCCATTTGGAATACTTCTATGCAATCGTCATCTATTCCCAGCACCGTCTTAACGGCATATTGCAAATTCAGCTTTACTGCTATATCCTCAGCGCCCTCAGCTACAACTATTACGCCGCGCACAAGCGGCTGTACCTCCGTAAGAACGATCGGTTCGTTCCCGCCATTCTTGGATATTGTTGCCGGAGAGGAGGATTCGGTATTGGTCTGCGACTCGCTCCCATCGCTGCCCGATGAGCTGTTCTGCTGCGTATCGGTGGACATAGCCGGTACCAGCCTCGATGTGGTTTCATATGTAATCATCACTTCAACCTTTCCGACGCCCTTTATGCCCGACAACGTTTTTGCAAGACGTTCTTCCAATCCTGATTCAGTAGAGGTTTTTACCCCGGATACCACCACATCGCTGTTTTTTGGTTCTTCAGGGCTTTTGGGTATAATTGTAGATACATATATAAGCACCGCGACCAGACCCAGAGCTACATATATTGCTATCTCCAGTTTTTTATTGCTTTTTATTTTAGCAATCAGCGTATCCCATATCTTCGTTTTGCCCTGCATTTAATCTCACCTCCTGAGTCTAAAAGTAAAACAGGCTGATAATAGGCTCTGCGATGGTTAATAGCACCGCCATATCTATGACCTTCTCTGCGCTGGATTTAAGCTTTCCATCAGGCAACGCATACTTTAGAAGCATCGCAGTTATGGATATTGCCGCTATCTTTATAACCTGTTGATATATCCACCCCATATCATCACCCACTTATATATATGTTTCCAGTGCCAATGATTATGCCCATTGTTATTATAAACATAAGACCGCAGCCAATCACCGCAGCGAACAGGTATCCGGCTACGTCGGCCACCGACGACAGCATTTTGGGAAGGCTGGGAGTGGCTATGGGCTCGCATATAGCGGCGGCTATCCTAAGGGTAAACATGGTGCACGCTATCTGAATAAGCGGTGACGCTACACGACCCACGGCTATTAGAATCGAGGCCACCCCCGCCGCGTTTTTTACGATCGTTGAGCATCCCATAACCGTATCTACAGTGCCCGAAACCATACCGCCAATTATCGGGACAAATTTATCTATGGCGAACTTTGCCGTCTTTAGAGAAAGGCCGCTTACCGAAGATACGGTTATACCAGAAATGGCTGTTATGCCAATATATAGTGTAAACATGAACCCCAGTATCCATTTAGCCGAATTTTTACTAAGAGAGTACAGCTGACCAAGCTGTGCCCGTCCAGTCAAGTTGTTTATAAGGGCCAAAACGCCCCCAGCGAGCACTATGGGGACTATTAAGGTCTGTATTACCTTGATAACTGTGCTGCTCAAAAACGCCAGAAGCGGACTAATTGCGGCATTTGCCTCTATTCCCCCCGCTGCAGACAGCATGGTCGTCATTATAGGCAATACGGCTTCTGTAAGATTGGATATCCCCCCTATTGTTTTTCCCGCTATGCCCGACATACGCCCCAATGCATACACCACCAATCCTACCGCTAGTCCATAGCAGATAAATCCTGTCAGCGTTTTTAGCCCGCTTTTTTCTTTTCCGCCTATCAATATATCTGCGAATCCGCCTATAAGCGCCGAACACAGAAATCCCGCAAGCAGCCCTAGGTTTGACGCCAGTTCGGACTTTACCATTCCCAGAATCGATTCCAATGTTTCTCCAGGTTCTATCGCCGCCTCGCCGGCCGCCTGCCTATATATTATATTCGATACTGATTCACCCTTAAATACATCCCATTCCATCGCGTCCAGCTCGGACTGCCACTCGGACAGGTCGTAGCCTCCAAGCTGCGACCGTATTTCCCAGTCAATATCTTCAATCGTATCGCCTTCAACGTTGTCGTCCGCCGCCAATGCGAAAACTGGCAATATCAAAAGCACTACAGCAGCTAACAGCAGCATTCTGACATGGTTCCTGATCATGGCACCAGCTCCAGAATCATATCCAATATTGAAAATGCGGTCGGCGCCGCCGCAAGCAGGATCATAACTCTTCCGGCAAGCTCGACTTTGGACGCTATTGCGCTCTCGCCCGCATCAGTACATATCTGCGCCGCAAGCTGGATTATATACGCTATTCCCACTACTTTAAATATCAGCATGATGTAATCGCTGTTAAGGCCATAGCTGGCGGCGGCATTTTTTATGGTATCAACAAATCCGGTAATCTCTCCCACCACAACGATGAGCAGCGTAATGCCTGCCGCTATACTCACCTGAATCGCCATCTCCGGCTTGTACGATCGTATCACCATCACAAGCGTAACCGTGATAATCGCAATGCCCGCTATTTTAAATATAGCCATATCTAGTCACCCATTTAATACAAACCGAAAATACGTGACACGCTGTCAAAGAGCGCCCCTATCTGATTTAAAACCATCATCAGCGCTATGATAATGCCAGCCAGCGCCGTTATCATCGCTATATCGTCGCGCCCTGTCTGCTTCAAAAGCTGGCAGGCTACGGCGACTAGTATCCCTATACCCGCAATCTTAAGTATTATATCAATCCCCATTTTGTTCCTCCGTAGCCTAGAGTATAAGTATAGCCGCGGCCAGTCCGGTGAGCGCTCCCAGCGAACCGTAGAGCCTCTCTTTAACCGAAAGCTCTTTTGATAGAGCGTCTATAATCCCCGTAAGCTGCAAAATTGCAAGTTCCGCCTGCCTTAGCTGGCCGCTTAAGTCGCTCGTTCCCAAACCCTTTGCAAAGTCGGCCAGTACCCTTCTTTCCTCAGCGCTCAGGCGCATAAATTCCTGTCTGCCGCTCTCCACCATACGCCATGCATCTCCCGCCGAGCTGCTGCCATCCATGTTGTCGCAAAGAAGCCTCCATATTTCAGCGTCTTTGAAGTTGGCATAATCGGCAATCAGATTTTTTATCGGGCGGAGGGTAAACTCAAGCTGGTTTTTTATCTGTTCTATGTCATATTTCATATTCTGCAAAAAGCTGAGCCTTGACTTCATATCCCAAGCTTTGCTCATGCCGAACAGGGCGCAACCGGCAAATATCATGGCCGCGGATATGTATCTAAGCATTTATGTTCACCTTCAATCGATCATATGCCGATTCCTCGCAGGCATGTATTCCAAATTGATCCCTGGTTAACCTCAGTACTCTTTTGAATGCTCCTTCGCGAAGCAGTGCATTCATGGACGGCCTTGCCCTTAGCTCCGCCATGTCCGAGGCATGGGCGCTCGCTATCAGCGCTATGCCGCAGTTGACCGCCTCAAGCGCCGCAGCTGTGTCACTGTCGCTGCCAAGCTCGTCCGTAAGAAGTATCTCAGGGGACATGGAACGTACAGCCATCATCATTCCATCCGCCTTTGGGCAGCCTGTCAGTATGTCGGTACGGCATCCCAGATCCAGGCCCGCAATACCGTTTACGCTTCCCGAAAGCTCGTTTCTTTCGTCTACAACACAGACCTTTTTTGGTATTACTCCCACGCCGTCGCTAAACCTCCGTGCAATATCGCGAAGCGCCGTCGTCTTGCCGATTCCAGGCGGGGATATAAGTAACGACGATACAGGACGGCCAAACCCATCTATAAGCAGTCTTATAATATACTTAGCGGCATCCCTGACCTCGCGGGCAATCCTTATGTTAAAGCCAGTTACATCCGCCAGGCGTTTTATATGTCCCCGCTCTGTAATGGCCCTTCCGCATAGGCCTATACGGCAACCGCCT
>URFJ01000106.1 GCA_900547135.1 uncultured Eubacteriales bacterium | reverse complement strand
CATGGCCGCTTGCTAACATGAGAAGACACATTAGCAAAGAAACTAACTTTAAAATTCTTTTTTCCATTCTCACCTCCGAGGACATGCTATTTTACTACCAATCTTACTATACATATTGGTTACGTTTAGTATTATATACTATGGCACTAGATAAGCAAACATAATATTTTGTCGATTTTTAGGTGCTAAGAGCGTTAATGGACACTTTTTACTTGCGCGCTTTCATGCTTTTTAGCGGGGAGGAGGCTCCTTAAGTGAAGCCTTATTAAGAATTTAAACTTACTTTACCGACAACATATCGACAACATTTTATTAATTTATCTAGATAATTAGGGCGTTTTGCGTTGGTTCGAGTCCAACAGGGGGAGCCATAGAGAAGCCCGAAAGTCAAGTACTTTCGGGCTTTTTCGTTTGTAAATGGATAAAAACTTACTTTACCGACAACATTTTAAATGTTATCCGTGATTCGCATCAGGCATTCATAATCGGGCGATTGATAGTATTTGGTCATGCTTGCGTTACATGCCCAATTAAAGGGCCTTATCGGTATCGAAGCCTTTCATGTTTTTCATCGGATTGGAAAAACGACTGCATCATATCTGCGTAGCCCGAGTGTGGCAAAAAGTGCGGTCTCATGGTATAATAAATACAAAAACCCTTGATTTCTCAATAGGCGCATAAAAATCCCCGTTTTTCAGGCGGGGATTTTTATGCGAATAATTATGAGTCTTGATTTTGGGAGGAATGATGGAGGGAGCTGTTAAATTACGTTTGAAGTAAAAAGCGGGTATATCGCAGATAGATTTCTCCATACGCCCCTTCACTCCTGGTAACAAATTATTTTTTTCATCGTCTTTTAGGTTGAAAGTTCTCGCCATATACTTCTACTACCGTATCTGCCACTTCGAAAAACGCTCTTTTTCGTGAGCATATTACTCCTGACGTTGCTGAAGAACTGCCTTGGTCCTCATTGTTCTCGTCTTTCGCAACAGTGGATTCACACTTGTATTTACAAAACCAATCTGAAGAGCTGTCTGATTCGGAAACAAACTTCGGAGAACATTCAGCGCAGCTGCCGGTATTCAGCGTGAGATAGTTCGAAAGGCCAGGGTTGCATTGGCATGCAATTTTTGAGTTTTTTACTATTCCATATGCAGGAGTTACGCTGTTATTGAATTGTAAGCACTGGAAATATACGCCCTTATTGCCTTCTGTGGTGTCGTATTGCAGTGTACTGTAAATCGGCGAACTAGTCTGATATAGGCCATAGTATTTGTTTTTGCTGTCTTCGTGAATACACGTGTATATTATGTGCTCGTCTGTACCTGTATTATTAAAATAGCAATCCGTCGCCTTTACAAACTCCGGCCCTGGGTGGCCGAATCCATAGTTTTTGCCCGCGCTTATGGTTACGGCGCTGGGTTTGTAGTTGTCAAGGAATTCTCTGTAGATTCCCCAGTCGCCTTTGTATTGATCCGGCATTTTTCTGTATTCCTCTTTATCAGCAACGATTTTGCTGCCCTTGGACGAATGATCAGAGCCATGGTGCGGCGCCGTCATTATGGCGTCAGTGTGACTGTCTATGTTGTTCAAATTGTTCAAATGCATCATCGTATGTACCGTGGCGTCGCCCGGGAAGAGGTACTTATTTCCTGCAATCCTCCAGAGAGTAACGGCGGAAGTCGAATTTACTGTATTGTATTTTTTTGCGTTGTAAATGGACTGATCTAGACTTTTACTGTTTGATTTCCCGTTAACAGTACCGCATAACAGATCTATTTGTAAGTGACCAAAATTTTTTGTTATGTTAGTTGGAGATGGCTCGAATGTTCTCTTGGGGGGGATGCATAAATGAAACCTTAATTTATTTGAGAAATCACTTGCGCCTTTATCATAACGATCTCCTCCTTTCCAAAATTCGGTAATAACAGGAAGAACTTTTTCTGCTTCAGCTAGCTTTTGAATGACTGAGCTCTTGTCGTAATTGTAATCATCCAAAATTCTATTAAATAATTCTAATATTTGATTTAAATCATTATATTTATTCTTTAATTCCTGTAATGAACTTATACGTGGCGCCGCTTGTCCCTATATTTGCTTGCAAGCAAATATCTCTTGGTATAAAAGTGATATCTTTTTTTATTTGTGTTTTTTGAAAGTATACATTCATTATACAATCGTCCACAAACACAGTGTAGGAGGGATTGTCATTTTTATTATATTCTGACTTATATAAAGTTTTAGTCAACTTTCCGTTTACAGTTTCCTCGCAATATAAACTTTTGTCAGTATTTTCACTATTTGGATTCCTGTAACAAACATATCCCTTAACGCTCTCGAGCATTTTCTCAAGTAGAATCCAGTGATCTCCGTCCTGGTGCGTTAGAATAAATAAATCCAAAAGCAGGTTATACTTTATTTCTCCAGTAACCCCACCATTTGCAATTCCAGCCCGCTCCCGCATTTTTCGTGTTATATAATCAAATGAAGCCTCAACATTTGAGTTGAATTTTCCAGCGTAGCCAGCAACATTAAACGCCTGCTCGTTACTCTTATTCCCGCAATCCACCATGCCCAAAAAGACTAATTTTTTGGGGTTTGAGTCATCATACACCTCCACCAGGTTGCAGGCGCCCTGGCCTATCGGCAGTACCATCCTTTCATTCTATGGTACGGTATAATATGAAGGAATCATTGTTAGTGTGTATATTGATGTCATGTATTGGGACGTGCGGATTGTCCTTGGGCGGTATAGTTCTACGCGCTTTCATGCTTTTTAAGAGGTGGATAATCCATGTAAACGGCTTCACTGTATTTATGTTAACCGCTAAACATCCATGTAGCCCAATAACATGAGCATTCTGAACTCAAAACAAATAACCTCAGTTTTTTTAAAGTAATGTTGAAAACAGTATAAATTTTATGGTAGAATATTCTAAGTATTAATATTCCAGTATGCTGGCCAAAAATATTAAAGTTAAAGGATGGAGTACTAATGAAAGTGTTGACTTACCTAAAGAGATTTTTTTCGCTTTTTCTTTGTGCGGTTTTTATTTCCGTCTTTGCGTTGTCAGAGGTTCTTGCTACGGATTTAAATCCAGAGCAGGCAGCCGTATTTACAGAGGTACTGAATATCAATATAGGAAGCGGCACTGGAGAAGTGGGTTATCATTATGGAAATGAAGAACTTCATCTAAAAGGTCCTGGAAGCCTTCATGTCAAGGATAACGGTCAAATCTGCATACTGGATTCCGTGAATAAGAGAATACTCAAATTTAACGCAAACGGAACATTGCGTAACACACTAAATCTGCCCTCGAATGCATGGGGCACGCAGATGTGCTATTATGGGGATATGTTTTTTGTGCTTGACTATGATAACGATGTTGTATATGCTATCGCAGACCCCCATGAGGCGGACGCGTCGTCTACCAGTCCGGTTACGCCGTATTTTAAGTTTAACCTTCCCGAAGAACTGCCGGGCGAACTGGTATGCGAATTGAACGCTTCACCGGACGGCCTGTTTGTTGTTGATATAGACAATAATCATTACTATCTTGAACCCGATGGCGCTTTTATAACGGGCAGAGAATATTTTACGGTTAACGACCTTGAAACCAATGAATGCGTTGCGCAGGTGAGCACCTCTGCCGCGGAAACGGTCTGGAATATTGACCGCGAAAGCTCTTTGAACAGTATCTCAATAAAGGATGTTGATTCGAACAATAATATATATGTAGCCTTTTATGAACAGGTTCCGGATACCTGCGTCATGATGTTTGAAAAGACGATAAGGCGCTATAATAGCAGCGGCAGTCTCACAGGGTGCGCGCTGATCGATCTTGACAGCTGTTATACGCACCCAAACCAAGAGTTTTCCATAACGTCCAATGGCGATGTGTATTATATGGAATGCCTTAACAACAGCGTCAGCATTAAACGGATCCAGCTGGGCACTGCCTATCAAAGCCAGATGGATGCGCTGGCCATTGAGGCTCTTGAGATTGAAAGCACTGTTGGCGAAGGCTATGAATTCGACGAATATGGAATGCCTCCTGAGGAAGGGGTAAAAGCGACATATAATATTTCCATTTCGCGCACTATGGCGCTTACCCGCGCGAGATACATGGCCAACTACACCTGGGCGTTAAAGGAAATAAATAAAAGGCCCCATAATCAAATACGGCTGCCTGAATATATCCGCAACGGTACGGTAGGAAAAAACGTCAAGGGTATTCCATATTGCTGGGGCGGCTTTAACGGCTATGAAAACGAAGGAACTAATGAAGCCAAGTTGTCGTTTAACAATGCCAAGGATAATAAACGTGCCGGAAACACTACATCTGCTTATGGATTTGTTAGCGATTCAGCAGGCGTTGATTGCTCAGGCTATGTGTCAAGTACATATAATTTTAGCAACAAGCAGGGAACCTATTATTTTAGAGATACCTTAGGCCACAAACTCAACAGCTTAAACAACCTAAAGCAGATGGACTTTGCTGTGAAAATTAACGCGAGTGGCCGGCATGTAGTTTTATATGACTCGAAATTTGAGCAAAATAATATATACGATGCCACTACAAATAGCGTTGATCATAATGGGGGGACAATCAAAAAGGAGAAGGTTTCCAAAAGAATGGTTAATGGAGTTTATCTAAAGCGCTATACATATAAAACGCCATGGTGCCAGGCTGGATCAACATACAGCCTCAACAAAACACACCATTGGAAAAAATGCATGTTTTCAGGCTGTTCTACAAGACTGAGCTACGCGACGCATAGATGGACCTATGACAGCGCCAGCAACTATTACAAGTGCGTCTGCGGTGCAAGAAGGGTTGGCAACGTGGTCATAAACGCCACTGATCCTGATGATTACACACACAAACTTCATAATCGTGTTTTACATAGAAATATTTAATTATATATCCGTAACATATAGTAGATTAATACATTCATTCTTGAATGGATTTGGTTGAGATGATAACATAAAAGAAAATGGCCGTTTTATTGCAAAGATTCATTTTTGGGATTATAACTTCACGTTTGCCAATGCCTCAAAATTACAAAATTATCAAAGCTGGGAGTTTTTTTATGGATTGTTTTACTTGCTGTTTTACAGGGCACAGGCCTAAAGGTATGCCGTTTGGATACGATGAGAAAAGCCCGCTGTGCAGACTGATCAAGGACAGGATTTATATTGAAATTAAAAGGCATATAGAATTGGGTGTAAGGTGTTTTATAAGCGGTATGGCGCAGGGCGCGGATATATGGTGCGCCGAGGCGGTGGCGGAACATAGAACACACAGGCCGGAGCTTAATATTAAGCTTATTGCCGTAATACCATACGCCGTGCAGGCGTTAAGGTGGGACGCCAATTATAAAAACCGTTACTTTTCAATCCTTGACGCTGCCGACGACGTGGTGTTAATAAGTAAGGATTATACATCTGGCTGCATGCACCAGCGCAACAGATATATGGTGGATATTTCAACGCATCTGATCGCTGTATACGGCGGGGGAGCGGGAGGGACAAGATATACGCTGGATTACGCGCGTAAGCGCGGGCTTGCTGTAACGGTTATAAACCCGGGACGCCTCTAAAAGCTATGGACTACTAAAAAATAAAAATCAATACACGAATAGTTCACAATGACACGCTTGCTATTTCATACCGGCAGCTTTATACTAATATTATCGGCTAAACGACCGATAACGGCTTTATCCGGAGGTACATATGGCCAAGCAGCATGGCGAATTTGAAAGCGTAAGGGCGGCGATACTTGAAACCGCCGCAAAGCTTTTTACCAGCCGGGGCGTCCACGAGGCAAGCCTGGCGGATATCGCTAAGGACGCAAAACTGAGCAAAGGGACCCTGTATTATTATTATCCATCAAAGGATCATCTTATAAGCGACATATCGGACTATCACTTTGGCCGCATAACCGATATGATCTTTGCCTGGATAGAAACTTTGGACAGGGATACGGAACCAAAGGACGCCCTGACAGTTATATTTGAAGCGTTTACTGAGGATGAGAGCATTTATAAGCTGCATATGGCACTATGCCTTGAAGCCATGCTGGGAAACGCTGCGCTGCAAAAAAAGCTGGCGGCAAAATACAGGGAGTGGACCGTAATGATGGAGGTCGGCTCCCTAAAATTGGCGTCTCCCGCTTCTGAAAGGCTCAGGAAGCTTTCACAGGCCTTCATGGCCATGATCGACGGGTTTATATTGCAGAGCAATCTGGGCATAAGCGGGCTTTCAGGTGAAATGCTCATCGGAATTATTCTTGGCGAGCTGGATTGATAGCCCTTAGTATGGAAATAATAAATTATGGTGCAATGCACGTAATATATAATTGGAGGTTGGTATCTATGAAAGACAGGCTGATACTGGCTGGAGATTCAATAGCCAAAGGTATAATCTTTGACTCGGACAGGGAACGTTATGTGCGTGCCAACAGGGATGGCTTTGGAGAGGGGATAAGGAGCGCGCTTAACGTAGAGGTAGAGCAGATCGCTAAGCTTGGCTGGAGCGTGTCGGAATTAAAGGAGGCGCTCAATGAAAGGTTTAAAAAGATATTCGCAAAGGGCGAAGCAAGGCCGGATATAGTGGCAATAGAGGTGGGCGGCAATGACAGTGATTTTGACTGGGAGAAGATAGCGGATCGGCCGAACTTTGACCATCAGCCCAAAACGCCGCTTCATGCATACATCGAAACGCTGCAGGGGATAGTG
>URFJ01000105.1 GCA_900547135.1 uncultured Eubacteriales bacterium | reverse complement strand
CTCGCCGAGCTTTTTACCCAAAACCGCGCCGCAGCAAGACAGGACAAATGTAATAATACCTATTAAAGCAGCCGATAACCAAAGCCTATCCTGAGGCATTGAAAGGCTCGCGAAACCTATTCCCACGGCAAGCGCGTCAATGCTGGTTGCTATGGCCATAATCACCAGGGCACTTAATACAAATGGGTTGGATTTGGGCCTGTCGCCGCCTTTACACGACTCAATCACCATTTTTATTCCTATAAAGCCCAGCAGGGCAAACGCTATCCAGTGATCAAAACTTTCTATAAGCCCGCTAACCGTTTGACCAAGCAGCCATCCTAGGACAGGCATTAAAAACTGAAAGCCGCCAAAAAGGACGGCCATTAGGATAACGCTTTTTGCTTCCAGCTTTTTTACCGCAATTCCGTTTGATATACTTACGGACATGGCGTCAGCCGATAGCGCAATGGCGGTTAAAACTATTGAGATAATATCCATCCGATGCTCCTAGCGATTTAATAACAGTGCAACAAACGAATGTTATCATAAATTGGTATCATTGACAAGGTCAATTACTAAGCAGCGTCAAGAAAGGGATATGTTATATTTTGAGCAAAGAACCGTTAACTGATGATGCTTAAACTTTATTGTGCTATAATGCATAATGAAACCGAACAGGCGTTACTGTAAAAAGGAGGAGAACTATGTCCGTCATAGAACAGATTAAAGCAAAGGCAAAATCAAATAAAAAGTTCATACTGTTGCCGGAAGGCACCGAGGAAAGAACCATTCAGGCGGCGGCTTTGATAACAGAGGAAGGAATAGCTAAGGTTGCCCTAATGGGAGACGAGCTTGAGATCGCTGATAAGGCGGCCGCTTTAGGAGTTAATCTCAATGGAGTGGAGATAATTAATCCTATTACGAGCGAAAAATTTAAGGATTTTAGTGAAAAGTTCTATGAAATGAGAAAGGCTAAGGGCGTCACGCCCGAAAAGGCCGAAGAAACCATGAAAAATCCTCTGTTTTTTGCGGCTATGATGATAAAATTAGATTTGGCGGACGGGATGGTAGCCGGAGCGATTAGCACAACCGGGGATACGCTGCGTCCAGGACTTCAGATAATAAAAATGGCAAAGGGAATATCGGTGGTATCCAGCTGCTTCATAATGGAGATTCCAAACCGCTCATATGGGGACGACGGAGTAATGATATTTGGCGACTGCGCAGTAAACCCCAGCCCCACCGCCGATCAGCTTGCGGCAATTGCCGTATCCTCAGCTGATACTGGAAAAACCCTGTGCGGCATAGAACCGCGCGTTGCCATGCTTTCGTTCTCCACAAAAGGGAGCGCTAAACATGAACTGGTTGATAAGGTAAAAGAGGCAACGGATTTGGTGAAAGAACTCAGCCCAGACCTTATGGTTGACGGCGAGCTGCAGGCGGACGCGGCATTGGTTGAAAAGGTCGGCCAGCTGAAGTCCCCGGGCAGCCCAGTGGCCGGCAGGGCAAACGTACTTATATTCCCAGACCTGCAGGCAGGCAATATAGGCTACAAGCTTGTGCAAAGGCTTGCCGGAGCAGAGGCGATTGGTCCGATATGCCAGGGGTTTGCAAAGCCTATAAACGATCTGTCCAGGGGATGCAGCATAGATGATATAGTATCGGTAGTGGCTATAACCGCCGTACAGGCGCAGGCGCAAAAATGAGTCGGGAGGAAGGATACGCAATGAAGGTATTGGTAATAAACGCTGGAAGCTCATCGCTGAAGTACCAGCTCATAGACTTGAATTCAAACGATGTAATAGCAAAAGGATTATGCGAGAGAATAGGCATTGAGGGATCAAGATTAATATACAAGCCCACTGAAAAAGGGGCGCACGAGTTTGAAAGGCGCATGAACGATCATACCGACGCTATAAGGATGGTTCTTGACGCGTTGGTTGATAAAGAAATAGGCGTTTTAAAGAGCATGGACGAAATCGGCGCAGTGGGACACCGGATTGTTCACGGGGGCGAAAAGTTCAGCCAGTCCGTACTTATTGACGATTCGGTGATAGACGCTGTAAAGGAGCTTTCGGCGTTAGCCCCGCTGCATAACCCTGCAAACCTGATGGGGATATATGCCTGCCGCGATATAATGCCAAACGTACCCATGGTTGGCGTTTTTGACACAGCGTTTCATCAGACGATGCCAAGCGAGGCGTTCCTTTACGGGCTTCCGTATGAAGCGTATTCACAGCTCATGATAAGGCGATATGGATTTCACGGCACATCGCACGCCTATGTTTCACAAAGGGCAATAGAGCTATTGGATCTTCCAAAAGAGGATACAAGGATTATCACATGCCATCTGGGCAATGGATCCAGCATAACGGCGGTTAAGGGCGGGGAATCTATAGATACCTCCATGGGCTTTACACCGCTTGAAGGCGTGCCCATGGGAACGCGCTGCGGCACTATGGATCCCGCCATAGTAACATACCTGATGGATAAGCTGAGTATGAATATAGACGGCATTAACGCTTATATGAACAAAAAAAGCGGGGTGCTTGGGGTGTCCGGCGTATCCAGCGATTTTAGGGATCTGGAGGAAGCGGAGAACGCCGGCAATGAAAGGGCGCGTGCGGCGCTGGACGTATTTGCCTACAATGTTAAAAAGTACATCGGTTCCTATGCGGCAGTGATGAACGGCGTAGATGCGATAGTATTTACAGCCGGAATCGGTGAAAATGATAGAGGAGTACGGCAAAGGATAATGGAAGGTCTTGAATACCTTGGAGTGGACATGGACTTTAAATACAACAACACGTGCCCGAGGGGCAGGGAAGCAGAACTGACAAAGCCGGATAGCCGGGTTAAAGTATTTGTTATACCAACGGATGAAGAGTTGATGATCGCCAGGGACACGGCACGGATAGTTTCTCAATAATTTGTATTGACAAAATAAGGGGTAGCATATAAAATGTCAAAGTTGTGAGGTGAAACTGTGAAGCTTGATGTAACCGCACAGGTTAAGTTGCCTGGAAGCGTTGGAGAGGCCAGGTTTTCCGAACCGTTTGCGGATATTGAGTTTGGCCGGAGAAGGATCTCCTTTGCTAAACCGTTGGATATAGAAGTTACATACGCCTATGATGGCGAAAGCTTTGCGGTAGCGGGAACAATTTCGGCGGTCTTTAATTCCCAATGCGCCAGATGCGGCGAACCGTTTGAAGAACCGCTAACGTTTGAATTCGAAGAACGCTTTGTAAGGGATGAGTTGGATGACGAAGACGCATATACGTTTACGTCCGATGTTTTAGACCTTACCGCTATGATTCAGGACAACATCTTGCTCAACATGCCCATGCGAAGCGTTTGCAGCGCAAGCTGCAAGGGTAAGTGTTCGGTGTGCGGATGCAATTTAAATTTTTGCCAGTGTACCTGCGGCAGGCAAACCGGCGATGAAGCGCCGCGAAAGACTCCATTTGCCGATCTAAGGTCGCTGTTGAACGACGATAAGGAGGTGTAATCAATAATGGCAGTCCCGAAACGGAAAACATCAAAGGCAAGGCGTGATTCCAGGAGATCCAGCAACTGGAAGCTGTCCATCCCAGGAATTGTCGAATGCCCGAAATGCCATGCCCGCAAACTTGCCCACAGGGTATGTAAGAGCTGCGGATATTATGGCGGAGAGCGTGTCATCAACGTTGATAAAGATGAAAAGAAGGCAAATGCTTAAGGCCTTTTCTGTCCATTTTTAAAGGACTATTTTTGATGGCACCAAATATTTTATGCGCATGAGGGTTGATCTTCGTTTGAAGTTCCACCCTTTTGTTTTTCTTAAGAATTAGGGGTAATAAAGACTGCTATTTGTTTATAGCGGATTGAATTCTCCACATCCCCAATATATACTTTATACTATGACTTGATTAAAAGATGCGAGGTAATGGAATGAAGATTGCAATAGACGCCTTTGGAGGCGACAATGCCCCCAGCGCAATACTGGAGGGTTGCTGTAAAGCTTTGAGCGATAACGGCGACTTTGATCTAATTATAACTGGAGACGAGACCTTAGTTTCAAATGAGCTGAAAGCTATGGGCTGTAATTCATCGCGCATTGAAACTGTTCATGCTCCAATGGTAATATCATGTGAAGAACAGCCTACCTTTGCAATAAAAAGAAAAAAGGAGTCATCGCTTGTAAAGGCGCTGGAGCTGGTTGCAAGCGGCGGCGCGGACGCATTTGTCTCCGCTGGGAGCACGGGCGCTGTGCTTGCCGGAGCAACGCTGATAGTGCGGCGTATAAACGGCGTAAAAAGGCCAGCGTTAGCTCCGATCCTGCCAACTGTAAAGGGACCGGCGCTGCTGATAGATTGTGGAGCCAACGTGGATTGCAAGCCCCAATACCTGCAGCAGTTCGCAATTATGGGTAGCGCGTATATGCAAAACGTAATGGGGATTCTTGAACCACGCGTGGGCCTTATAAACAACGGTGCTGAGGAGGAAAAGGGCAATGAACTAACAAAGGCGGCGTTTAAGCTGATAAAAGAAACGCCAGTAAACTTTACGGGCAACTGCGAGGCAAGGGATATCCTAACCGGCCAATATGACGTATTAGTTTGCGACGGCTTCATAGGAAACGTGGTTTTAAAGTATACTGAGGGCGTCGCTACGGCGCTGATCTCTATGATGAAAGAAGAACTGATGAGGGATATTGGCTCAAAGCTTGGGGCAATGCTTGCTAAAAATGGCTTCAAGCGCTTTAAAAGGCGGATGGATTATACTGAGTATGGAGGAGCCCCGCTGCTTGGGATTAATGGGGGAATTATAAAAGCGCATGGGAGCTCTAACGGCAAGGCGATAGCGGCGGCCATAAACCAGGCGCGCCACTACTGTTTAGGAGACGTTACCGAGGCAATCCGAATTTCCATGTCTGCAATCAATGAGGACGATTGACATTAATAGCTTTTACGGCTAAAATTTATTAAGAATAAATTCATCATGAAAGGTGGCAATAAACTATGGAATTTGACAAGATTGCGCAAGCGATATCAAGCCAGCTCGGCATAGATAAAGCAGGCATAACAAGGGAATCTAGGTTAATTGAAGATTTAAAGGCCGATTCGCTTGACGTTGTGGAGCTGATAATGGACCTTGAACAGGAGTATAATATAGAAATACCGAATGAAGAGCTTCCGAAAATTCATACAGTAGGGGACATAGCAGACTACATAGTGGCAAATATCTGAGAGGATACCTAATATTGACGTAAATTCCGCCGCCTTGCATCTAAAGTAGGGCAAGGCGGCGTGAAAAACTTTGATGTTTAAATAGCGCACTATTCTGGGATTCATAGGAGGCACCCGTTGAAGTCTAATTACAGCGAAATATTAATAAAACTGCAGCAAAGAATAGGCTATGAGTTCTGTTCCCAGGAGCTTATACAGGTTGCTGTTACCCATTCCTCTTATGTAAAAGGGGACAACCTAGCTTCCGACCATAATGAAAGGCTTGAGTTTTTAGGCGATGCGGTCCTTGAACTGTGCGTAAGCGAATACCTGTTTAAAACCTATCCAGATGTTGACGAAGGGGCCATGACCCGGATTAGAGCTATTGCGGTTAATGAACAGTCGTTATGCAGGACGGCACTGGAATTTAATGTAGGAGAGGCGCTGCTATTGAGTATAGGTGAAGAGAGGACAGGCGGAAGGGAAAAACCGTCCATACTTTCCGACGCCATGGAGGCTATCATAGGAGCGGTTTATATTGACGGGGGATACGGCGCGGCAAGGGAGCTGGTGCTTGGCTTTACATCCAAGCGCATTGAGCAGGCCTTTAGTCAAGGCGTTAATAAGGATTACAAAACCGTTCTTCAGGAATTCGTGCAAAAAAATCATCTTGGCGAAATAAAATATATAATAACGGGGCAGCACGGTCCGGACCACAAAAAAATATTTGACATGTCAATAACGGTAGCAGGCATTGTAATGGGTTCTGGCACTGGAATGTCAAAGCAGGAGGCCGGACAAGCAGCAGCTCATGAGGCATTGAAGCTATATGGAGTTGATGATGAAAGTACTCCCGTAGCTTTGTCCAAAAACGACTTCAAGGATGGATTTGCTGATTGAAACTTGCAAGGCTGGAAATAGTAGGGTTTAAATCGTTTGCTCAAAAAACCGTTATTGAATTCAATGACGGCATAACAGCTATAATAGGACCAAACGGAAGCGGGAAGAGCAATATAGCCGATGCAATAAGGTGGGTCCTGGGCGAGCAGAGCGCAAAGGCGTTGCGCGGAGCGCGCATGGAGGATGTGATATTCAACGGTACCGAGCAGAGAAGACCGTTATCCTATTGTGAAGTCACCCTTGTATTTGATAATACGGACGGCCTGTTAAATATAGATTATACCGAGGTTAGCGTAACAAGGCGCGTATATCGCTCAAATGAAGGAGAATATCTGCTAAACGGAAAACAGTGCAGATTAAAGGATATACAGGAGTTGTTCAGGGATACCGGAATAGGAAAGGAGGGCTATTCCATAATTGGGCAGGGGCGGGTTGATGAAATACTTTCTAACAGGACCGGCGACAGGAGGGCTATATTTGAAGAGGCGGCTGGGGTCATGCGCTATCGTGCAAGAAAGGAAGAGGCTGAAAGAAAGCTTGAAAACACCCGCAAGAATCTAATAAGGATAAATGACATTTTGACTGAATTGGAGGGACGCGTAGAACCCCTACATGAACAGTGTATAGCGGCAAAGAGGTATATTGAGCTTCGTGATG
>URFJ01000104.1 GCA_900547135.1 uncultured Eubacteriales bacterium | reverse complement strand
TATGCGTCCTTTAAAGTATATCTCTCCCAACACTTTCCTTCGTGACTATTCTGTCCAACATGTTTGACAAACCTACAATATATCCTGTCAAAGTATTTGGATGAAGCGTAGGCATTGTAAAATGTTATTAAAATCAGCTATTAGTTGCATCGTTTCCATCAATTCGGCGCAGACTCTTATTCTTGCATAACCATTATCCATATGCTACAATTTAGATTAATGTTTGTTAAAAAATATAAAGGAGAAAGTGAGATGGATTTGCATGAAACTGATCTTTTTCAAATGTGTTATGTCCCAAAAGATTTATTAGAGAAATTTGTATCCATGCTGCCGGGCGTAAGCAGCGAGAGATATGCAAAAACATTGTTAAAAAGAGGATTCCTGTCTGCTCAAAGGGAAAATAGGCTAAAGATCAAAAATAATGCTATGTTTTTTCCTATAGGACGTGATGATAAAGATGGAAACGAACTGTTTTTGTTATGTGAGCCAAACGGGGCGGAGCAGGAAGTCCCTAGACCTTGGCTCGCCGTTTATGTTGGACCAGAGCCCGAGTTCAGTATGCCTATTAAAGCTGCCAATGATTTGTCCAAAGCAAAAAAGGCAGATACTTGCTTTATTGACAATAAAATAGAAACGAAAAATTTTGAATCGTTGGATTCAAGCAGCATAGGATTCAATAAAGGTATTATACCTACGTTATCTAACATTTTACCCACGGATTCGGCTATCTTAATAGACGATCATCTATCGGAAACGGCATCTAACGAAGATACCGGCCTTGAAGAAGGTTACCGGCAGGATGAAGCCGGTTTGTTTCCTGATGGTTTTGAAGAAGATTACACAGGAACGGTATGGGATTTAGATCTCAAAGATTCCCCAAAAACCGCTGATATGCATGCTGACGATGAGCTTAATGCTGACGGCAACTTATCCATAGTGGATATGGTAAAGGACGTCAGGGATTTTTGCTATGTACCTCAAATGGTTATTAGCAAATCAATAGTTTCATATACGCCGGCCCGTGATACATCTTCGGCATGGCGCCTTCTTCAAAGCGCATTCAAAAACGCACAGCAAAATAATACCCTTGAAATCTATGATGATTTGAACGCGGTAATCTTTCCATTGGGAAGAAGCGACCGCGCCAAAAGGCCCATATATGTGCTCTGTAAACCAAATCGCAATATAGGAAAGCAAAGATGGGTTATATCCTACGTTGGCCCCGATCCGACCTTGGGATTTGTCAGGCTTCCTCTATCCGAATATCCAAATGAGGAAAACATGGATTTATAGAATAAACCGGACAACAACCAAAATGAAACCAGTGCCCCATCATCTAACGCTTTGGAGGAAGGTCCCTCTTACGATACGGAATCCGAATTAAACGAAGAGAGCGGTAAACGGGATTCTATGGATAAAAAAACCGATACTGATGTAGGAAATGGTAATGCACAACCACCTCTCCCGAATAATGATGATAGCGAGAATAGAATGGACAAAACCGAAGAAGCTTCTGCTTTTAATCGGGAATCGGCTTCAAACGTTACCACCTTCGATATTGAGGAACAGCTAATGGAAGAGAATAGCTTTGCCGATACTAATGATGAAGCCGAAACCGATGAAAGTGACTTGAGCGCATTTGGGTTTGCTCCGCAAAACACTCTTAATACTTTAATCTCGCATTACTCAATGGGTAATGAATCAGCCGCCTGGAGTTTGCTAAACAGCGCGTATAACAGCGCCAGCAAAAGTGGAGAGCTTGAAATATACGATGATCTCAACGTGTCCGTATTTCCCCTTGGCAGAAGCGATTCAGCCGGAAAGCCGATATACGTATTATGCCGTCCAAACGCAAACACAGGGGTAAATCCTGCGCCTTGGGCGCTTACGTATATCGGTTCCAACCCTATGATTGGGTCTACCAGGTTACCTTTATCAAGGGTGTTGGACGAATCTGACTTGGTAAAACCAGTGAATGAAGAGATTGAGATTATTGAATCCATTGATGATTCGCCTAAATCCCCATCCGAAGCACCGTTAGAAAACGAGCAAACTTTGAAAGATGAATCTATAGATGAAGATATAACTGAATCTTCTAACACGAATCTATATGAAAGCGTACGCAAGTTCTGCGGCCTGCGTAAAGAGACCCTGGATTCTTTAAAATGCTTGTTTCCGTCGGCTGTGTTCTCCAAAGAGGATGCATGGCAGCAGCTTCAGTTTCCATTTATGAAAGCTCAGGAAGAAGGTACTCTTGAGCTGTGGGAGGCCTGCGCGGCGTTCCCTGTGGGAAGATTGGATAATATGGGAAGGCCCATATATATTTTTTGCAGAAGAAATAACCTGCGCAACCAGCAGCCCTGGATGGCGATGTATGTCGGAGCAGTCCTCCGCGACGACGCAGGATGCCCGTATCCTGTGTCAGGAAATGTAACGTCCTCCATGCCGAAAGCAACGGTCAATGCGCAAACACTCAAGAAATCCCGCACAAAGGTCTTTCCTGGCAGGACGCTTGAAAGCTGGGCATATATGGGCAAGTGGGATGAAACGCTTGACGCGCTGGCGGAACTGGCACAGCCTGAGCAATGGGATTTTGAAGGGAGCGCCTACTGTAGCAAATTCATACTTCTTCAATACCTGCGCTATACATTCTATAGGCTTGATAGGGAGAAGAAGGTTATGCAAAAGCTGGATGATAAGGGAAATGGTGTATTTGCTGCTTTTAATACAGGACTTGTTACACGCACCTATGATGATATTTATGCGTGCTTTGAACCGTCTAAGGACGGATATTCAAGTCCTTGGCGCCTTAGAAGCTTTTGTATAGCAGGCGTTGACGATGGTAAGGTACTACTGCAGCATTTTCAAAATCCGCCTGAGGCCGCCCGATATTATAAATCCCACAGCGATCTTATATACGACGTGGATCTCCAGCTATATACAGATTATAGCCATATCATACTTGAACACCCTGAAAGGCTTCCGCTAGAGTTTATAAGGTATGAATGCAATAATACAATTACTTCCCGCCTGGTCGACGAGATTAATCTGGCTGACGACGCGCCCATTAAGGAGAGACTCTATAGGGAACTCAGCGATTATCTTAAAAACAGTCCGCAATTATATAATCGCCTTCGGAATCGCATGAAGGACGCGATAGACTTAGCGGTTAAGCGTACAAGATGGAATTATAAAACGGCTGTTCCAATGTATCATCCAGCACGGGATTCAATGTCGCTCATGCTTCCCATTTGTTTGCTGGACGATGAAACTGCTGATGTCGCCCTTGTTGTCCAGCGTAATAATGTTGGCAACTATCAGGGGCAAACTATACTTTCTCTTCCAATGGCATATCTTGATGCACGTCAGATCTGTAGGCCGGACAGTGATTGGCTGAATCCAAACAGAATAACTCCGGATAATATTGACGAAGAGATTGAGGAATTACAGGACTAGTACCAGAAATAATAAAAGTGGCAGTCCTTACTGCTACTTTTATTATTATAATTTTACACTTTTTAGCCGCAGCGCGTTTAATAGTACGGTTACAGAGCTAAAACTCATAGCAAGCGCAGCCATCATTGGGTTTAGCAATGGACCGCCAAAGGCATATAACACACCGGCTGCTATTGGTATGCCTATGCAGTTATAAGCAAACGCCCAGAACAGATTTTGCTTTATAGTGCGCATAGTACGCCTGGAAAGCGAAACGGCGTCGGATATACCTCTTAAATCGCTTCTCATAAGAATTATCGACGCGCCCGCAATGGCGACATCTGTTCCTGTATTAAGCGAAAAACCAACGTCCGCTTGAGCAAGAGCAACCGCGTCATTTATGCCATCTCCTGCCATTCCGACGAGCCTTCCTTCCAACTGCAGCCGGCTTATTATACCCGCCTTTTCCTCAGGTCTGACGTTACTTCGCAAGTCTTCAATACCGGCTTGACGCCCGATAGCCTCGGCCGTATTCGAGTTATCCCCCGTTATGAGAAGCACGCCTATCCCCTGGCCTTTAAGCCGGTCGACCGCCTCGGGCGCTTCATCCTTTATTTTATCTGCAACAGCAACAATACCGCACAAATCTCCGTCGACCGCCAATAACATCGGAGTTTTCCCCTGTTGGGCCAACCTCTCCATATGATCATGCACTTCGGTACCAAGCTCAACCTCATTTTCTTTCATAAGATCGGCATTTCCCATAAGCAACAGCTTTCCTTCGGCCCTTGCTTTAGCGCCGCGTCCAATAAGAGCCTCGAATTCATCGGGGTTATCCGGCATTAACCCAGCTTTTTCAGCATATTGGACTATTGCCTTGCCAAGGGGATGCTCCGACATTTTTTCTCCGGTAGCAAATAAGGTCAACATATCAGAAGAGCTCATCTCAAACGATATAATGTCGGTCACCGATGGCCTCCCTTCAGTCAGGGTGCCTGTCTTATCAATAGCCAGGACGTTAAGTCTGCATGCCGTTTCAAGCGCTTCCCCGTCCTTTATAAGTATTCCAAGCTTAGCTCCCCTACCCGTCCCTACCATTATAGCTGTAGGCGTTGCCAGACCAAGAGCGCAAGGGCAGGCTATTACTAAAACGGATACGAATATACGTAAAACGTGCTCGACTGTTTCTCCAGCAAATAGCCATATCAAAGCGGCAAAAACTGCTATAGCTCCCACTATCGGTACAAATATGCCGCTTATCCTATCAGCAAGCCTTGCTATAGGCAATTTTGTTCCCTGGGCCTCTTCAACAAGGCGTATCATCTCAGAAAGTGTAGTATCCTCGCCAACATTCACTGTGCGGAATACTATCGCGCCCCCTAGATTAACGCTGCCCCCTGTTACATGATCGCCAATCGATTTGTCAACGGGAAGGCTCTCGCCCGTAAGCATCGATTCATCAATAGAAGTAGCACCCCTTACTATCGTGCCATCGGCGGGTATTGACGATCCTGGCCTAACGATTACAAGGTCACCAGGCATAAGCTCCTCTACTTTGACTTCACGTTCAACCCCATTCGCGTCCTGTATAACCGCACTGTCGGGCGCAAGCTCTATCAAGCTTTTGAGGGCTTCCCCAGTTTTGCCCTTTGCTCTTGCTTCAAGGTATTTTCCAAGCATGACTAGGGTAATTATTACGCCTATGGATTCAAAATATAGCTCATGGGCAGCATGGGCGTTTCCCGCTGAGATCCGCCACATGGAATAGATGGAATAAGCAAGAGAGGCAATGGTCCCTACTGAAATGAGGGAATCCATATTTGGATGAAGTCTGAAAAGGGCGCCTATACCCTTCACATAAAAACCCCAGCCTGCCACAACGATTGGCACGAGCAGCAACAGTTGGACCGCTGCAAATAGCATCGGATTATCCGGCGTAACTGGGGACGGGAGGCCAACCATCGTTCCCATGGATATATAGAACAGGGGAATAGCAAAGGCTATAGCCACAATAAGGTGGTTCTTCTTCCATCTAAGATCTTTTGCGCGTCTTTCTTCATCAAGCATAGACTGCTTTTTAAACCCTTGGGCGGGCAATGCGCCAAAACCAGCTTTCTTTACAGCATTTATAACAGCTTCGCTTACATCCGACTTGCTTCTCACCCTTAAGCGCTCAGCAGCAAGGTTTACATGGGCGGCCTCCACGCCGCCAACCCTAACTACAGCACGTTCTATTGCGGATGAACATGCAGCACAGCTCATGCCAGTTATTGAAAACTCGCTAATCAAATAATACACCACCCTTCAAATTAAAGCGAATAATATACTGTTTCCCCATGATTAGTCGCTGCTAATTTGGTATTCATAATAATATTATCATTTGATTCATTTCGTGGCAACATACCTTGTCTATTTTTGCCCTTATTTTTATTTAACTATCAATTCGGAAAAATAATCCGCTTTAAAGAACGAACTTCATCTATTTCCCCTCCGCCAAGGCAGATATCGCCTTCGTATAGTACAACCCACTGTCCTGGAGTTACGGCACGTTGCGGTTTTAAAAAATCAACAACGCATCCATCGCCGCATACGGTTACGCGGACCTTCTGATCCGGCTGCCTATATCTGAACTTGGCCGTACACGTAAACTGTCCGGCTGGAGGAAAACCAGATATAAAGTTTACTTTATTGGCTTTCAGCCCCAGGGAAAACAGCTCCTCGTGCTCCCCCTGTTGTACTATCAAGCGGTTCTTTGCCAAATCCTTCGCTACAACGTACCAGCTTTCACCGCTTCCATCGTTTCTCCCTCCTATTCCCAACCCCCGCCTCTGACCTATTGTATAGTACATAAGCCCATCGTGAGTGCCGACCACCCTGCCATCAAGCGTTATGATATCACCCTGCTTGGCTGGAAGGTACTGCATAAGGAACTTTTTGAAGTTTCTTTCTCCGATAAAGCAAATTCCGGTGGAATCCTTTTTTAATGCAGTTGGGATGCTTTCATCTAGCGCTATCCCTCTTAACTCGTTCTTTGTAATGTTCCCAATAGGAAATACAACCTTGGATAGCTGCTCCTGCGTTAATCCGGAAAGGAAATATGTCTGATCCTTTGCAGCGTCCGCAGATCTAAGCAGCAAAACATTCTGGCCGTCGCGCTGTATACGGGCGTAATGACCCGTTGCAATATAGTCGGCGTCAAGACCCATGGCAAAGTCAAGAAACGCCTTGAACTTTATCTCACAGTTGCACAGCACGTCTGGGTTGGGAGTTCTGCCCTTATCGTACTCATCAAGGAAGTATGAGAAAACCCGTTCCCTGTATTCTTTTGCAAAGTTAACGGTATAATACGGTATTCCTATGCGTTGGGCAACCCTGCGCACGTCGTTATAGTCATTCGC
>URFJ01000103.1 GCA_900547135.1 uncultured Eubacteriales bacterium | reverse complement strand
GGGACTAGGCGCAAAGGTGAAAAATGACGATTTTAAAGACCAGTTTCGAGGGCTTATGCCCCCCGTAGTCCTTAATGAATATATTGACGCTGTAACAGCCGCAACAATAAGCTCACGGGCAGTTACCGATGCTGTAAACAGGGTGTGCGATTTTCTGATAGGCTTATTAGAAGTGGGAGGTTTAAACTCATGAACAGAAATGTTAAAATGTCGAGCGTATTTTTCAACGGAATAATTACTGAAAATCCAACGTTTCGGTTAGTTCTGGGCATGTGTCCAACACTCGCAGTAAGCACGGCCGCTATAAATGGGATCGGCATGGGGGCTGCCGCCACGTTTGTCTTAATAGGGTCAAATGTGGTTATATCCCTTCTAAGAAACTTTATACCGGATAAGGTAAGGATCCCTGCCTTCATTGTAGTAATTTGCACGTTTGTTACCATTGTGCAGATGCTTATGCAGGCGTTCATGCATTCGCTTTATGAGAGCTTGGGAATGTTTATACCGTTAATAGTTGTAAACTGTATCATTCTGGCGAGGGCCGAAGCGTTCGCCAGTAAAAACGGGGTGTTTGCGTCGGCTGTCGACGGGCTTGGAATGGGGCTTGGCTTTACACTGGCCATAACGCTAATATCGTGCATCAGGGAGCTAATTGGCAATGGAACGATCTTTGGTCTTAATGTGCTTGGAGCCGGCTATAACCCCATGCTTATAATGATAATGCCTGCGGGCGGATTTTTAACCCTAGGCATAATTCTGGGTATAATAAACGCTCTTACGACTAGAACTGAACATAAGAGCAGGGAAATGGAGGTATAAAAATGGGAGAAATGAGCAAATTCCTGCTTTTCATGGTCAGCTGCGTACTGACAAATAATTTTATCTTTTCACGCTTCCTTGGAATCTGTCCGTTTCTTGGGGTGTCAAGCAAAGTTGAAACGGCGTTTGGAATGGGAGTTGCAGTTACTTTTGTTATGGCGCTGGCTTCGCTGTTTACCTGGGCCGTATCACAGCTGCTTGCGGCACTGGAGCTTACATACCTTAACACGATTTGCTTTATATTAATAATTGCAAGTCTTGTCCAGTTTGTAGAGATGTTTATAAAAAAATCAAGCCCTACGCTGTATAAAAGCCTCGGAATATACCTTCCGCTGATTACTACTAACTGTGCGGTTCTAGGAGTTACAATTTTGAATATAAACAATTCATATGGGTTAGTATACTCAGTTTTTAACGGCGTCTTCAGCGCATTGGGCTTTTTGCTTGCTATAGTCCTTATGGCAGGAGTTAGGGAACGCCTTGAAAACTCCAACATACCTAAATGCTTGAAGGGGTTTCCCATATCATTAATAACGGCGGGACTCATGAGCGTAGCGTTTTTGGGCTTTTCGGGCTTGGCATAGGCGGAGGTGCTGATAAATGGAAGTTAATGCAATTCTATTGGCGCTGGGCGTATTAGGAGCGCTGGGAATAATATTTGGAGTGGTATTGGGCATTGCGGACAAAAAGTTTGCTGTTAAAACCGATCCCAGGGTAGAGGCGATACGTGCATGCCTTGGCGGAGCAAACTGCGGGGCCTGCGGCTTTGCGGGCTGCGATGCGTTTGCCGAAGCTGTTGTAGCGGGCTATGCAAAAGCAAACGGGTGTCCTCCTGGAGGAGATAAAGCGTCTAAGGCCATAGGAGAAATAATGGGCATAAGCGTTGAAGCCGGCTCGGCTATGGTGGGACGCGTACTCTGCCTAGGAACGGACGGCGTAGCAAAACAACGGTACGAATACGATGGCATTAAGAGCTGTCGGGCAGCGGCTGGACTTGCTGGAGGCCCCAAAATGTGCATGTATGCATGCTTGGGTTTGGGCGACTGCATTGAGAAATGCGTTTTTGGAGCTTTTTCAATTAAGGATGGGGTGGCATATATTGACCCGAAACTTTGTAAGGGATGCGGAGCCTGCATCAAATACTGCCCACGCAATGCGATAGCGCTTATGCCTGCTGATGAAAGCGTTGTTGTAAGTTGCCGTAACGCGGAGGTGGGCAGGGCGGCGGTACAGTCGTGTATGAAGGCATGCATTGCCTGTAAGCGTTGTGAAAAAGAGTGCAAATACGGCGCAATAAAGGTTGAGGGCGGATATGCTAGGATTGATAACGATAAATGTACTAGGTGTGGAGAATGCGCAAAGGTATGTCCAAGAGGATGTATATCAATCTATTGAGATACTAATGCAGGCGCGGACTTCTGCGCCTGATTTGTTTTAATAGAGAGTGACGTTATCGTTAATATTTAGGAGGGGTAATAGAGCAAAAAAGCACCGAATGGTGAATTTTTTGTAGTAGATTCAAACTTAAATGCTAATTGCTATTTACCTCGCTGTTTAGTTTGAAACGTAGAGATATATATCATACTATATCATGCCAATTAGTAATAGGTTGACTACTACAACCATTGCGTGGTATGCTACGGAATGCGTCGATATGCTATAATGAATGCTATTTAGTCTAATAAATATAACCGATTGGTCTTAAAAAGTCTGGTTGGCATTATACATACGATGCAAAAAGATGTAAAAGAGTTTAAGGTGGTTCATATGAGGTTCTACATCGCCGGAGGGAGCTCAAATGAGGAGCTTATAAAGGAGTTGTGCATATTTCTGGAACGCAGAAGTCATGAGTGTATTTATGACTGGGCAAATCGATTAAACTATCCGGAAGATATTGAACAACTGACCCAAATAGCGCTGAACGAGGTAAGCATCGTTCGGGATGCGGAATTGTTTATAGGCATTCTTCCTGATGGTTACGCCATGCATACGGAGCTGGGAGTTGCGCTTGCTACTAGGTCTAATAAACGCATTATTTTATGGTCTGAAACGGGCGAGGAGTTTGACCCCAAAAGCTCGGCCTGTTCGTTTTATTATCATCCTGTAGTGGAAAGGGTTGTAGGGGATTTTTATTCGCTGACGGATTATCTTATAAAATTCTGAGGAGGAATTGTGATGGCTTACAGCCGCGCTTAATGTTTGACGACCGGCGTGTGCTTTCACATTTAAGTAAGCGTACGTATAGGAACGACTTATTATAAAATAAATATACTGTGTAAAGGTAGCTTAAAAGCTTGCAAAAAATTTAAAATTAACCCGTTTTAGATCAAACGGCTGATATTTATCATGGTTGTCCTGAAATGGGCAGCTACGAAAGAGAGGTATAACTTGGCAAATAAACTTAAGATCATCCCGCTTGGAGGCGTAGGTGAAATAGGCAAAAACATCACCGCCATTGAGTATGGGAAGGATCTGGTATTGATAGACTGCGGGCTGATATTTCCAGACGAGGAGCAGCTAGGCATAGATCTTGTAATACCGGACATGACATATCTGGAGCGGAATTCGGACAGAATTCGCGGCATTCTTGTAACTCATGGGCATGAGGATCATATTGGAGCTATCCCCTTCGCCCTTAAAATATTTGATGTTCCGGTATATGGAACAAAGCTTACATTAGGCCTGATAAAGCACAAGCTTGATGAGCACAACATAAAAAATGCCCAGCTAAATTGTGTTGAAGCAGGTGACTCTGTGAAACTGGGCTGCTTTAAGGTGGAATTTATAAAAACCAGCCATTCAATAGCAGGCGCAGTCGCCATAGCTCTTACTAGTCCTATAGGAACAATAATACATACGGGAGATTTCAAGCTGGATTATACGCCGATTGACGGAGAGCCTATGGATCTTGCAAGATTCGCTTGGTTTGGCTCCCAGGGTGTGCTGGCATTAATGTCTGACAGCACTAATGTAGAAAGGCCTGGATATACCCAATCAGAAAAAGAAATAGGAAAGACCTTTGAACATTATTTTGACAAAGCTAAGGGCAGGATTATTGTTGCTTCGTTTGCTTCAAATATTTACCGCATACAACAGGTTGCGGATGTTGCCGTGATGCGCAACCGGGTAATATGCTTTCAGGGGAGAAGCATGGTGACAATAGCAAGAATGGCCATGAATATGGGGTATCTCCACATTCCTGAAAGCAGCATTGTGGATGTTGACAGGCTTAAGGATTATCCTGACGAACGGGTATGCGTAATAACTACTGGCAGCCAGGGCGAACCCATGAGCGGTCTGTTTAGGATGGCTAACGCATCGCACCGTCTTAATGTTGGAGAAGGCGATACGGTAATTATTTCTGCTTCGGCCATACCTGGAAATGAGAAGGGCGTAGCACGAGTGATAAACCAGCTTTTTAAGCGGGGTGCAAAGGTGGTATACGATTCCCTGGCAGACGTACACGTTTCGGGACACGCCCGCAGGGAGGAACTGCGCCTGATGCTCGCGCTGGTCAAGCCTAAATACTTCATACCAGTTCATGGAGAGCCTAGACACCTATACCAGCATGCGGATTTGGCCGAGGAGATGGGGGTTAAGACTGAAAACACGTTTGTAATGAGTGCGGGTGATGTTTTAGAAATTTCAAAGGAGGAGGCTAAGCTAACCGGAACGGTTCCAAGCGGCAGTGTGTTGATAGATGGCTTGGGGGTAGGCGATATAGGCAATGTCGTGCTAAGGGATAGAAGGTTATTGTCCCAAGACGGTCTGTTTACGGTGGTAATCGTGTTGAAAAAAAGTACAGGGGAACTTGTAACTGAACCGGAAATCCTGTCAAGAGGGTTTGTATATGTTAGAGGTTCAGAGGAGCTCATACAGGACGCGAGAAACGTTGCCAAAAATGTAGCGATGCAGTTTAAGGAAGCCGGCAAATCGGAATGGTCTCAGATCAAAAACGGAATAAGAAACGCTCTTAAGGATTATCTTTATTCCAAAACTAGGAGAACACCGATGATACTGCCGATCATTGTGGAAATAGACTAAAATGGAGGCGTATTAAAATGTTTGAAAAAATTCAGGAGAAGACCCAGGAACTAGCAAAACTGCTGAGTGAGAGCGAAGATTACGCAACCTATCTGTCCGCTAAAGAACGCGCTATGGAAAATGATACTACATGCGGGCTTATTAAAAAATACAACTCACTTAGGGCAAAGGCGCAGGCCAACATGGTGCTTGGCAAGGAGGACAGCGAGATTTCAGAACAACTTCGCCAGGTCTCGGGGCTTCTTGGAATGAATGCGGACGCGTCGGCTTACCTGATAGCCGAGTACAGGATTACTACACTGATGGCATATGTCTATGAGACCTTAAATAAGGCTATAGACATTGATTCTGGACTGGACACTAGCGAATGATGAGGTGTATGAGGCATGGAAGACGATATCAGAGCACGAAGGGCTAAAGAGAGGCAGAAAAAGTTAAGAATGGTCTGGAGGATAGTCCGCCCCGTTTTGGTGGTTATACTAAGCCTGACAATAGCTTTGGGCGGGGTTTACCTGATTGGCAAGACCTTGTATGAAAAGTTCCTGCTTCCAATAGATGAAGGTGACGCAAACCCAATCGAAATAACCATTCCGAGCGGCTATGGCGCTTCATATATAGGAAAAGTTCTATATGAAGAAGGGCTTATAAATAACAAGGCGGTTTTTAAGGTGTATGTTGATTTTATGGGAAAGTCGTCAAGCCTTAGATCGGGTACGTATATCCTTTCAAAAAACATGGATATTGCGCAGATGGTAGATATTATGTGCACCGGAAATCCGCCCAGGAAAACTATAGACCTAAGGGTTACTGAAGGAACGGATGTAAAGACAATCGGCGAGCAGCTTGTTCTGCTTGGCGTGCTTGAAAGCCCGGAAGAGTTTTACGAGTTATGCAAAACCGGAGAGGCGTTTATGGATTTTGCGTTTATCGCCGCTATTGAGGATAATCCCAGCGAGGCCAGAAAATATAAGCTTGAAGGTTATCTGTTCCCCGATACATATGAGATATACTCGGATTCAACTCCTGATGTCATAATAAACAAGATGCTGGTCAGGTTCCTAGAGGTATTCAACGTAGGTTATTCAGAACGTGCCGAGGAGCTTGGTCTTACTATGGACGAAGTAGTTACGATTGCATCCCTTGTGGAGCGTGAGGCGAAGACGAACGATTTTGCTAAAGTATCCGCTGTATTCCATAATAGGCTTAAAGCAGATATGATGCTTCAGTCGGACGCGCCGCTGAGATATATATTGAATAAAAACGTACTGCTTTTTGATGAGATTGAAAAGCAGCACCCGTCTCTGTACAATACATATATGCATAAGGGAATCCCCCTGGGACCCATAACGAATCCTGGCCACAATGCCATAAGGGCGGTTCTATATCCGGATGAATCATGTTTGGACAAATACTATTATTTCTGCCTTAAGGATTCAAAGACCGGCGAGCTCGTTTTTGCAGAAACGCTACAGGAGCACAATAAAAATGTGGAGACATATAGCCCGCAGTGGTAGGCTGTAGGTATAAAGTCAGCGGAAGGGCAAGCTTATGCATTTACCAGAACTATTGGCTCCAGCGGGGAACATGGAGCGGCTGAAAACCGCATTCAGATACGGCGCCGACGCCTGTTATGTCGGCGCCACTTCCATGAGCCTAAGAAACTTTGCAGATAATTTTACGGCTACTGAGCTTGAAGACGCATGCAAATTTGCGCACAAGCTTGGAAAGCGCGTTTACGTTGCGTGTAATGCGTTTGCGAGGAACGACGACATAGACTCCCTCCCTATTATAGCTAAGGAGATAGAGGCGGCCGGTGCGGACGCGATAATTTTGAACGATGCAGGCGTGCTTGCGGTTATGCGGGAGGAGGTTCCGGCTATGAAACTTCACCTTAGCACCCAGGCCAACACGCTCAACTACAGAGCTGCGCGCTTTTGGCACGAACAGGGGCTTACCCGCATTATCCTCGCCAGAGAACTCAGTCTAGCCGAAATTAAATGTATGCGGGACTTGCTTCCACAAACGCTTGAACTGGAAGCGTTCGTGCATGGCGCGATGTGCATATCGTATTCAGGCCGGTGCC
>URFJ01000102.1 GCA_900547135.1 uncultured Eubacteriales bacterium | reverse complement strand
AAGGCAGGGATAGTACTGACCGCCGTTCAGTTCGTACCAAAGACCGTTGCAATTATCAAAAACATACTTGTCCATTCAGAAATCCTCCAGTATAATATATTAGTACATATACCACAGCACTCCGATTACCACACCCTGTTATAGCTTGTTACCAGAATTGGTTTCCCTTGTTTTTGCACTTATAAGGTGCGAGGACAAGTGTAATCCCAAGTGAAATCGTAAAAAGGGATAAGGTGAGCAACCTGCGATAAATCCTTATGTTTCAAGGCTTTTGGAGGACTTTATTCCCAGTCTATACCGGGCGGTAACAGCCTAAGATTTTGTCGAATTCAAATCCTGATTTGTCGGGCTGCCCTGATTATAGCACGAGAGTGCATTAAAGATGAACCCTCTCTCCATCGGAACCCTGATATCAGCTCATCTGTATTTATTTCCTGACCGCTATATCAGTATCAAAATCCGCATATTCTACCCTGGCAAGGGCCAGTCCCTTAGCCGGCGCTGTTATCCCCAGCTGGTCTCGGTCCTTTTTTTTAAAAGCCTCTGTTATACATCCTTTATCATATCTTCCCATGCCTATCTCAAGCATCGTTCCAACCATAATCCTGACCATGTTATATAAAAAGCCGCTGCCGGTAACTTCATAGTAAAGCATGTCGCCGCTCCTACTCCAGGCAGACCTGTAAATGGTCCTTACTGTGTTATCGACCCTGGAGCCTGAGGATTTAAACGCCATGAAATCATGCTCACCAACAAAGATGCCGGCAGACGCATTAAGCCTTGAGATGTCGAGTGGGTAGTGTACATGCATGGCCGTATTTCTTGTAAAAGCTGATGAATGGGGCGAATTCAATACGCTGTATATATAACTTTTTCTTATTACATCAAACCTTGAATGAAAGCTGGGATCCGCAGCTCCGCTGTACTTTATCCTTATGTCCTGAGGCAGGCCAACGTTTAGCGCATACGCAAATTTTTCCGGCGGAATCCGGCTGTACGTATCAAAATGGGCTACCTGAGCATGCGCGTGCACTCCGCTGTCGGTCCTTCCAGAAGCGTGAAGGACACATTTCTCGCCGGTAAGCTTGTTTAGCTCCCTCTCAATCATGTATTGAACAGCAACTCCATTGGGTTGTATCTGCCAGCCAACGTAACCCGTTCCATCGTATTCTATTATCAACCTTATACGTTTCATGCGATTTCCTGTCCGATCTAATAGCTTTATTTAGCACCGGCCCATATAATACACTTTATACACTTTTGACCATCCCCGCCAAATACCGCTCGCTATTTTAGCATTTGCGGCTTGCGTTTGCAAGCCGTGATATACTAGCCACAAGCTATATTGTTATTTCAGGCTCTTATCGTCTAAAGCTTGAGGTATAATGGGTAAAATTATACTTAAAACTCTATCTATTATTTCCGGCACTTTGACATTCTAAATTGTTTTATAGGTGAAAGGAGCGGTGAAATGGCAGATACTTTGTTGCGTACGGACAAAGAAATAGAGGAGATATATGCTCGTCATGTTAATACCGTATACCGCGTTTGCTTCGCCTACTTGAAAAATCCGGCCGATACGGAGGATATGGTTCAAAGCACGTTTTTGAAACTAATCCAGTATAAAGGCAAGTTCAATGACGAAGAGCACGAAAAGGCCTGGCTTATAGTCACATCCACCAATATGTGCAAAAACCTATTGAAGCATTGGTGGAGAAAACGGACTGACATAGATGAATGCCGAGGGCTATTTTCTGAAAATCAATCCCAGGCGATAGATGAAACGCTGGAGGCGGTGCTAGCCCTTCCGGAAAAATATAAAACAGTGGTGTACCTTTATTACTATGAAGGTTATACCAGCAAGGAAATAGCGGGGATGCTTAATAGGCCCCCGTCAACCATACGGAACCATTTAAGCGAAGCAAGAAAGTTATTAAAGAACGAACTGGGAGGCGATTTTAATGAAGGATGACCGTATTATAAAGGCATGGAATAAGCTATCGCCCGACGAAGAGGCTCGGGAACGTATGTTTAATAAAATAGCTAACTCAAGCGAATATATAGCACAAAGAAAGGTAATTAATATGAATAAGAAATTAAAGGCTTTAATTCCAATCGCCGCATGCCTTTCGGCCGCTCTCGCGATAGGGGTAATGGCAATGCCCAAAGGCGATTTGCCATCAAAACCCGCTATAGAGAAGAGTATAGATGAGATTGCGCCGGCAATTCTTGAAGCCAAAATCTATATCCCGGATTATGAAAACTCAACATTGACGCATACCAGTATATATATTGATGGAAACAGCGGCGCACTGCTAGAAGCGCTGTATAAAAATGGTGTGTTTCCGCAGGGGCTTGCCTTTAACAGCTTCCATATAGAGGATAACGGCAAAGTGACCAGCGAAGGTTTTATAGCTACTAAGGAAATTGGAGATCTTTTTTTAAAGGCTGATCTGTCTCAAGCGTTTGTAGACTATCTCAACAGCCTTTCAGGACTCGACGAGAGACTGGCTATTGCCGCATTCTCAAATACGTTTATTGAGTTTTATAATCTTAAATCTATTGATCTGACAATAGACGGCGACAGCTTTAAAACCAACCGCTTCGACTATAGTGGCGGATTGGCCTGGTTTGACCCAGAGGATATCAAATAATATAGATTTTGTCATATAGATATGCCGCCTGATCCGGTACGCCAGACTAGATAATGGCGTTCCGGACTTTTCTTTTTGGCGCTTATTGTATGAGCGTGTTTTTCCGTACTGTACATGCATATGCTTTATATATTTACATACTGTTGGGAGACATATTTGCATGACCCCTTTATTTTTATCGACTCTTTTGATTCTGCTCGGCTTGATTATATCGTGGACGGCAGCAATCTCTTTGTTAATACAGCATTGAGGCCGGCAAAAAGGTTTCGGAGCCGGAAATCATTATCTGCGCTACAATGTTAAGCTTTGGAACGACACTTCCCGAGGTATTGTTTTCAGCGCGACTTTTCACGGGCATGTTTATATGGTTCATGGCAATGCACTAGACTCAGTAATTTGCAACGCTGTTGCAAACCATCAGGCCTTCCAGGACCGGAGGACGTTTGCCTCCAAAAGCAAGAACAGCCTGTAGATTATCGTATTCTAGCTTCATGTAATATGTTAAATTGCTCCTATTAAGTAATCAATAGCAGTTATATAGCGTAATAATTATAATAAATATAACTTGAAAGGAGCTAAACCATGTACCCAATTTACCCGTACCTTGGGTATCAGCGCAAATGCCGCGATGTAGGGCTTACATTTCCACCCCAGCATCAGGACAGGCAACCCGGTTTTGAATACCTTATGAATCCCAGGCCTATCCCGGAGAATCCCGGGTATAAGGGAAGCGGTAAACTAAGCGGAAGGACTGCGCTTATATCCGGCGGCGACAGCGGAATCGGCAGGGCAATCGCATATTCATTTGCAAAGGAAGGAGCTAACGTTGCCATTGTTTATCTGGACGAATATAATGATGCGGAAGAAACAAGGGACCGAATCGAAGAGCTAGGGGCGCGATGCATACTGCTTGCCTGTGACTTGCGTGAGGAGAGTGAAGCCCGGCGCGCGGTTGATGAAACCATAAAACAATTTGGAAGCATTAACGTGCTTGTAAACAACCATGGAGTTCAATTTGTACAAAATAGCGTTCTGGATATAACGGAGCAACAGCTGGACAACACTTTCAGAACTAATGTTTATGGGTTTTTCTTCTTAACAAAAGCATCCCTGCCATACATGAGGCGCGGAGCAACAATTATTAATACTACATCAATAACCGCCTATCAGGGGAATGACCGGCTTATCGATTACAGCGCGTCAAAGGGCGCGATCGTATCGATGACCAGATCCCTCGCACGATCTCTGGTTAAGCAGGGCATAAGGGTAAACGCGGTAGCTCCAGGACCGGTTTGGACCCCGCTGCAGCCTGCGTCCTTCCCAGCCGAAGACCTTGCGACGTTTGGGACATATACATCGGAAACGCCGATGAAACGTGCGGGACAGCCGTTTGAAATAGCTCCGGCTTATGTATATCTCGCATCTGATGATTCGGCATTTATGACAGGCCAGGTAATGCATGTGGACGGGGGTTCGTTTGGGTATTCTTAATGTTAAAATCAATTACTATACCGGAGGCAGTTCTTAGATAGCTGTGCCGTATTATATGTTTTGCCAAAGGCGTTTAACATTAAGATGCATTGATTCCAAGAAAAAAGGCGCCCCGGGCGCCCTTTTAAACCATTCAGTATATAACTCTACATTGTTTATTAAATCAATTTGTCCTTAAGTCTTTAATTGGCCATCATCAATCAGCTGGGTTTGTCTTTATCGTTCTGCTTTAGATGGATTCACCTGTACCGAACAATGTTTGACCGACGGAAACTCCTTTTCTATGGAACTGTGAACGGCTTCGGCTATAATGTGAGCGTCCGAAAGCGCAATCCTCCCGTCCGCCAGGATTTCAACGTCAACGTAAATCTTATCGCCAAATACGCGCGTTTTCAGACTTTCTATTCCTAATACATCCCTCTGCACCTGAATTAAGGCCCTTATCTTATCTGAAGTTTCCCTGTCGCAGGCCTCGTCCGTTATCTTTTTAACAGCATCCATAAATATATGCAACGCAGCCTTAATTATGAAAGCGCAGATAAGCACGCTTATAATAGGATCCAGTATTGGCGCTCCCATTCTCGCGCCCAGAACCCCTATCAGGCTGCCGACTGAGGAAAGAGCGTCAGCCCGCTGATGCCAGGCATCAGCCATCATTGCGCCTGAGTTTATCCTCTTCGCCGCTCTTCGCATATGCCAATACATAAATTCCTTTATTACAATGGACAGTATAGCAACCACTAGAGCCAGCACGCCTGGGGTGGGGTTATCCAGATACTCGTCCATAATTATACTGGCTACCCCCTCATAGCCAATGCCAAAGCCTGTGGCGAAAAGTATAACCGATAGTATGATAGCGGCAACGCATTCAAGCCGCTCATGCCCGTACTGATGCTTTTCATCGGGGGCTTTGCTTGACAGCTTTATCCCGATTATTACTATAACCGTATCCAGAACATCCGCTATGGAGTGTACAGCATCCGATATAAGCGCACTTGATTTCGCAAAAATTCCAGCGAACAGCTTTGCCAGCGATAAAAAGACGTTTGCTCCAATGCTGTCTAATGACGCCCTCAACGCGATTCGTTCATTTGTTTTCAACTTTTTATCATTCATATTTTAGTTTTTCCTCCATTCGGGCCGTTTTAATGCAAATAAGCTATAAATAAAACGCCGCGAAACAAACCATGTCCCACAAACGCATAAGATCGCATATTGCTGCCGAAAATCCGGCTCGGTCCTGCACAGTGTCCGGCGCAGGCCTGTCAGTTTGTAATTCATTAGAGGCACTGAACAAATACAGCTTAAAGATACCTTTTTTAAATTATCACTTATTGAAATCTGTGTCAAGGCATGGTAAGTCATCTTCTATGCGTTAGGTTCAACGTGTTCAAAGCTGGCACAATCGCTAATAAAATCGAACTTTTCAACCTCTCCTATTTTAAACCTGTATCTGACCCTGCATGAAACGCTTTCATGAATAGTCCTTGACATCCTTCCAAAGCTTGGAGCAAGCAGCGCGTGTGATTTTTTATCTAGAACGTCTATTGTAAGGCGCATAGCGTCCTGGCTCACCTCGCAGCCCAACGCTCCAGCCCGTACTATCTTGACGCGCCGGTATGTAGCAAACCTATATTCCCTGCCTTGGCAGTAAACGCTGCCTATACAGCCTATAAACCTGCCCGTCAGAAACGGGATTTCGGCGATCGACAGCATTACGCAGCGCGGGTCTCCCCTGTCCCTCCAGCCGCATTGAGTCCAAATATAGCTGTTAGGAAACGACGTTCCCCTGTCAGTTTCTATATATCCATGTCCATTTTGAAAGGATACCGGTTTTCCGTTAACTTCAAGCATTCCCCTGACATCATGAAAGAGGCTGTAGATCCCATGCCTGCATTGCATGAACGGTACAAACCTAAACGGACCCATGATATCAATGTTTGGCTTATGCCACTCACCAAAATTAAGAAAGCCTTCTATATTTATTCCTTTAGCTGTGAAGGAGACCTCTATCCCCTTTTCCGTAAACCTGTTTTTGCCCATAGTTACATCCAGAACGCTATGATTTGCCGAGAAATCACCGATTGGATACTCAATTCCCGCGGAACCGGCCGATGTAATTGCCTGCAAATGCGCAAAACGCCTCCCTTTTTCATCTACATGAAACGATGGTATAAACGCTATTGTTTCTTCTTCGTTCTGTTGTTTTATATACCATCCCTCAAAATACGCCCTTCTGCCGCCGTTTCCATAAAACCCACGCATAATATGAACTCCTTTTGCTTGCTGGATAGGTTCCGGTTTTTAAACGGAATACTTCAAACAATAGGTTGCTCATATGATAGCAATCTGAATCGCAAGCCAAAAGATTTTTTCCTTAAAGACACAGCGAAAAATTTCTATCCGCAGTGCCCGCTAAAACAATCCACCTATATTATAACGCTGTGGCTTAAATTACTCTGCGTACTCAAATACCTTCTGAATTCTTTCATGATCCGGCGTGGCGTCGGACCATTCCGGATAGGTTACGTGCGAATCATTTATCTCAGCAAGGGTAAAATGCATGGCATCCGAACCGCTGCCAAAGTAACCGCCCCAGTAAAAGCCAGCCCGCGCAAATGCCAGCTCGTGCATAATGTAATTAATCAAAGCGTCCGGTACAAGCTTTTGGCCCTTTCTTTCTCCCGAAAAGCTGAAACAATATACATTTTCCTTCCCATCCACGGTTTTTAGTCCGTCATATGTTAGCTTAGATACGGCATCTTTAATCTGAACCCAATTCTCGTCAGATCCATCAGCATTAACTCGGATTTGATTGACGGGTATATTAGAATTTAAGTCTATACACGTGCCAAAGCTGTGGTGACTGATTTTGGACATGGACGCATCCTGAAATCTCGCT
>URFJ01000101.1 GCA_900547135.1 uncultured Eubacteriales bacterium | reverse complement strand
CAGGGTATTCAGATCCAGGCACATCAGATTGCCGCCGTTATCAGCAATAAAAAGATAACCGTCATAGATGGCTGCGCTGTCCTCCATGCCAAGCCAGTAGGAACCTACGCTGGTACGTGTTCCGTAGTAGCGCCATTTCACAATATGATCCGGATTTATGGACAAGGTGCCTGCTTCCGGGTCATAACTGGTATTCAGTTTGATCAGATAAAGAATTCCGTTCTCTCCTGGATAGATCAGGGTATCTGTGGCAGCATCCACAAGGGCGGAGGAATCAAAGTAGCTTAAATTTCCGCGAAGGGAAAATTCATCATTATTTCCAAAGGTATACATCACACTGCAGTCCAGAAGATTCACAACAAAGACCCTGGCAGTGCCTTCATTGCTGTCATAACCTGCGCCGACATACATAATTGGATAACCTCTGGGATCAAGTGCACCTGCTCCTTTGAAGGTGAAACCAAGGTAAGGGGGATCTCTGGTAGCCTCGCCGGTTTCCAGATCCAGAAAATATACATAACCATCGAGAGAAGCATAGATGACTTCTACAAGGCCGTCCTTTTCTTTTGCCCAGTCATACATATTCATGGCCTTTTTCACTTTCTTAGGCCATTTCATTATCAACGGCTGTCCGGTCCAGCCCGCGCCGAACCACGTTCCACTACCTGTACCCTTTGCAATGCTGCCTGGTATATCGGTAGTCCATATCAGCTCCAGTTTTTTATCAATTACATTGGTTGCTGTGCCATAAGTAGCATCATCGCGGAAATTGTTTCCTCTGAAGGTTGTTACGCCCTCCACGTTAGAGTACTCTCGTGCGTCGCCAAACAGTATGTCACAGGGTGAAATATACTCGGTTACGCTCTCCCCATTTAGCTGCATGCCGATCTGAAGGCCAAATACGCTTGGTTTTGTCGAATCAACGGATGTCGGGGTTGGTAAAGGCGTATAAGCGGGAGTGGGCGAGGGCGTAGGTTCAGAATCTGAAGTAGCCGTCTGATCTGGCGTCCCGTCTATGGTAATACCCCCATGAGTTTGACTGGGATCTGGAGGTTCGGGCTGGGTGTTACATTTGCCGGCAAATATAAATATGGCGATAACGACCAGCGCCAAGAGTAACAGTATTAGGAAAAACTGCGGCGTTGCACGCATTTTTCGTCTTCCTGGTGATTTTCTTCTGTTCATATAAGTCGCTCCTTAGCGGATAATTACGGCAAAAGCCATATGAAAAGATATTATACTCTTGTTTATAAACTTTATCAAGCATGTGGCTTGATGCGGCATGTCTTTATACGCCCTTGCCGTTTTCGTGTCCCTTTCCAGGACGCTTGAAAAGGCGGCTTTCCGTGCCGTTGAATATTCGCTTTATATTATCGACGTGGCGTATTATTAGAAGCAGCCATAGCGCCGAGCATAATATTATCAGCGGGATATTGGATGCATTAAGGGCTATGGTAATTGCAGTGAACAGCGTCATTCCCAGCAGCGAGCCTACAGAAACCATTTGTGTTGCATATATTGCTATAAAGCTGAAAACCGTTATTCCCAGCGCTACCCATGGAGCGACCATCCAGGCTATACCCAAGGTAGAGGCGGCGCCTTTTCCGCCCTTAAAGCCGAAAAATATTGGAAAGTCGTGTCCCAGCACAGTTCCCAGGCCACACAGATAGCCGCCTATGGTTGTCATGTCCGTACCAAGGATTATGGCGTCCCCGCATAGCCAGCCGCAGATAAGACTGCCAATTATAACGGACACTATGCCCTTTAAAAAATCTCCTATAAATGTCAGCATGCCGGGCTTCATGCCAAACACCCTCAGCATATTGGTAGTGCCCGCGTTGCCGCTTCCGTGTTTGCGTATGTCGTCGCCATAAGCCATTCTGCTGACCAAAACGGCAGTTTCAATGTTGCCTATAAAGTAACCCGTTAGCAGAGCCAATCCGCAAACAAAGTAATCCATAGATTTCCTCCATACCTTAAATTATGTTTCAGGCCTTGTATTGATCCTGCTTTTCGCGCTTTCTAATTATAAGCCTGATAGGCGTCATATTCAGGTCAAATGATTTTCTTATATAGTTTTCCAGGTATCTCTTATATGAAAAGTGCATAAGCTCGGGATCATTTACAAACAGGACAAAGGTAGGGGGTTTTACAGACACCTGTACCGCATAGTAGATCTTTAAGCGCCTGCCTTTATCCGACGGCGGCTCTGTAACCATTATGGCCTCCGATACTATGTCGTTGAGCACTCCGGTAGAAACCCTTCTATTATTTTGCTCACATACCGTGCGCACTGTATCCATCACTCTGTACACCCTTTGCCCACTCAGGGCCGATATAAAAATCATTGGCACATAGCTCATAAACGCCAGGTCGCAAGCTAGCTTTTTTTTGAACGCATCCATAGTGTACGTATCCTTTTCAATGAGGTCCCATTTATTAACGACTAATACCGATGCCTTGCCCTCCTCATGTACGTATCCCGCGATACGTACATCCTGCTCGCTAAGCTCCTCCGAAGCGTCAATAACGATCAGTGATACATCGGCACGCCTTATTGCTCCAAGGGAGCGAATTACGCTGTAGCGTTCAATGCTTTCGTCCTCAATAGCTCTTTTACGCCTAAGCCCCGCGGTGTCCACCAGGACATAGCTATCCCCATTGTAGTTAAATGGGGAGTCAACAGCGTCCCGCGTTGTCCCGGGTATGTCGCTGACTATTGTACGCTCGTGACCAAGCAGCGCGTTTACCAGGCTGGATTTGCCCACATTTGGTTTGCCCACCACGGCTATGCGCGTAACGCTTTCGTCGGCGGAATCCTCTGTTTCGCCAAAATACGCCGTAACCTCATCAAGCATGTCGCCCAGACCAAGCCCCTGCTCAGCTGATATCGTAATCGGCGTTCCTATGCCCAATGCATAAAAGTCATAGACCGCATCCTCAAGCTTAAGATTATCTACCTTGTTTACGGCAAGCACCACCGGCTTTTTGCTACGCCTGAGCATTTCGGCGACATCTTCGTCAGCAGAGGTAATGCCTTCCCTTCCATCGGCAAGAAAGATGATTACGTCCGCCGTATCAATGGCCAGTTGGGCCTGCCTGCGCATCTGCACGCTGATTATATCGTTTTTTACAGGCTCGATGCCGCCGGTGTCGATGAGGGTGAACGAATGCGTAAGCCATTCGGCATCCCCGTAGATGCGGTCGCGAGTTACGCCGGGAGTATCCTCCACAATAGCTATTCTTTTTCCTATTAGCCTGTTGAACAGAGTGGATTTTCCCACGTTTGGCCTGCCTACAATGGCAACAAGCGGTTTCGACATAATATACCTCTCATAATTCCGAATTTATTTTAAATATTTCCTCAATGAGCCTGCCTCCGTCAAAAGAGCATACGGGAAGCACTCTGGCTTTCAGCTCTTCAGTAACGTCCGATATACGCATTCCATCCAAAAAAACATCGTCATTTTCTCTAAGCATACAGGATGGTAGGATCAGTTTATCGCTAATAAGCCTGTTCCTAAGCTGGTTCACTATATCACAGCCGCAAACAAGTCCCGAAACGGTGACGGTATCCCCAAAATAATCGTTTTTGACTGCATGCAGGTTAATGTTTATATTATGCTGCTTCAAACGCTTAAATAGGCGTTTAAGAAAACTGAACGCCGAGGTTCCGGAGACTGCGTCCAGGTTTAGTTCAGACTCCATAGGTCTCATATTACTTAGTTCATCCAGAAACTCGCGCTCAAACTTTCTCAGCATCCCCACTCCGTTCTCCAACTGCAAAAAATCTCCATATGAATCGTATGCAGGAAGGGGGGTACCCGCTATCATGTACATTTCATCAGATGCGTAGGCGAATTCAACTCCATATAAGACCCTCATTTTATTCTGTATGGCGTTAATCTGCAAAATTGCCCTCTCAGCCTCAGCGGCGCTGAGGCACCGCAGAGGATAAAGTCCACCGCGGTGCTTTGTCAGCCCAACGGGAACTATCGCAACGGACTGGGCATAAGGATAAAGCCTGGAAAGCCCGTCGAGAGTATAATCAAGCGCCGCGCCGTCATTAATTCCGGGACAAAGCACAATCTGGCTGTGGAATCGCAGACCTTCGGACTTTAACCTTTCGAGCCGTTTAACGATTAGTCCCGCAGTAGGGTTGGCCATCATCTTAATCCTTATTTCAGGATCCAAAGTATGCACTGATATATACAGCGGAGACACCCTTCTGCGCAGAATTCGCTCAAATTCGCCGTCCGATACGTTTGTAAGGGTAACGTAATTGCCCATTATGATCGACATACGCCAATCATCGTCTTTAAACTGAAGGGTTCTTCTTCCCTTCCTTGGCATCTGATCTATAAAGCAGAACAAACAGTGGTTTTTGCAGCTTCTCATCCCGTTTATAAGGTCGTCGGCGAAATTAAGGCCTAGCGGCTCATATGCTTCCTTCTCAATCTCGGCCTCCACCAACTCGCCGTCGGGCGATTCGTAGCACAACAATAAAGACTCAGACGAGCATAGCGCCTCATAATCAATTATATCGACGATATCCTCGCCGTCAATAGATATGAGCCATGAACCTGATTCAATTCCAAGCTCTTCCGCAATGGAGCCGGAGTCGGTAGACACTATTCTATGGCGCATGCTTCTTCTCCCGGTTTGCGCTGGTTTATATAACTAAGTATAACATACGCAGAAATATTTACAAGCTATGGCGGTTTTCAGGTCGGGAGAAGCAAAATCAAGCTCAAATATTAAAGCGGCGGAGTCGCCTCCGCCGCATCTGTAGCCAAGCAATGGATTATTCAGACTTATGCTCATCGCATCCGCAGCTGCATCCCTCGTCATCCGCCGGTATGATAATCTTATTGCAGTTGGGGCACATAAGCTCATCATCGGATTCTATAAGGTCGATGTCAAAATAAACCGTTTCTCCGCAGTGGGGGCAGGTCATTTCAACAAAATCATCGTCAAAGTCATCATCTTCATCGTCACAGCAGTCGCAATCCTCATCATCGCAATAGAACGCTTCTTCAAGGCACTCTATATCTTCCTCAAGCTCGGAAAACTCATCTGCCATCTCATCCAGGCACTCGTCCAGCTCAATTATGCTGTCTTCGTTCTCACGTATAGCGTCCGCCATATCCTCAAGGGCCTCGATAATGGCTTTAAACAGCTTTCCATTGGTATCGTCGCCAAGATTGAGCCCCTCGGCCAATCCCTTGATGTATGCTATTCTTTCATGTACTGTGTTCATTAGTGTTAGCCTCCATTACTATATTTAATTTAATTATCCGCATATCGTCCCACACATATTCTTTCTGTTATGCGCGCTCCATATACTCGCCTGTCCGCGTATCCACACGTATCCTATCTCCCTGATTTACAAACAGCGGTATGTTGATTTTAAAGCCGGTTTCAAGAATGGCCGGTTTAGTAGTTCCCGTAGCGGTGTCGCCCTTGAAGCCGGGTTCGGTTTCCGAAACCTCTAGCTCGACAAAATTAGGAGGAGCTACAGAAAATGGCTTATCCTTATAGAATCGAATGGTTACGTTCATATTTTCAACTATAAAGTTGATAGCGTCTTCGACCTGATCATGATTAAGAGCGAGCTGCTCATAGGATTCAACATCCATAAAGTAGTATAACTCGCCATCCGAATAAAGATATTGCATTTCCCTCGTCTCTATATGGGCCTTTGGATACTTGTCCGTTGGGTTGAACGTGCGCTCAAGAACCGCACCGGTCATAACGTTCTTAAGCTTTGTGCGTACAAACGCCGCCCCCTTTCCGGGCTTTACATGCTGAAAGTCCGATATTGACCAGACCTGCCCGTCTATCTCGACAGTTACGCCTTTTCTGAAATCGCCTGCCATTATCATGGGTTACACCTCCTAGTTAATCTGCCTTTACTCAATTATTATCAATTCTTTTGTAGTGGTAACAGGATTTATATATCCGTTATCAGTAATTATACAGCAATCCTCTATCCTTACGCCACCCAGCCCCTCGATATAGATACCAGGTTCAACGGTTATGGTCATCCCAGGCTCAAAGATATCGGATGAAACGGTACTTGCGCCGGGCGCTTCGTGAACCTCAAGTCCAAACCCGTGGCCCAAGCTGTGGCCGAAATTGTCCCCGTAGCCGTGGGAGGCAATATAATTTCTCGCCAAAGCGTCAATATCCCTGCCCGCGGCGCCTGGCCTAAGCCCCTCAAGCGCAAGCTGCTGCGCCTCGCGGACTATAGCGTAAATCTTCATGAGTTCACCACAGGGCGTCCCAACCGCAATCGTTCGCGTCATGTCAGAACAATACCCGTTGACCTTGCAGCCAAAATCCAACACAACCATATCCCCGTGCCTCAGCTTCCTGTTCCCGGGTACGGCATGACAAAGGGCGCCGTTTTCACCCGAGCCGACGATTGTATCAAATGATTTATCCTCGGCCCCATGTTTTTTCATTAAATATTCTAACTCATTAGCCACTTCCAACTCCGACATTCCTGACTTTATACGCTTGACAAGATCTGCAAACGCAGCATCCGCCGCATTTTGGGCTCTAATAATATGCCCTATTTCATCCTTATCCTTTCGCACGCGTATCGTGCCCATAAATTCCGAGCACGGGACAAACTCGGTTCCAAGCTCTTTAAACTGGCCGTATTGGCGCACCGTAAGTTCGGCGTCTTCAAAGCCTATGCGGCTGGCGTTTATGCGCGACAGTTCGTCTTTAATAATATCCATCACAGCGGAGCGGCTAGCCTCAAGCACCTCAAAGGTTCCCCTGCACTGGATATTTGCCTGTATTGTATACCTAAAATCAGTAATAAGGACGCGCCGGTCGGGCGATATAAACAGTATGCCGTCTGATCCGGTAAAGCCGGAAAAATACATCCTGTTGATCCTCGAGGTAATTAAAACCGCGTCTACGCCTTCTTCGCGGACAGCTTCCATAAGTCTATTGCAACGATCAACCATATTGCACCTCTTTATTAATGGGACATTTCACCGCATTTTACCATAGAGCCGTTCAATTAACAAGCGGTTTATGGGAAGGGGGAAGATATTTTAACTTTT
>URFJ01000100.1 GCA_900547135.1 uncultured Eubacteriales bacterium | reverse complement strand
GAAATTATTATTTTTGCTCCTTGTGTAAAATTAATCAGCTTGCTTTCATCGGCAGTACGGGCAACGTGAAGCGTTGGGAAGTCGAAGGGAGATCCGCCCTTGCTCATTTCAATCGCTTCCTCATCATAGTTCCCTTTAGCGCATCGCTCGTATATACGGGTTGCCTCAATGCCCAGTGGACTATCTATATATACGGGTATTTTATCTAGGCCGGTTATCGTTCCCTTATTAATCAGCTTTTTTATGAAATATAGTATTTCCTGCGTTCTCCCGACCGCAAAGCTTGGTATAACTATGCTGCCGCCGCGGGCTATCCCTGCCGATATTATTTTTGAAAACTGGGCTTCCTTAGCTTCATCCGTGCTCAATTCATGATTCCGGTCTCCATACGTGCCCTCTATTATGAGGAAGTCGGCAGATTCAATGCGGTCCGGATCACGGATGATTGGCCGGTTATTCCTGCCAATATCGCCTGAAAACACAAGCTTGCTTGTCTTTCCACGTTCTTCTATCCACAGCTCTATAGCTGCGGAACCCAGAAGATGCCCCATATCCCTGTATCGTACCGTTACGTTTTGCATCAACCTTACAGTCTCTTTGTAGCCAACTGACTTGAACAGCTTTAGAGCGTTGTTCGCATCCTCAAGGGTGTACAGCGGTTCAATCGGTTCCTTGCCTGCCCTAAGGCGCTTACGGTTGGCGTTTTCTGCATCGCCCACCTGAATATGGGCGCTATCCGGAAGCATTATCGTGGCGAGCTGCGACGTCGCTTCCGTGGCTAATACCACTCCGTTAAAACCCCTCTTTACAAGAAGGGGAATGAGTCCGCTGTGATCAATGTGCGCATGTGTAAGCAGCACTGCGTCAATGCTGGCAGGGTCAAATAGAAACCCGCCTTCGCCTAGCTCCGTTTTTGTATCCTGCCCTTGGCGCATACCGCAATCGACCAGAAGTCTGCCCCCTTCAAATTCGACAAGATGGCAAGAACCGGTTACCGATCTGGCTGCGCCGCAAAACTTTATATCCATATGCGTTTGCTCCTAATTAAGAAATAGATTAATTACTTCAATAACAGCTTGTCGCGCCCCTTTCCAAAATAGACGAGGGCCAGCGTTCCCGGACCGCAGTGGGAGCCTATTACAGGACCAACAGGACGAATTACTACCTCTTTTGGCTTAATCAACTCTTCTACCTGTGATTTTAACATACTGGCGTCTCCTGGACAATCGGCATGGCAAATATATACGGTTTGAGCATCGGGTCGTTCTATTGTAGAGGCGCATCCCTCCAGAATATATTTAATTGCCTTTCTTTGACCCTTTATCTTTGCAACTGGAATCACAAGACCGTCAGGGCCTACGGTCAATATGGGTTTAAGCTGAAGCGCCGTTCCAAAAAACGCAGCCGTGTTTGAAATCCGGCCTCCTCTACGAAGATATTCTAGGCTTTCTACCGCGAAAAGGGAGCATGATTTCATCTTATTATCCTCCACCCAGTCGCGTATTTCATCAAGGGATTTTCCTGCCCTTCGCATTTCGAGTGCTACTCCCACAAGCTGTCCAAGCGGCATTGATATGGCAAGCGTATCAACCAACTCAATTCTTCGTTCAGGGTATTTTTCCAAAAGCTCATTCCTTGCTATGCATTCGTTGCTGAAGGTGCCTGACATTTTTGATGAAAACGCTATATGCAGTATATCGTTTCCCCGCTTTAAATACGGCTCAAAGTATTCCTCTATTTCAGCAGGATTCCGCTGGGCTGTGGTAACAACCGTTCCTTCGCGTAGACGCTTGAAAAAAGCGGGTATATCGGTTTCTCTTCCTAAATCGTAGTATCGTTCCAGACCATCATATGTATACGGCATTCTCATTACGGAAAAGCCGTTTTCATCCTCCCACTGGTAGGGGATTTCCGAATTGGATTCGGTGGTAATAACAAAACTCATGATACACTCCTTAATTAAGCTTTATAATATTAATGAATGAATCCATTTAATATTATATAACTTAATGGCGGGACATGCAACAAATTACGACAGATGGACTTAAAATGTTTATATAAATAAATAGCTGTATTGATTACTTACCGTTCTATAAAACAATAATCTAACTGATTAGTTGATAAGATTTTTAGGAGCATAACCGTATCGATTATGGATATTGATCCATAATAATACCTGTGATATAATGGCATAATTCAATAGAGTAATGCGATGAAGGGTCAAATCACGGCTATAGGCGCATTAAGAGAGGTTTGCCTCTGGCTGAAAGCAAACCGCGTTAAGGCCATGAAGCAGTTCGTCCTGGAGCAGCTTTGGTGAAATCCGCGATAAATAAAAATCCGGACGGGTAGCCAAAGACGGGCAAGCCCGATACAGCTAAGAGGTTTTGTAATTGGATTAGTTTCAATGCAGAATGAATTAGGGTGGTACCACGAGAAAGCGCACTCGTCCCTTTGGGATGTATGCGCTTATATTTTTTAGGAGGAAAAGCTGTCAGATGATCAACCGATTGGATGAGATTAAAAAGGAGGCGCTTGCTTCCCTTGATGCCGCTAAGACTGACTCGGAACTTGAGGAAATCTATATATCAACTCTGGGTAGAAACGGCAAGCTGACCGAAATACTTCGCGGCATGGGTAAGCTAAGCAAGGAAATGAGGGCTGAGATTGGAAAGATGGCCAACATTGTTAAGCAGGAGCTAGAAGAGGGGATAAACAGGCGCAGGCAGATAATGGCTCAAATTGCGCAGCAGCTCAGGTTTGAAAGGGAAAGGATAGATGTAACCGAACCTGGAAGGCATATACTGCCAGGCGGCCATCTACATCCGCTTACGCTCGTGTACCGCGAGATTAGGGACGCTCTGATAGGAATGGGGTTCACAACGTTTGACGGACCTGAGATTGAATACGACGACCTCAACTTCACAAAGCTCAATATGCCGCCAGATCATCCTGCGAGGGACATGCAGGACACCTTTTACATAAACGATAAGGTGGTCTTAAGGACCCATACGACTCCATGCGAGGCAAGGGCGCTTATGACTGTAAAGCCGCCATTCAGGCTTGTGATACCTGGACGCTGCTTTAGGGTGGATGAAGTAGACGCTAGCCATAGCCCAATATTCATGCAGATAGAGGGCCTAGTTGTTGATAAAAGCGTTACGTTTGGCGATCTGAAGGGGACAGTATCGGCTTTTGTGCACGCGGTCTTTGGAGCAGATGTTAAGACGCGCTTCCGCCCAAGCTATTTCCCGTTTACAGAACCATCGGCCGAGGTGGATATATCCTGCACCATATGCGGCGGCAAGGGGTGCAGGGTATGCAAGGGAACGGGCTGGCTTGAAATAATGGGTTGCGGGGTGACAAATCCTCACGAGATTGAAAACTGCGGCCTTGATCCGAAGGAATGGAGCGCGTTTGCCTTTGGCGTAGGCGTTGACAGGGTAGCCAATTTGAAATATGGGATACCCGACATACGCTTGCACTATGAGAATGACGCAAGGTTTCTAAAGCAGTTCTAAAGGGGGACAAAAGGATGAAATTACCGCTGAGATGGCTAAAAGAATACGTTGATTTCAACGTTACTATAGATGAGTTCGTAGAGAAGCTTATGTGGAGGGGATTTGAAGTATCCGAGGTGGCTGATGAAATGCCAGGGATAAAAAATGTAGTCGTCTGCACTATAAATAACATAGCCCCGCATCCGCAGGCCGAGAAGCTTAGGATTTGCACGGTAGGCATAGGATCGGACGAGCCTATCCAGATTGTCACCAATTCAAAGAGGGTATATGAAGGCGCGCAGGTTCCCGTGGCGCTTTGCGGTGCGGTGCTTCACGACGGAACCGAAATCAAGCCTACAAGCCTTCGCGGGATAGAAAGCCAGGGAATGTTCTGCGGAGGCCGTGAGCTTGGCCTTACCGACGCCGACTATGAGGGCGCCGGTCTTGACGAGGTCCTTATTTTCAATGAATCCCACACGGATGGACAAAGCGTTCAGGAAGCGTTCGGGCTTGATTCGGTTATATTCGATATAGAGCTTACACCTAACAGGGCGGATTGCCAGAGCATCATCGGAATGTGCCGCGAGGCGGCCGCCGCTTTGGGACAGAAGTTCATTGAACCGGATATTAAAGACGTAACAGGAGTCGGCGATATATCGGAGTACGCCAAGGTAACAGTAGATAATAGCGAGCTTTGTCCCAGGTATTGCGCAAGGGCTGTAACCGATCTAAGGATCGGGCCCTCGCCCAGATGGATGCAGAAAAAGCTGAGAAGTGTAGGCCTTAGGCCTATCAACAACATAGTAGATATAACAAACTTAGTAATGGTGGAGTATGGCCACCCGATGCACGCGTTTGACCTTGCGTGCGTTGATGGGGGGCATATTATAGTGCGCAACGCTTTTGAAGGAGAAACCGTTATAACTCTGGACGGAAAGCGGCGTGACGTTACTCCAGACATGCTTTTAATAGCTGATCCCCAAAAGGGGGTTGGTATAGCTGGCGTAATGGGGGGAGAGAACTCTGAAATAGCGTCTAATACAAGGGCTACGTTATTTGAATCAGCGGTTTTCAAGGGTAGCAGCATTCGTTCCACTACAAGAAAGCTGCATTATACTACCGACTCAGCTATACGCTTCATGAGAGGCGTAGAGCCTGTAAACGCTATGAAAGCTGTTAAAAGGGCGATTGAACTGGTCGACAGCCTCAACGTCGGCAGGGTAATAGGCGGTACTATCGACGTATGCGGAACTGATATAAACGAACGCGTCGTCGAAGCGGACTGGCGGCACATTAACCGGATAAACAACCTTGATCTTGGGCCGCAGGATATGGCGGGACTTCTTGAGACCATAAATATACCGGCGGATATTGACGGTGAAAAGCTGAGGATAAAGGTGCCGCATTACAGGGTTGATATTGAAAGCGGCATTGAAACCGACTGGGATATTGCCGAGGAGATTGCGCGCCTCTACGGATATGAGAGGATAAACCCTACGCTTATGAGCGGTGAAACCTTCTGCGGTTCCATAAGCGCCGTGTTTAAGGCGGAGGATAGGGCTAAGGATTTGCTTGCCGCTTTAGGCGCCTGTGAAATGTATAACTATAACTTTATGTCTCCGGATGAGCTTTCATCGCTAAAGCTGGGGACAATGGATGAAAGAAGGCTTGCAGTAAAAATAATGAACCCCTTTGGCCAGGATCAAAGCCTAATGAGAACCACCTTGATTCCTGGAATGCTTAGATCGCTGGCTATAAATTTAAACAGGCGTACGGAGCATAACCGTTTTTTTGAGATAGGAAACGTGCATATAAACAATAACCCGTCCCTGCCTGAGCAGAGGAAAAATATCTGCATCGCATACATGGAACAAGAGAATTTTTTCACCTTAAAAGGTACGGTCGAGTCGCTTCTTATGGGATTTGGCATAAAGGATGCGGCGTTTAGGGTTGGTTACAGCAACCATTTTCAACCAGGCCAGAATGCCGTATTAATGGTGAATGGAGAGGAAATAGGAGAGATGGGGGCGGTTCACCCCGATACGCTGGCTTCGTATGATATTACGGCACGCGTCTTCGTCTGCGAGCTATCCTTTGACAAGCTATTCGGGCTTAATCAACCGGTACGCGCTTATAGTCCAATTCCAAAGTATCCGGTTGTAAAGCGGGATATAGCGGTAATCGTGGATGAAAGCGTTTGCGCGGACGATGTCGCCAGGTCTATACTAATGGCCGAAACAGGCGTTATTATTGATGATATATCCCTGTTTGACGTATACCGCGGGAAAGGAGTTCCGGATGGGAAAAAGAGTATGGCATATTCATTCCTGCTTCGCAGTCCTGACCACACCCTTGTAGATGAGGAAATAACGGCGGCGGTGGCCTCCATAATGGAAAGCTTGAACGCCAGAACCGGAGCAAAGCTGCGCTGATGGCGCAAACGGCTAGATTTTATGTTAAAATAAAGTTGACATTAGACTATTGACTATGATAGTATACTTTGGTGAGCCGCTCCGTTTCGGCCTTAAAGTGTTGCTGAAACCGCCGAATTCGGGCGAGACTGGTAAGAGGAGGTAAGTTTAGGTATGTATGCTATAATTCGTACAGGAGGAAAACAGTACAACGTAAGCGTAGGCGATGAGATCGTAGTAGAAAAGCTAAATGCTGAAGTTGGCGACGTGGTTTCCTTTGACGTATTGATGCTTGTAGATGATAATGGCGTTAAGATAGGTACTCCTGTTGTAAAGGGCGCGTCGGCAAACGCTAAGGTCATTGAGCATGGCAAGGGCAAAAAAGTAGTTGTATTTAAGTATAAGCCAAAGAAGAACTACAGAAAAAAGCAAGGGCACCGTCAGCCATACACCATGGTCAAGGTAACTGCGCTTAGCTGAGATCAAAGGGTAATTGAATTGACTGAGATCACAGTTTTCCGATCCCGCGGAAGAATAGCGGGATTTAAAGCAAACGGACACACGGGATACGCCATGAGCGGCGAAGACATCGTGTGCAGCGCGGTGTCCGCCCTTACTCAGACAGCGATAATGGGTTTATCCGAGTATCTGGGTCTGCGGGTATCACACGAAATCAAGGAAGGCAGTTTAACCTGCATGCTCGATAAGGGCATATCCGCTGATGAGTGGAATAGCGCTGAAATAATCCTTGAGACAATGCTATTGGGTTTAAAATCCATAGAAGGAAACTATTGCGGATACCTCAGATTGATTGAAAGGGAGGTGTAGTACGATGATGAATATAAATCTTCAGCTTTTTGCACATAAGAAGGGCGTTGGCAGTTCACGAAACGGGCGCGACAGCGAATCAAAACGTCTTGGCCCGAAACGTGCCGATGGCCAGTTTGTTCTTGCGGGCAATATTCTGGTAAGGCAGCGCGGAACTCATTTTCATCCCGGCAATAATGTCGGAATCGGGAAGGACGATACGCTTTTTGCTATGGCGTACGGAGTAGTTCGCTTTGAAATTAAGCGTAAGCGCAGGCAGGTCAGCGTGTACCCGTCTGAACAGGCGGCCGCAAACTGATTTATTCATTTAAGCAAAAAATGGATGCCCCAAGGGGCATCCATTTTTTGGCGCCTGATTTAGAATGTATATATAAATGCGATTTGTATGCAGGCTGGTTCATTATATGGAATACATATGCGTTTTATAATATTTGTAATGATTTATTCTATACTTTTAGTGGTAAAAGTGTGTATAAAATGGAGTTTGTGTTTGTCAACTTGGAAATAAGTTGTTATAATAAAAATTAATTCGGTCACTGTTTATTCGTGTTTAGATGGGG